>NZ_JBEYWX010000011.1:27317-232270 GCF_040644655.1 Streptomyces sp. NPDC046931
CCGTCAGGGCCGTCAGGGCCGTCAGGGCCGTCAGGGCCGTCAGGGCCGTCAGGGCCGTCAGGGCCGTCAGGGCCGTCAGGGCCGTCAGGGCCGTCCGGGGAGGAGAGGGGCTGCGGCGCCTCAGCGGACACCGGCCGGCTCCGTCCGTACGGCGCCGGCGCGCTTGCGGGCCGCGCGGCGGGCGATCGGACCGTACGCGCCGCCCGCCATCACCAGCACCGCGCCCGCCGCGATCGTGCCGAGGATCAGCCGCAGCGGCCCCGGAGAGGAGAGCGGGCCCAGTTCCTGGAAGCCGGCCGGGCGGGCCAGCATGCCGTTCATGGGCCACACCACGGCGTCCACGCGGGCGTCCACCGCCTCGCGCTCCACCGTGCCGCTGAAGGCCTCCGTCAGGTGGGCCGTGGAGTCCAGGGAGCCGCTGCGCTCGTCGCCGAGCATGAACAGCCGGTCCTTCGGGACGGTGATCGTGGGGATGTTCCGGAACTCCGCGGCCTGGCCCTTGGCCAGGTACGACTCGTGGATCTCCTTGCCGTCGACGGTCAGCCGGCCGTCGGTGCAGCAGGCGACGGTGTCGCCGCCGACGGCCACGACCCGCTTGACCAGGGGCATGTCGCCCCAGCTCTTCTCCCGGAAGACGACGACGTCGCCGCGCTTGACGTCGGCTCCGTCCACGCGCTGGGCCAGCACCCGGTCACCGGCGGCGATGGTGGGCGACATGGAGTCGGTCGGCACGGTGTACGGCTTGTAGACGATCGCGCCCCAGACGAACCCGCCGAGGAAGAGCACACAGCCGAGGGCCACGGCCAGCCCCGACAGCGTGCTGCCGAGCCGTCCGCGGCCCTCTTCCGTACGGCCGGTTCGACCAGTCCCGCTCATCCCAGTGCTCCCCAGGTCGGAGAATCGACCCCCGCGGCCGTCCAAGGCCACGGAAGATCGGCGATCTGGGACGGCACCCTACCCGGCGGTACCGCCCCCGGGAACCCGAGGGTTTCCGGCGGTAAGGCGCGCGGTGAGGCGGCGCCTGCGCCACAGGACCAGCGGGAGGGCGCCCGTCAGGCCGAGTGCGGCGGGGGCCGTCACGTCCAGGCCCTGCTCGAAGGTGTCCGGGATCGGCAGCGTGTTCCAGCGGGTGGGCGGCCAGGCGACGACGACGGCGCGGCCCACGACGTTCCCCACCGGCACGAAGCCCTGGTACCTGTCCTGCTGGTGATAGCGGGAGTCCAGCGAGTTCTGCCGGTGGTCGCCCATGACCCAGATTCTGCCCTGGGGAACCGTGACCTTGAACTGGCCACCCTGGTCGTCGACGCTGCACGGGGTGTTGCCCGGGTACACATACGGCTCGTTGAGCGGCTTGCCGTTGACGATCAGGGGGCCGGTGTTCCTGCACTCGATGGTGTCGCCGGCGACCCCGATCACCCGCTTGATGAGGTCCTTCTCCTCCGCGGACGGCATCAGGCCGATCCAGCTCAGGGCCGTCTGGAGGGCGTTCGGAGTCGTGGTGGGCTCGCCCGCCAGCCAGTTGTCCGGGTCGTGGAAGACGACGACCTCGCCGCGGGTGGGCTGGGAGCCGAACCAGGGGGTCAGCTTGTCCACGAGGACGCGGTCGCCCTGCTGGAGGGTGTTCTGCATCGAGTCCGAGGGAATCGAGAACGCCTGCACCAGGAACGTCTTGATCAGCAGCGCGAGGACCAGCGCGATACCGATGAGGAGCGGAAGTTCCTTCCAGAAGGAGCGCTGCTTCGGCGGCTGGCCCGTCTGTCCGCCGCCGCCCTGGGTGACACCGTCGTCCGATGGGTCACTCCCGGAGCCGGTGTGGTCGGGCGAGGCCGGGGAAGCCGCGTCGTCGGGTCGTTGCGGCCTCTCTTCGGGGCCTTCGTGCCCAGACCGTGCTCCGACCGCCAAATCCCCCACATCCACTCCTCACTCCGTACCGCCGCCGGCGCCTGAGTCGGCGCAGGCCCACCACTCCCATAACGAGCGGGAGTTCCGCAGGGCTCGGGAGGGGGATCAATCCGTATCGATCCGCGGAGGCCACCCTATGCGACGGACCGAGCGCGGTGGTCGACCCGCTCGGCACGGACGCGTAAGTGTCTGGTTCCCTCAGACGTGTCCAGTGCCCTATGGGCCAGGCGATGACCATGGCGCGGCCGACGACGGACTTCTCCGAGACGGTACCGCCGTACTTCTCGGTGCGGTGGTAGCGCGAGTCGGCCGAGTTGGCCCGGTGATCGCCCATGACCCACAGACGGCCCGGGGGCACGGTCATGGAGAAGGCGAAGTCCGAAGGTTTGTTTCCCGGGTGAATGTACGGCTCGTTGAGGGGCATGCCGTTGACGGTGACGCGGCCTTGCGCGTCACAGCATTTGACGGTGTCTCCGCCGACCGCGACGACCCGCTTGATGAGGTCCTTGTCGTTGTCGGAGGGCAGCAGGCCGATCCAGGTGAGCCCTTCCTTGATCTGCTTGACGACGACCGGGTCGTTCTTCTTGGTCGTCTTCTCGCCCGCAAGCCAGTTCCCGGGGTCCCGGAAGACGACGACGTCGCCACGCTGCGGCTTGGAGCCGAACCATGGGGTGAACTTGTCCACAAGGACGCGGTCGCCGATCTGGATCGTGTTCTCCATCGAGCCGGACGGGATCACGAAGGCCTGCAGCAGGAAGGTCTTCAGGACCAGCGCTATGAGGACGGCGACGCCGACCAGGAGCGGTATCTCCTTGGCCGCGGAACGCCTTCTCTTGCGCTTGACCTTGCGCTGGAGCTTGCGCCGCTCGGCGCGGCTGCGCCCGGTGGGGCCGCTGCCGGCGGCGCGCCGTGCGCCGGTGGGCAGGAGATTCTGTGTGGCGGTGTCGGCCGGCAGGCCGCGCGGCTTGCCGCGGTTACCCATGGACACCGTCCGCCTTCTCCGGCGCGCCGGCCGCCGCGGCGGGTACGCGCGCGTAGGCGCCGGGGCGGGGCAGGCGCCGGAGGTCCGCAGCCGGCCAGACCACCCAGTCGGCCCTGCCGATCACGGCGCCGAGCGGGATCATGCCGCCGCCCGGGGAGCCCAGGTGGTCACGGGAGTCACTGGAGTCGCTGCGGTGGTCGCCGAGCACGAAGAGGGTGCCGGCGGGCACGACGACGTCGAAGGGGACGTCGGACGGGCTGTTCCCCGGGTAAAGAAACGCCGACTCGTCGACCGACCGGCCGTTCACGTCGAGCCTCCCCTCCCTGTCGCAGCAGACCACATGGTCTCCCCCCACACCGACTACCCGCTTGATGTAGTCGGCGTTCCCGAAGTATCCGGTGCCGTCGAACACGACGACGTCTCCCCGCTGCGGTTTCGATCCGAAACGGTACGCCAACTTATTTACGAGCACGCGGTCCCCAACCCTCAATCCGCGTTCCATCGAACCGCTGGGAATGTCGAAGGGCTGTACGACCCAGGTGCTGAGGGTGAGCAGGAAGAGCAGACAGATAAGGACGGCCAGGGTGATCCGTCCGCCGGGCAGCCGGCCGGCGATCCGGGACACCGACGCGAAGCGCGACCGGCCCTCCGCACCCGATGTGTCCGAGGTCTCCTCGGGGTCTCGGGGGCTGGAGGAGCGGTCGCGCTCCGTGTGCTGTGTCTCGGTGTCCATCGGGGCCAGATGCTATCCGGCCCCGGCAGGGACCCCGGGAGGCGCTCAGTTCTCGCGCTTCTCCTTGATCTTCGCCGCCTTGCCGCGCAGCTCACGCAGGTAGTACAGCTTGGCGCGGCGCACGTCGCCCCTGGTGACGAGCTCGATCTTCTCGACGATCGGGGTGTGCACCGGGAACGTGCGCTCGACGCCGACGGAGAAGGAGACCTTGCGGACCGTGAAGGTCTCGCGCACACCGGAGCCCTGGCGGCGGATCACTACGCCCTTGAACTGCTGCACACGGGAGCGGTTGCCCTCGATGACGCGGACGTGGACGTTGACGGTGTCACCGGGGCGGAACGCCGGGAGGTCGGTGCGCAGCGACGTGGCGTCGACGGAGTCGAGCAGGTGAGACATTTCGTCTGCTTTCTTCGCCGATGCCACAGGTCATCGACGGAAGGTAGTTTTTCGGTAAGAAGTCGCCGACCGGGTCGGGGCGGGCGTCGTATCCCCCCGTGGCAGGGGCGCACGCCGGACCTCGGACAACAGCCGCCTATTCTTCCACGGTCCCGGTCCTGCGCCAAAATCGGCCGTGCGCTGCGCCTTCCGAATCCGGTGCCCAGCCCAGGATGGAGAGCATCTCGCGGTCCTTCTTGTCGAAGGCCGAGGGTTCGCAACGCTCGATCAGATCGGGCCGGTTGGCCGTCGTGCGCCTCAGGGCCTCGTCCCGGCGCCAGCGGGCGATCCTGCCGTGGTGGCCGCTGAGCAGCACGTCGGGGATCCCGCGCCCGCGCCAGGCCGGCGGCTTGGTGTAGACGGGCCCTTCCAGGAGGTTCGCCATGGCGCCGGGCGCGAAGGAGTCGTCCCGGTGGGAGTCGGCGTTTCCGAGGACGCCGGGCAGCAGCCGGGCCACCGCTTCGGTGATGACGAGGACGGCCGCCTCTCCGCCGGCGAGGACGTAGTCGCCGATGGACACCTCGTACACGGGTATGCGGGTCGCGTACTCGTCGATGACGCGGCGGTCGATGCCCTCGTAGCGGGCGGGCGTGAAGATCAGCCACGGGCGCTCGGAGAGCTCGACGGCGAGCTCCTGGGTGAAGGGGCGGCCGCTGGGCGTGGGGACGATCAGCGCCGGAGCGTGGGAGCCGGACTCGTAGCCGTCGGAGAGGACGCAGTCCAGGGCGTCACCCCAGGGCTCGGTCTTCATGACCATGCCGGGACCGCCGCCGTAGGGGGTGTCGTCGACGGTGTTGTGCCGGTCGTACGTCCAGGACCGCAGATCGTGCAGGTGCACGTCGAGCTGTCCCCGCGCGCGTGCCTTGCCGACGAGGGAGACGTTCAGGGGTTCCAGGTACTCGGGGAAGATCGTGACGACGTCGAGCCGCATCACGCCTCGTCTCCCACGACGTCGATCTCGGCCCGGTCGTCGATCAGCCCGGGCGGCGGGTCGATGACCGCCCGCTGCTGCTCCAGGTCGATCTCGGTGACGATCTCCGCGACGAACGGGATCAGTACCTCGGTGCCGTCCGCGCGCTCCACCACGAACAGGTCCTGTGAGGGCAGGTGCGAGACCTCGGTGATGCGGCCCACCTGCACGCCGTCCCCCGTGACGACATCGAGGTCGATCAGCTGGTGGTCGTAGTACTCGTCCTCGCCCTCGGGCAGCTCGTCCGGGTCGACCTCGGCGATCAGGAGGGTGTTGCGGAGCGCTTCGGCGGCGTTGCGGTCGACGACGCCTTCGAACCGCAGGAGCAGGTTGCCGCTGTGCACCCGGCCGGACGCGATGGTGAGCGGCCCCGTGGAGGCGGGATCGGTGGCGAGCACGGCGCCGGGCGCGAGCCTGAGTTCGGGCTCGTCGGTACGTACTTCCACGGTGACCTCGCCCCTGATGCCGTGGGCGCGGCCGATCCGTGCGACTACCAGCTGCACTTGTGAAGATCTCCTGTCGTGACGACCACGGGCCGGGGACGGCCCAGTGGCCCTCCCCGGCCCGTGCCGGTGCTGTGTTGCGTTCAGCGGACGTGGTCCACGTCGACTAGGTCGACGCGGACACCGCGGCCGCCGATGGCGCCCACGACGGTGCGCAGAGCGCGTGCGGTGCGGCCGTTGCGGCCGATCACCTTGCCGAGGTCGTCCGGGTGGACCCGGACCTCGAGCACTCGCCCGCGGCGCAGGTTGCGCGAGGCCACCTGCACATCGTCAGGGTTGTCGACGATGCCCTTCACGAGGTGCTCGAGAGCCTCCTCGAGCATGCTCAGGCCTCGGTCGACGCGGACTCAGCCGCAGCCTCGTCCTTCTTCTCGGCCTTCTTCTTCTGGGTGATCGCCTCACCCTTGCCCTCGTCCTCGCCGCTCAGGGCCTCGAACGACGGACGGGTGGCCTTGGGCTCGGCCACGAGCAGCGGCGCCGGGGCGGGCTCGCCCTTGAACTTCTGCCAGTCGCCGGTCTTCTTCAGGATGGCGAGCACGGGCTCGGTCGGCTGGGCGCCGACGCCGAGCCAGTACGCCACGCGCTCGGCGTCGACCTCGATGACCGACGGGTTGTACGTCGGGTGGTACTTGCCGATCTCCTCGATCGCCCGGCCGTCACGGCGGGTACGGGAGTCGGCGACGACGATGCGGTAGTGAGGCGAACGGATCTTGCCCAGACGCTTCAGCTTGATCTTGACTGCCACGGGAGTGGGTTCTCCTGGATTTGACGTGGTGGGGCACGGCGGGACGGCCGCGTGGGGCTGCGGTACCCGAGTGCCCGATGGACGCGTCAGCCGGAGGAGAGAGGGGTCCTGTGCGGCTGTCGAGTACAGCTAGCCATTCTGCCACACCCTTCGGGGGGTCTGAGCCGAGGGGGTCGAGAGGGCCGAGGGCACGCGCGCGTGCGGGCATGCCGAAGGCGCACCCGGCGCCGGGCCCCCGGGCGTGGGTCACGCCACCCGGCGCTCACTGGGTGCTGTCGTCGCTGCGGACGGAGCCGAGCACGGCTGCCACGAGCAGCCGTCCGTTCAGCTCGCCGCGGCCCCCACCGGCTCGGGGATGCGGAACGGCTTGCCGCAGCCGCCGCACACGATCGGGGCCTGGGCCAGCACCGACGGGACGACGCGGACGTTGCGGCCGCAGTCGCAGACCGCCTTGACCCGGACGCCGCCCCCGGAGGAGCCGTGCCGCGCGGCAGGGCCCCGGAAGCTGCGGGCCGTGTCCGCGGCCGTCGCCGCCGAGTGGGCCTTCAGCGCGCGCTGGAGCCGCTCCATGGTGGGGCGGTAGCGCCGCTTCGCCTCGGGGCTGAGCGTGACCAGGGAGAAGCCGCTGCTCGGGTGCGGCTCCTCGGGGTGGTCCAGGCCCAGCTCCTCGGCGATCGCGAGGAATCTGCGGTTGTGGTAGCGGCCGGCGCGGGAGGTGTCGCGTACTCCGCGGGCGGCGGCGATGCCGTGGACTGCTTCGTGAAGCAGTCGCTCGAATGAGAGTTCGTGCCCGCAGGCGGACGACGACTCTCCGATCAGGGACTCCGGCGCGGCGAGATCCGGCAGTTCAGGGTGGTGCCGTTGAATGTCGGCCCACGCCTGTGCCAGCTCTGCGGCGAGTACAGGTGGTGTCGTGCTCACGTAATGACAACGAGCCTGGGGGCTCCCGTGTTCCTATTCCGGGGCATCCCAAATAATTTGCACGTACCCGTCAGTTGCCGCTGATGCGTCCTGACGAGGGCGGGTGCGCTGATCTGCGGAGAAGCCTCACAGCTCCTACCAAGCCGGTGCGTAGTGACGCGTACGGCCCGGCGCGTAGACGAGGCCCGCGCGCCGGGGCGGCTGGGTACTGCGGATGCGCAAGAGGCGTTTCGGTCGCTCTCCCGCTTCTGCCCGTACTTCAGTAAGCGCGCGTGACGGCCGCGACGTTACCCGGGTCGTCCTCGGCCTCCGGCACCGGCCCGTTCCCGGCCACCGGACACCGTACGGTCACCGGGCGCTCGGCGAGCTTCGTCTCGCCGTCCTCGCCCAGCACCGCCCAGTGGATGCGCGCCCAGCCTCCGGCGGTGGCCCCCTCCATGGCCTCCCCGATCGTCGGCACGTCCGCCGTCCGGGACTCGCGGCGCGCGCGGGACTGCGCGAGCAGCAGGGCCTGGTCCTCCTCGAGGATCCCGGGGAGGAGGCTCGCCAGCCGGCCGGTCGCCACCGGCTCCTTCCCCCCGGGGAAGCGGCGGGCCACCATCGCCGTGCCGTCGGCCAGGTCACGCGGACCCGTCTCGATGCGGACGGGCACGCCCTTGAGCTCCCGGTCCACGGCGCGGCGGCCGAAGGGGGCGTCGGTGCGGTCGTCCACCTGGACGCGCAGCCCGGCCGCCTTCAGCCGGTCGCCGACCTCACGGACCTTGGCCAGAACCGAGTCATCGCCCTTGATCGCGAGCTTGATCGCGAGCACCACGACCAGGATGTGCGCGAGGCGCGGCGGAACACGCAGTCCGTCGTCGTCGCCGTGCGCCATCACCGGGGCGCCGATCATGCGGGTCGTCGAGCCCCAGGAGGTCTGCCAGAGCAGCTCCGGCCGGCCCTCCTTCGACAGGTACCGCGTGTTGAAGGCTCTGGCGAAGTCCTGGCCCAGTTCGTGGCTGGCGGCCATCCGCAGGGCCTTGCCGTCGCCCATCTTGGCTTCCAGGGTGAGGGTGTTGACGGCGCCCGCGAAGCGCTCCCTGGCCGTCTTGCGGCCGGGGACGACGTCCATCGCCAGGACGCCGCGCATGAAGTTTTCGTAGAGGTGCCCGTCTCCTTGATGCGGGCGTCCATCCCCGTCTGCATCCGCTCCCACGGTCCGTACCCGTACGGCCGGATGACGGGCGCCGTGAATCATTTGTCAGCGGGGGTGACCTGGGGCGCACCAACGGCTCACACGGAGTGCGCCGCACCCCCTGGACGCCACGACGGGCGCGGAGTTACCTGACATACGGGGGCACGGGGGAAAGTGCGAGCGCATGTCACGGGGGGCCACGGAACCGGACACAGCGACAACCGACAGCGGATTGGGGCGCTTTCGATGACACCTACGCTCGCGGGGCAGCACCTCCCCCACGCGGGGGCGGCTCCCCACGTGGACCGGCGTGCACGCGCGCGTGACTGGGCCGAGATTCAGGAACGCATGCTCGTCCCGCTCTTCGAGGCCGTCTACGACCGGCTCGGTGTGGGCGTCGGGACGCGGCTGCTCGCGCTCGGGTGCGGTACGGGCCTCGCCCTCCTGCTGGCCGCCTCCCGGGGCGCCGCGGTCACCGGTGTCGACTCCGGCGCGGACGAACGGCTGGCGCTCGCCCGTGAGCGGCTGCGGCCCGCGGCGCGGTGGCCACGCGCGCGTGCGGACTCACGGATCGTCGACGGCCGCCCACAAGACGCGGCGCCCGCGCCCGGAGAGGGGGCGTACACCCTGCTGACCGCCTTCGGCCCGGCCGGATACGCGGCCGGCGACGACGAGGACCTCGCCGGACAGCTCGCGGCGGCGGCATCGCTCGCCCGGCGCGGGGCCCCCGTGGTGCTCGCCGGATGGGGTCCGCCGGAACGGTGCAGCACCGTGTCGGTGCTCCGGGTCGCGACCAAGCCGGCCGACCCCGGAGGCGATGCGGTCCGCCCGCGCCCCGCCGGGCGCGACGACCTGGAGGACACCGCGCGGCGCTCGGGGCTCCGGCCGGACGGATCGGGGCGGGTCGCCTGCCCGTTCGGGTACGCCGACCTGGACAGCGCGGTACGGGGGATGCTGTCCACGGGGCTGTTCGACGCGGCGATGGACGCGACGGACCAGGAGCAGGTCGGCAAGGAGCTGGCGGAGGCCCTGCACCCGCACCGGCGGGCGGACGGCACGGTGTGGATGCCGAACGTGTTCCGCTATCTGATCGCACGCGTCCCGTAGGACCAGCGACGGCCCGGGACCGGGAGCGACCGCCCGGGACGGGGGCGACGGTCCGGGATCGCTCAGTCGGCCTTCCTCACGCGCAGGATGCCGGCGATCCGGTACGCCTCCGCCTCGTCCAGTGTCTCGTTGACCAGCAGCGCCTCGGCCAGCGCGTCCAACTGACCCCTGTGCTCCTGGAGTTTGCGGCAGGCCTCCCCGTAGCACTCGTCCACGATGCGCCGCATCTCGATCTCGATCACATCCAGCGTCTGCGGGGCCGCCGCGAGGCCGTACGCCTGCTGGGCGTCGCTCGGCAGCGCGGACAGCCGGCCCACCCGCTCGCTCATGCCCCAGCGCGCGACCATGCCGCGGGCGATGTTGGTGACCTGTTCGAGGTCGCTCTCGGAGCCCGTGGTGATGACCCGGTAGACGACCTGTTCCGCCGCCATGCCGCCGAGCGCGCCGATGATACGGCCGCGCAGGTACTCCTCCGTGTACGCGTACTTGTCGGACTCGGGGGTCGACAGCGTCACCCCGAGCGCCCGGCCGCGCGGCACGATGGTGACCTTGCGCACCGGGTCGGCGCCCGGTTGCAGCATGCCCAGCAGGGCGTGCCCGCTCTCGTGGTATGCGGTCCTGCGGCGCTCCTCCTCCGGCATCACGAGCGACCGTTCGGCGCCCAGCTGCACCTTCTCCAGGGCCTCCGAGAAGTTGGCCTGGGTCACCCGGTCCTGCTTCCGCTTGACCGCGAGCAGGGCGGCCTCGTTGGCGAGGTTGGCCAGCTCGGCACCGGTCATGCCGGGAGTGGTACGGGCCACCTGGGCCAGGTCCACATCGGGGGCGAGCGGGATGTCCCGGGTGTGAATCCTGAGGATGGCCTCGCGTCCGGCGCGGTCCGGCGGGGAGACGTGGACGACACGGTCGAAGCGGCCGGGCCGGGTCAGTGCCGGATCCAGGATGTCGGCGCGGTTGGTCGCCGCGATGACGATCACGCCCTCGGAGCCGGAGAAGCCGTCCATCTCGGTGAGGATCTGGTTGAGCGTCTGCTCGCGCTCGTCGTGGCCGCTCACCGACGCGCCCGCGCCACGTGCCCGCCCGATCGTGTCGATCTCGTCGATGAAGATGATCGACGGGGCCACCTTGCGGGCCTCGGCGAACAGCTCGCGTACGCGGGAGGCGCCGACGCCGACGATCATCTCGATGAACTCGGAGGCGGAGGCGGAGAAGAACGGCACGTCTGCCTCGCCCGCCACCGCCCGCGCCAGCAGCGTCTTGCCGGTGCCGGGCGGGCCCGTGAGCAGCACGCCGCGCGGCGCCTTCGCGCCCATCCTGCGGTAGGCGTCGGGGTGCTCGAGGAAGTCGACGACGTCGTCCAGCTCGCCCTTGACCTCGTCGATCCCGGCCACGTCGGCGAACGTGGTGCGCGCGGTGCCCGGCCGCAGCTCCACCGGTCTGGGCGGCGCCTTGCGGCCGAGCATGCCGCCCGGGCCGCCGAGACCGGCCCCGATCCGCCGGGCGAAGAAGACCCACAGCGCCACGAGGATCACGAGCGGCGCGAGCGAGAGCAGCAGGTTGGACAGGAAGCTCCGCTCCTGCACCACGGGCTGGGCGGTGACCGTCACATGGTGCTTGCTGAGGTTCTGCCAGAGCTTGTCGTCCGCGAAGGCGGGGCGCTGGGTCTTGAACTTGGTGTATTTGCCGCCGCCGTGGGGTTTGGCCTGGGGATGCCTGAGCTGCCCCTGGATCGCGTCGCCCTTGGAGTAGATCGTTTTGACGTTGTCGTCGCCGATCTGCCTGCTGAACTCCGTGTACGAGATGGTCGGCTCGTTGCCGCGGTTGTAGTAGGACACCGTGGCGTAGGCGACGAAGAAGACGATCACCGCGGCGACGACCAGGCCCCACCAGCCGCCGCGCATCCTCCTGCCGCCCGGCCACCTGGACGGTTCCTCCGGCGTGCCCTCGGTGCGCCACGGTTTCTCGGGGGTCTTGCGTGGTGGCGCGGCGTTGCTCATACCTCGGACGGTACGGCACCCGGCAGGCCCCGGCACGCGCTGAGGGCGCCCCGGGAAGGGGGCGCCCTCGGTGCGGTACGGCGGGAGCCTTCGTACGGGCCGCCCGGTGAGTCCGGGTCAGCCCATGAACTTCTTGAACTCGTCCGGGAGCTCGAAGTCCTGACCGGCCTGCTGCGGCAGGCCGAAGGCGCCCTGGCCCTGGGCCGCTGCGGCGCGGCGCGCGGCCTCCTCCTGCTCCTGCTGCTTGCGCTTCATCGGGTTGCCGGAGCGCTGCTTGCCCTTGGCCTTCTTCGGCTGCTTCCTGGCCCGGCCGGGGCCGCCGCCCATCCCCGGGATCCCCGGCATACCCGGCATCCCACCGCCCTGCGCCATGCGGGACATCATCTTGCGTGCCTCGAAGAACCGCTCCACGAGCCCCTTGACCGCGCTGACCTCGACACCGGAACCCTTGGCGATACGGGCGCGGCGCGAGCCGTTGATGATCGTCGGGTCCTGGCGCTCGCCCGGCGTCATCGACTTGATGATCGCGCCGATGCGGTCGACCTCCCGCTCGTCCAGGTTGTTGATCTGGTCCTTGATCTGGCCCATGCCGGGCAGCATGCCGAGCAGCTTGCTGATGCTGCCCATCTTCCTGACCTGCTCCATCTGGGCCAGGAAGTCGTCCAGGGTGAAGTCCTGGCCCTTCTTGGACGCCAGCTTGGAGGCCATCTTCTCGGCCTCTTCCTGGCTGAACGTCTTCTCCGCCTGCTCGATCAGGGTGAGCAGGTCACCCATGTCGAGGATGCGGGAGGCCATCCGGTCCGGGTGGAAGGCGTCGAAGTCGTCGAGCTTCTCGCCGTTCGACGCGAACATGATCGGCTTGCCGGTGACCGAGGCGATCGACAGGGCGGCACCACCGCGGGCGTCGCCGTCGAGCTTGGAGAGGACCACGCCGTCGAAGCCGACGCCGTCGCGGAAGGCCTCCGCGGTGTTGACGGCGTCCTGACCGATCATCGCGTCGACGACGAACAGGATCTCGTCGGGCCGCACGGCGTCGCGGATGTCCGCGGCCTGCTGCATCATCTCCTGGTCGATGCCGAGGCGGCCGGCGGTGTCCACGATCACGATGTCGTGGACCTTGGTCCTGGCGAAGTCGATGGAGTCCCGGGCGACCTTGACCGGGTCCCCGACGCCGTTGCCCGGCTCGGGCGCGTAGACGGCCACGCCCGCGCGCTCGGCGACGACGCTCAGCTGGTTGACCGCGTTGGGGCGCTGGAGGTCGGCGGCGACCAGGAGCGGGGAGTGGCCCTGCTCCTTGAGCCACTTGGCGAGCTTGCCCGCGAGGGTGGTCTTACCGGCACCCTGGAGACCCGCGAGCATGATCACGGTCGGCGGCTGCTTGGCGAAGCGCAGGCGGCGGGTCTCGCCGCCGAGGATCGTGACCAGTTCCTCGTTGACGATCTTGAGGACCTGCTGGGCCGGGTTCAGGGCCCGGGAGACCTCGGCCCCGAGGGCCCGTTCCTTGACGTTCTTGATGAAGGTCCGGACCACCGGCAGCGCCACGTCCGCTTCGAGGAGCGCGATGCGGATCTCGCGCGCGGTGGCGTCGATGTCCGCCTCGGAGAGCCTGCCTTTCCCGCGGAGGCTTTTGAAAGTCGCGCTGAGGCGGTCGGAGAGGGTATCGAACACGGCGGCGTCGGTCCTCGGAGTCGGGGTCGTTTCGGGCTGCCCTCCAGGGTATCCGGCCCGGCGAGCAAATCGTCCCCGCCCGTCGTGGCGGGCGGGCGGGGGCCTGTGTCGGCAAACTCACGCTCGCAGCGTCTCCTCCAGCGTGCGCGCCACCGAGGGCGCCTCCTCCCCCGGCAGCGGGTCGCCCACCCCGGTGGTCACGTAGAAGGCGTCCACGGCGTTGGAGCCCAGCGTCGACACATGCGCGCTGCGGACCCGCACGCCCGCTTTGTCCAGGGCCTGCCCGATCCGGAACAGCAGTCCGGGCACGTCCTGGGCCCGCACCTCGATCACCGTGGCGTGCCGGGAGGCCGCCGGGGCGACGGTCACGCGCGGCGGGGGCGCCAGCACGCCCCGGCGGCGGGGGTAGGCCGCGTCCCGCTCGGCCAGGCGGCCCGCGATGTCCAGGGAGCCGTCCAGGGCCCGTACGAGGTCGGCACGCAGCCGTGCGGCCTGCGGCAGCGAGCCGTACTCCGCCGCGACCCGCCAGTCGAGCAGCAGGACGGAGCCGTCGTGGACGCCGTCCGGCAGCTCCAGGGTCCGCAGCTCGGCCGTGCGTACGGTGAGGCGGTGCATGGCCAGGACGCCCGCCACCGCGGGCAGCACGCCGGGCTGGTCGGGCACGGCGACGAGCAGTTCCACGCCGAGGGGTTCCGGCCCGTCGGCCGGTTTGCCGGTGGGCGGCTCGGTCTGTGTGCGCAGCGCGAGGACGGGGCCGCCCGTGCGGAACGCCTCGATGGCGAGCCGTTCCTGCTCGGCGGTGGGCGCGGCGGCCTGGGGGCCCTCGGGCTCGTCGCCGGCCAGCAGTGCCGAGACCCGTTTGACCAGGTCGGTCACCAGTGCGCCCCGCCAGGACGACCAGGCGGCGGGTCCGGTCGCCAGCGCGTCCGCCTCGGTCAGCGCGTGCAGCAGTTCGAGCGTGCTCTGCGAGCCCACGGCCTCGGCGACCGAGCGCACGGTGGCCGGGTCCTCCAGGTCGCGCCGCGTCGCCGTCTCCACGAGCAGCAGATGGTGGCGCACCAGGGTGGCGAGGACGGCGACGTCGCCGCGGTCGAAGCCGATACGGCCGGCCACGTCCCGGGCGATGATCTCGCCCGCGACCGAGTGGTCCCCGGGCCAGCCCTTGCCGATGTCGTGCAGGAGCGCGGCGACCAGGAGGAGGTCGGGGCGGCCGACCCGGCGGGTCAGTTCGGAGGCGCGTACGGCCGTCTCGATCAGGTGCCGGTCGACCGTCCACACGTGCACGGCGTTGCGCTGCGGGCGACAGCGCACGCGCTCCCAGTCGGGCAGCAGACGGGCGATGAGTCCTTCGGCCTCCAGGGCCTCCCAGACGTCGACGGTCGGGCGGCCGGAGCCCAGCAGGGTCACCAGTTGTTCGCGGGCCTCGGCGGGCCAGGGCGTGGGCAGGGGGCGTGCGGTTTCGGCCATGCGCCGTACGGCGTGCAGGGAGAGCGGGAGGCCGGCCTGCGCGGCGGCCGCGGCGGCACGCAGCGGCAGTACGGGGTCTCGCTCCGGGCGCGCGGCCCGGGCCAGCACCACTTCACCGTCCTGCTCCACCACACCCTCGGCCAGCGGGGACCGCTCCGCGACGGGCTTGCCGCCGAGCATGGCGCGCAGCCGGGGCCGGGCGCCGCGTGACCGCAGGACGCGCCCCACCTCGCGCCAGGTGACATCGCTGGCGTACGAGATGACGCGCGCCGCCTCGTACACCTGGCGCAGCAGCGTGTCGGCGTCCAGCAGGCCGAGCTCGGCGGCGACCTGGTCCTGCTCCTGGAGCCCGAGGCGGTCGGTGGCGCGCCCGGTGGTCAGATGCAGCGCGTCCCGGACGTCCAGGAGCACCTGCCGGGCCTCCGTGAGCCCCTCACGGGGGGCGTCGGCGAGCCAGGACGCGGCCACCGCGCGCAGGGCCGTGGCGTCGCGCAGCCCGCCCCGCGCCTCCTTGAGGTCGGGTTCCAGCAGATATTGCAGTTCGCCGTGGCGTGCGGCCCGCTCGGCGCACAGTTCCCGTAGCTCGGGGAGCCGCTTCGGCGCCTGGTTGCGCCAGTCGGCGAGGACGGCCGTGCGCAGGCCCGCGGTCAGTCCCGGATCGCCCGCGAGATGCCGGGCGTCCAGCAGGCCGAGCTGCACCTTGAGGTCCTCGCCCGCGGTCCTGCTGGCCTCCGCCGGGGTGCGGACGGAGTGGTCGAGGGCCAGGCCGAGGTCCCAGACGGGGTACCAGAGGCGGTCGGCCAGGGCGGCGACCGCCTTGCCGTCGCCGCCGTCGTGCAGCAGGAGCAGATCGAGGTCGCTGCGCGGGGACAGCTCACCGCGGCCGTAACCGCCGACGGCGACCAGGGAGGCGCCGCGCAGCCCCTCGGCACCCGCCCCGAACAGCTCGGCGAGCCAGCCGTCGGTCAGTTCGGCGAGGGCGGCACGGCGCGGCGGCCCGGACCGCGCCTCCTCCGTGAGGAGACGCAGCCGGGCCGCCGCGTAGCCGCCGGGTCCCGAGCCCTCTGCTTCCGTACGTACGTCCGTACTCGCCACCCGGCGACTCCTGTTCCGTCGTTGCCTTACAGCGCGTCCGGTCCGCGCTCGCCGGTCCGGACCCGGACGGCCGTCTCGACCGGGATGGACCAGACCTTGCCGTCTCCGATCTTGCCGGTGCGGGCCGCCTTGACGATGACGTCGACCAGCTGCTCGGCGTCGTCGTCCTCGGCCAGCACCTCGATACGGATCTTGGGGACGAGGTCGACGGTGTACTCGGCGCCCCGGTAGACCTCGGTGTGTCCCCTCTGCCGACCGTAGCCGCTCGCCTCGGTGACCGTCAGACCGTGCACTCCGAAGGCCTGGAGGGCCTCCTTGATCTCGTCCAGCCGGTGAGGCTTCACGACGGCGGTGATGAGCTTCATGCGTCCACCTTCCTGCTCTGCGGGGCGGCCGGGGCCGAAGCGGTGGCGGTGCCGATGACGCCGCCGCCCGCGCCGCTGAAGTCGTATGCGGTCTCGGCGTGCTCGGCCTGGTCGATGCCGGAGATCTCCTCGTCCTCGGGGACCCGCATGCCGATGGTCTTGTCGAGGAGGAAGGCGAGGATCGCGGAGGCGATCAGGGAGTAGGCGAGGACCGCGAAGACACCGGCGCACTGCTTCCAGAGCTGGTCGAAGTCGCCGCCGTAGAAGAGGCCCTTGACGTTCGACTGGCCCTTGCCGCTGGCGAAGAAGCCGATGAGCAGGGAGCCGGCGATACCGCCGACCATGTGGACGCCGACGACGTCGAGGGAGTCGTCGTAGCCGAACTTGTACTTCAGGCCGACGGCCATGGCGCACAGGACACCGGCGATGGCGCCGACGGCGATCGCGCCGAGCGGGGAGACCGCGCCACCGGACGGGGTGATCGCGACCAGACCGGCGACGGCCCCGGAGGCGGCGCCCAGCGTGGTGAACGCGCCGTGGCGGATCTTCTCGTAGGCGAGCCAGGCGAGCATGGCCGCGGCGGTGGCGACCTGGGTGTTGACGAACATCAGCGGGCCGACGCCGTCGTCGTTGCCGAGCCAGGAGCCGGCGTTGAAACCGAACCAGCCGAACCAGAGCAGACCGGCGCCGAGCATGACCAGCGGGAGGCTGTGCGGGCGCATCGGGTCCTTCTTGAAACCGACGCGCTTGCCGATGACGAGGATCACGCCGAGCGCCGCCGCACCGGCGTTGATGTGGACCGCCGTACCGCCGGCGAAGTCGATGACGCCCAGTTCATAGGCCCAGCCGCCGGTTCCCCAGACCCAGTGGGCGACCGGGAAGTACACGACCGTGACCCACAGTACGAGGAACAGGGACCAGGCGGTGAACTTCACACGGTCCGCGAGCGCGCCGCTTATCAGGGCCGGCGTGATGATCGCGAACATCAGCTGGAAGACGGCGAAGACGAAGACCGGGATGGTGTAGCCGGGCCAGAGGTCCGTCTTGCCGATGCCGCCGAAGCCGACGAAGTCGGAGGTCCAGCCGACGATCGAGCCCTTGTCGGTGCCGAAGGCCATGGAGAAGCCGTAGAGCACCCACAGGATCGTGACGATGCCGAGGCTGATGAAGCTCATCATCAACATGTTCAGGGTGCTCTTGACGCGGACCATGCCTCCGTAGAAGAAGGCCAGGCCCGGGGTCATGAGCATCACCAGGGCGGAACAGATCAGCATGAAGCCTGTGTTGGCGGACGACAGCTTGGGTGCGTCCGCCGCAAGCATGATGGCTGGTGCCATCGGCGTCTCCTCGTCGGTTGGTACGGCCCCGTGCGGGCGAAGCCTTGGGAGCGGGTGCGGTCGTGAGGGGTGGGCCGGTTATGCGCCATGAGATTGGCGCAGCACGGTTTCGGTCGGCGCCCCTCGGTGTTTCGCCGCAGTGACGAAGGCGCCGGGCGTGTTACGCGTCGATGAACTGCCGGATGCCGGCCCGGTCGATCGTTGCCGTGACGCGACCTTTGAGGAATGACATCGCGGCGGGAACACCGCGGCCATCATTTGCGGAAGCCCCGGGACGATCAACGGGGCCCGCGAGAGTCGCGCCCGTTCGGGCGGAAAGAGCATGCGTCCGGCCGCGACAGCCATCCGATGACCTGGCATGGGGGAGCCGAGTCGGGCAGTTCGGGATGGCGGCCGCGGCCGGGGTCGTGGGGACCCTTGCCCTCTGGCGGGCCCGGGGTCAGACGGCCTCGGCGGTCTCGGGCAGATGGGTGGCGAGGTGATCGGTCAATTCGACGACCTCGGCAAGATCACCGAAATCGCGCACGGCGGTGTCGACGGTCTTTCGAATACGAGTGTTGACCCGCTCGGACCGCACTTTTCTGGCGATTTCCATGGCTCGCCTGGCAAGCACCGCGCTCTGTTCCGGTTCGCGCTGGAGGAGGTGCACGGTGGCCATGCCGATGAGATTGAGTGCGTACGACCGCTGGTGCTCGGGGTCCTCGGAGAAGCCGTCGACGGCCTTGCGCATCACCGGCTCGGCGAGGGAGGCGTAGGTGGGGCTGCGGCCCGCGACATAGGCGAGGTCGCGGTAGGAGTGGGAGTTCTCGGCGTGCAGCTCCGCCTCGGAGAAGAAGCGGATCCAGTCGGGCTCGGGCTCGTCGAACTCGAGTGCGTCGGCGAAGGTGTCCTCGGCCATCCTGACGGCACGCTTGCACTTGCCCGGCTGGCCCATGTTCGCGTAGGCCCGGGCCTCCATCGCATACAGCATTGCCTGGGTGCGCGGGCTCGCGCACTCCCGGCTGCCGTACTGGGCGAGGTGGATCAGCTCCAGGGCGTCGTCGGGCCGGCCCAGGTGGATCATCTGGCGGCTCATGCTGGAGAGGATGTAGGAGCCGAGCGGCTTGTCACCGGCCTCCTTGGCGGCGTGCAGCGCGAGGACGAAGTACTTCTGCGCGGTGGGCTGGAGTCCCACGTCGTAGCTCATCCAGCCCGCCAGCTCGGCCAGCTCGGCGGCGACTTTGAAGAGGCATTTGGCGGCCGACTCGGACTGTGGTTCCTGGAGGAGGTCGGTCACCTCGTGCAGCTGGCCGACGACGGCCTTGCGCCGCAGGCCGCCCCCGCACTGGGCGTCCCAGCGCCGGAACATCACGGTGGTGGTCTCGAGGAGGTCGAGCTCGGGCCTGGACAGCCGGCCGCGGCCCCGCCCGGACGGTGTGGGCTCGGGCTGTTCGCGGGGGGCTGCGGGGCTGGGCACGAGCCAGCGCTGCATGGGCTCGATGAGGGTCGGGCCCGCGGACAGGGCCAGCGAGGTCCCCAGGAAGCCGCGCCGCGCCAGCATCAGGTCGCTGCGCGAGAACTCGCTGATCAGCGCCACCGTCTGCGGGCCCGTCCAGGGAAGGTCGATCCCGGACACGGAGGGTGACTGGTGGGCAGTGCGCAGCCCCAGGTCCTCGACGGAGACCACACAGCCGAAGCGCTCGGAGAACAGCTCCGAAAGGATGCGCGGGATGGGCTCGCGCGGGTTCTCCCCGTCCAGCCAGCGGCGCACCCGGGAGGTGTCCGTGGAGATGTGGTTGGCCCCCAGCTGGCGGGCCCGGCGGTTGACTTGCCGCGCCAGCTCGCCTTTCGACCAGCCGCTGCGCACGAACCACGAGCCGAGCAGCTCATTGGGGCGCTTGTCAGCGTTCGTACCGCCTTCGCCGTTGCCGCCCACCGGAACGCCCCCATCCCTGAATCCACCTGTGCGCTGTGTGCGCCAAGCCTTACCAGAATGCCGGTGGACAGAGCCCGGCGTCCGTCGGTTCTCGGCCGTCGGACGGGAACCCGGCTTGCCTCCGGCATACCCACGAGTGCGTGCGTCCCCAGGATTCGTGCACTCACGGTAGTCCTACGATCACCCGCCCAGCCATGGCGAATCCATAAGCGCCACCATTCGCCACCCCTTCGAATGAACTCACCGCCACCCCGTCGCGATTCACTTGACACATGACAGCCGGAAGTGGATGGAGCGGTGTATTCACCGGCGTGCACTGCGGAACTCACCACCCTGTACACCACCGGGCGCGCCCCGGATACGGACTCTGAGTCACTTTCCGATTCCACCGCGTAACCATCGGACGGCTGAAACCGTTGGAGGGGGCATGGGCTTCACGATCGGCGGCACGCGGAGTATCCGCGAGATCCGCTCCGGCGCCCGACGCCGGGGCCGCTCGTCGGACTGGATCGCCGTGGCCGAGTACACGGGCCTGTGGGGCTGGCACGTGGTGCCCGGCGCGCGGGCGGCCGCGGGGGCGTGCTCCTGCGGCGACACGGACTGTGCCGCGCCCGGCGCCCATCCCCTGTCCTTCGCCCCCGCGGTGCGCGCCGGTGCGACGCTCGACGAGGCGGCCGAGACCTGGGCCGAGATGCCCGGCGCGGCGGTGATGCTGCCCGTGGGCCGCGCGTTCGACGTGGTCGAGGTCGCCGAGGCGGCGGGGCGCCACGCTCTGGTCCGGCTGGAACGCATGGGCATTCCGGTCGGCCCGGTCACGGCGACCCCGGACGGCCGCGCCCAGTTCTTCGTCGCTCCCGGCTCCGCGGCCGAGCTTCCCGCGCTGCTGTACCGGATGGGGTGGGACGACGCGGACCTCGATCTGCACGCCCTGGGCCCGGGGACGTACATCACGGCGCCACCCTCGGACCGCGGCGGTCTCGGCCCGGTCCGCTGGCTGCGCTCCCCCGCCCTCGACTCGGCGACGGCACCGCCGGCCGCGCGCCTGCTGATCGGCACGCTGGCCTACGTGGCACATCGCGCCCGGGCCCAGGTGGTGTCCGACACCCCGTAGGGGGCGCCGGGCGGCGACAGCGAAGGGCCCCTGCCGCATCTGCACCGTGCGGCGGGGGCCCATCTCGTGTGGAGGAAGCAGCAGGACTCGTGTAGAGGAAGCAGCAGAAGAAGCGCCCGTCCCCCGTGCACCGGGGGGCGGGCGCTTCTCGGCATGCGTCGGGACCGGTGGGTGGTGGTCACTCTCCGATAAGGGCGTCAACGAACGCCTCCGGATCGAACGGCGCCAGATCGTCGGGGCCCTCGCCCAGACCGATCAGCTTCACCGGCACGCCCAGCTCGCGCTGGACCGCGACCACGATGCCGCCCTTGGCCGTTCCGTCCAGCTTGGTGAGCACGATGCCGGTGATGTCCACGACCTCGGCGAAGACGCGCGCCTGGACCAGGCCGTTCTGCCCGGTGGTGGCGTCGAGGACCAGCAGCACCTCGTCCAGCGGTGCATGCTTCTCGACGACGCGCTTGACCTTGCCCAGCTCGTCCATGAGGCCGGTCTTGGTGTGCAGGCGTCCCGCGGTGTCGATGAGCACCACGTCGAAGCCCGTCTCCTTGGCCTCCTTCACCGCGTCGAAGGCGACGGAGGCGGGGTCGCCGGCCTCCGGCCCGCGCACGGTGTGGGCGCCTACCCGCTCGCCCCAGGTCTGCAGCTGGTCGGCGGCGGCGGCACGGAAGGTGTCGGCGGCACCGAGGACGACGGTGCGGCCGTCGGCCACGAGGACGCGGGCGAGCTTGCCCGTGGTGGTGGTCTTGCCGGTGCCGTTGACGCCGACGACCATCACGATGCCCGGCTTGCTGCTCTCGGGCTCCGTCCGGACGGCGCGGTCCATGTCGGGCCCGACCAGCGTGAGCAGCTCCTCACGCAGCAGTCCGCGCAGCTCCCGGGGGGTGCGGGTGCCGAGCACCTTCACCCGCTCGCGCAGCCGCTCGACCAGCTCCTGGGTGGGCTGCACACCGACGTCCGCGGTGAGCAGCGTGTCCTCGACCTCCTCCCAGGTCTCGTCGTCGAGGTGCTCGCGGGACAGCAGGGTGAGCAGCCCCTTGCCGAGCGCGTTCTGCGAGCGGGACAGGCGGGCGCGCAGACGGATCAGACGGCCGGCGGTGGGCTCGGGGATCTCGATCGGGGGCGCTTCGACCGTGGGCGGCTCCTCCACGGCCACGGGAGCGGAGGCCTCCGGAAGATCCACCTCCTCGATCGTCCGGCGCTCCTCGTCGCGCGGGGTCTCGGCCTCGTCGCCGACGTGCGGCTCGGCCGGAGGGGCGGTGATGTCGGGCGTCGTGGGGGGCGCCGGCGGCAGCGACTTCTTTCTGCGGCTGCCGACGATGAGCCCGCCGAGCGCGCCGAGCAGGACCACGGCGATGACTACAGCAAGGATGACGAATTCCATAACGGGTCCAGTATGCGCGACCGGCCTGCGGGCCGATCGGTGGCGGCTCCGGGGCGCGGAGGCCTGGTTGTATGACGGCCCGTCAGCTACGGTCCCTCGTGCACACCCGCCCGGCGAAGGTGAAGGGGGCCCTGCGATGGCCGTCACGGTCGTACGTTTCAACCTCGTCGAGCCCGGCGCGACCCCCGCCTCGCTCGGCGCGCGCTACCGGGCGGCCCTGGAGATGGCCGCGTACGCCGACGACCACGGGGTCACCACCGTGCAGACCGAGGAGCACCACGGGGTGGCGGACAACTGGCTGCCGTCGCCGTTCGCCTTCGCCGGCGCCGTCTTCGGGGCGACCCGGCGGCTCATGGTCACGGTCTCGGCGGTCATCGGCCCGCTGTACGACCCGCTCCGGCTGGCCGAGGACATCGCCGTACTGGATCTGCTCAGCGGCGGCCGGCTGGTCACCGTCGCGGGCATCGGGTACCGGCCCGAGGAGTACGCCCTCTTCGACGTGGAGTGGAAGCGGCGCGGACAGCTTCAGGACGAACTTCTCGAGACCCTGCTGAGGGCGTGGACCGGAGAGGAGTTCCGCCATCGCGGCCGTACCGTGCGCCTCACCCCCCGTCCGTACACCCGGCCGCACCCCCCGCTGCTGGTGGGCGGCTCCTCGAAGGCGGCGGCCCGCCGCGCCGCACGGCTGGGCCTGCCCTTCTTCCCGAGCGCCCACCTGCCGGGGCTGGAGGCGTACTACCGGGAGCGGCTCGTCGAGTACGGCACCGAGGGCTGGACCATGATGCCGGCCGCCGAGACCCCGCTGCTGCACCTCGTGGAGGACCCGGACCGGGCGTGGGCCGAGTACGGCGGGCACTTCCTGCACGAGGCGCGGACGTACGCCTCCTGGCAGTCCGGCGACATCCGCTCGGCGGTCAGGTCCGCGGCCACGACGGTGCGGGAGCTGCGCGCGGAGGGGGTGTACCGCATGGTGACGCCCGACGAGTGCCTGGCCCTCGGCCTGGACAGCTACGTCCTGCACCCGCTGGCGGGCGGGATGCCGCTGGACGAGGGCTGGCGCAGTCTGCACCTGTTCTGCGAGCGGGTGCTGCCCCGGCTCGAGAGCTGATCCTCGTACTCCGGCACGCCCGCACGGGCGTGCCGGACGGGCGCGCCGCAGAGACGCGAGCGCGCGGCAGAGACGCGAGCCGCCGTGGAGGCGAAAGAGCCGGGAGAACGCACGCCGCCGCCCGGCTCGGGCAGTGACCGGGCCGGGCGGCGGACGGGTGTCGAGGAGAGAGGCAGCGGGGACTTGGGCCTTCTCCTCGAGTCCGGGTGGGCGGTCAGCCCATTTCCTCCAGGGCCTTGCCCTTCGTCTCCTTCACGAACTTCAGGACGAACGGGATGGAGAGCGCGGCGAAGACCGTGTAGATCACGTAGGTGCCGGAGAGGTTCCAGTCGGCCAGCGACGGGAAGCTCGCGGTGATGGCCCAGTTGGCGACCCACTGGGCGGCGGCGGCCACGCCCAGGGCGGCGGCACGGATCTTGTTCGGGAACATCTCGCCGAGCATGACCCAGACGACCACGCCCCAGGACAGGGCGAAGAAGAGGACGAACACATGGGCGGCGACCAGGGCGACCCAGCCCTGGGTGCTCGGCAGCTTGCCGTCGACCAGGTGGTACGAGAACGCCCAGGCCTCCAGGGCCAGGCCGACGGCCATGCCGACCGAACCGATGAGCGCGAGCGGCTTGCGGCCGATGCGGTCCACGAAGATCATCGCGATCACGGTGCCGACGATGTTGATGATCGACGTCGTGAACGAGTAGAAGAACGAGTCCGCCGGGTCGACGCCGACCGACTGCCACAGCGTCGAGGAGTAGTAGAACGCGACGTTGATGCCGACGAACTGCTGGAAGACCGACAGGCCGATGCCGATCCAGACGATCGGCTTGAAGAAGAAGCCGCCGCCGAGCAGGTCCTTGAAGCTGGACTTGTGCTCGCTCCTCATGGCGTGCTCGATCTCGGCGACGCGTCCGTCCAGGTCGACGTCCTTGGCCTCGACCTCGGCGAGGATCTCACGGGCGCGGTCGTGCTTGCCGACAGAGATCAGGAAGCGCGGGGACTCGGGGATGGCGAAGGAGAGCAGGCCGTACAGGACGGCCGGGACGACCATGACGCCGAGCATGACCTGCCAGGCCTCGAGACCCATCAGCTTGCCGCGCTGGTCGCCGCCGGCGGCGTTCAGCAGGCCCCAGTTGACCAGCTGCGAGATGGCGATGCCGACGACGATGGCCGCCTGCTGGAAGGAGCCGAGCCGGCCACGGTAGGCGGGCGGGGCGACCTCGGCGATGTAGGCGGGGCCGATGACGGAGGCCATGCCGATGGCGAAGCCGCCGATGATGCGCCACAGGGCGAGGTCCCACAGCGCGAAGGGCAACGCGGAGCCGACGGCGCTGACGGTGAAGAGGACCGCCGCGATCTGCATGCAGCGGATGCGGCCGATGCGGTCCGCTATTCGGCCGGCGGTGGCGGCGCCGATCGCACAGCCGATCAGGGCGACGGCGATGACCTGGGCCAGCGCTGCGGAACCGATGTCGTAACGGTCCCGGACGGCCTCCACGGCGCCGTTGATCACGGAGCTGTCGTAGCCGAACAGGAATCCGCCCATCGCGGCCGCCGCCGCGATGAAGATGACGTGCCCCAGATGTTCGGGGTGAGCCGTCCCGGCTCCTGACTTGGGTGCCTGCGCTGTGCTGGTCACGAATAACTCCTCGGGCCACCGGCAACGCTGCCGGGGGTGGGGGGGCGAGCCCTTCCGGGTGCGGTTCGGCTTCCAGATACCCGGAGAGCACTGGTCCACGCCGCTCACACCTGAAGGTAAAAGCAACGCTGCAGAGACTATGCCTTCAAGTGCCGAAGTCAATAGGCCCGCTCTGCCGGGCGGATCTAGGCTAGCGAAGAGCTTGTGTTCAGAAGTTGAATTTCCGAGGAGGTCCAGGTCAGGGCAGTGGGGGGCGCGCCCCGTCTAGCGGAGCCGCTGCGAGATGACCTTCGACACACCGTCGCCCTGCATGGAGACGCCGTACAGCGCGTCGGCGACCTCCATCGTCCGCTTCTGGTGAGTGATCACGATCAGCTGCGAAGCCTCCTGAAGCTCCTGCATGATGCGGATCAGCCGCTGGAGATTGGTGTCGTCGAGGGCGGCCTCGACCTCGTCCATGACGTAGAACGGGCTGGGCCGGGCCTTGAAGATGGACACCAGCAGCGCGACGGCGGTCAGTGACCGCTCGCCACCGGAGAGCAGGGAGAGCCGCTTGACCTTTTTGCCGGGCGGCCGGGCCTCGACGTCGACGCCCGTGGTGAGCATGTTGTCCGGGTCGGTCAGCACGAGCCGTCCGTCTCCGCCCGGGAAGAGCCGGCTGAAGACGCCCTCGAACTCTCGGGCCGTGTCCCGGTAGGCCTCGGTGAAGACCTGCTCGACGCGCTCGTCGACCTCCTTCACCACCTGGAGCAGGTCGGCCCGGGTCTTCTTCAGGTCCTCCAGCTGCTCGCTGAGGAACTTGTGGCGCTCCTCCAGCGCCGCGAACTCCTCCAGCGCGAGCGGGTTGACCTTGCCGAGCTGCTGGTAGGCCCGCTCGGCCGCCTTGAGCCGCTTCTCCTGCTCGGCGCGCGCGAACGGGCGCGGCCGGTTGCGCGGGTGCCCGGGGTCCTCGGGCAGTTCCTCGCCCTCGGCGGGCGGCGAGGGCGGCACCGGCTGGTCGGGGCCGTACTCGGCGACCAGACCCGCCGGCTCGACGCCGAGTTCCTCCAGCGCCTTGGTCTCCAGCTGCTCTATGCGCAGCCGCTTCTCCGCGCCGAGCACCTCGCCGCGGTGCACGGAGTCGGTGAGTTTGTCCAGCTCGGCCTTGAGGTCACGGCCCTCGGCGCGGGCGGCGGCGAGTTCCTCCTCGCGGCGCGCCTTGGCGGCCTCGGCGGCCGTGCGCTCGGCCTGCGCCCGGCCCAGGGACACCTCGACATGCGCGAGGAGCCGGCGGGCACCGGAGGCGACGGCCTCCGCGACGGCCGCCTCGTGCCGCAGCCGGGCCCGCCGCTGCTCGGCACGCGCGCGTGCCTCGCGTTCGGCGCGCGCGGCCCGGTCCAGGGAGTCGGCACGCCCGGCCAGTCCCTTGACCCGCTCCTCGTGGGTACGGACCTGGAGCCGGGCCTCCATCTCGGTCTGCCGGGCATTCGCTCCGTCGGCGGCGAGCCGGTCGCGTACGGAGGTGTCGGGCTCCTCCTCGACCGGCATCTCCTCGGCGACGGCGAGCCGCTCGGCGAGTTCCTCGACCTCCGTCAGGGCCTTCTCCAGCGCCTCCTGCGCCCGGGCCGCGGCGGCGGTGGAGCGCTCGGCCTCCCCGGCGGCGGCCCTCGCCTGCCCGGCGAGCCGTCCCAGCTGCTGGGCGACCGAGGACTTCTCCCGCTCGGCGGCCCGCCGCCGCTCCCCCACCTCCTCGACGGACAACGCGCACTCCTTGCGGCGCTCTCCCGCCAGTCGCTGAGCCTCGGCCGACTCCTCGCATCGGACGGCGAGCTCCTCGAGCTCGGCGGCGGCCTCGTCGACCGATGCCTGCACCTCGAGCAGGCTCGGGGCGCCGGCGGAGCCGCCGTGCGCGAAGTGCGCCCCGAGCAGGTCGCCCTCGGCCGTGACGGCCGTCAGCTCGGGCCGCGCCTCCACGAGTTCCTCGGCGTCCTCCAGAGTGCCGACCACGACAATGCCGTGCAGCAGGCGCCGTACGGCGGGCATCAGCGCGGCGGGACCGCGGACGAGGTCGGCGGCGAACGGGAGCCCGGCCGGGGAGTCCTGCCGGGCACCGCGCTCCGCGTCACCGTCCGGGTCACTGCCCACGCCGGTGGTCTCCGCGCCCTGAACCCCGGCGGTCCCGAGGCCCCCCGCCCGGGCGTCCCCGTCTCCCCGAAAGACGGCGGGAGCGGCGTCGGCGGGGCGGGGGCGCCCGCCGTGGCCGGTCACGTCCGCCACCGCCGGGGCCGCGTCCCGCTCGTCGGCGTCCCCACCCGGTGCGTCGGCTCCCGAGCGGCCCACCGGTCCCGGTCGCCGGCCCGGGCCGTCCGTGAGCGGCTCGTCGCCCGGCTCCCCCAGGGGGCCTGCCAGCAGCAGTGCCGCCCGTCCCGCGTCCTGCTTGCGCAGCAACCGGATCGCCTCGGCCGCCGAGGAGGGGTCCGTCACGGCGATCGCGTCCGCGGCGGCACCGAAGGCCGCCGCCAGGGCCACCTCGTGCCCGGGCGTCACCGTCAGCAGCTCGGCGGCCGGGCCCAGGAGGCCGGAGAGACGGTCCTGGGCCCCGAGCAGGACGCCCGTACCGTCCTTGCGGCGCAGCCCCAGAGAGAGGGCCTCGTGGCGGGCCGCGACCGCGGCGCGCCGGCGCTCGGCGGCGGTGGCCGCCTCACGGGCGGCCGAATGGGCCGCCTCCGCCTCGGCCAGGGCCCGCTTCGCCGTCTCGTGCTGCTCGGTCAGGTCGGCGTCGCCCGCGTCGAGACCGTCCACCTCGGCCTTGAGGGCCTCGTACTCCTCCTGCGCGGCGACCGCGCGCTCCTGCGCCTCGTCGCGTGCCGCGGCGAGCCGGTCGATCTCGGCCTGGGCGGAGGCCGCGCGGGAACGGGCCGCGCCCACCTGTCCGTTCAGCCGGGCCAGGCTTTCGCGGCGATCGGCGATGGCCCGCGCCGCGTCCTTCAGCCGCCGCTCCTCCAGGGCCAGTTCGCGCTCCAGTTCGGCCCGGTGCGCGACGGTGTCCTCCAGCGCGCGCTCGGCCGCTTCCAGGGCGGCCTCCAGCTCGGCCTCCTGCTCGCGGATGCGGGCGGCCTCGCGTTCCATGTCCTCGGGGTCGCGTCCGCGCCGCTCTTCCGGGGGCGCTGAGGTGGCGCTCTTGACCCGGGCCTCGGCCAGCGAGATCGTGCCGCGCACGCGCTCCGCGAGCTGGGACAGTTCGTACCAGGTCTGCTGGGCGCGTTGCAGACGGGGCGTCAGCTGCCGCACCTCGTCCTCGAGGAGCGCCTCCCGCTGAAGCGCCTTCCTCAGTTCGGCCTCGGCGGCCTCCTTGCGTTCCTTGAGCGCGGCCTCGTCCGCGATCTCGGCCCGCAGTGCCCGCCGCAGCCGTACGAGGTCGTCGGCGAGCAGGCGCAGCCGGGCGTCCCGCAGGTCGGCCTGGATGACGGCGGCCCGCCGGGCGACCGCGGCCTGCCGTCCCAGCGGCTTGAGCTGGCGGCGCAGCTCGTCGGTCAGGTCCTGGACGCGGGCGAGGTTCGCCTGCATGGCGTCCAGCTTCCGGAGCGCCTTCTCCTTGCGCTTGCGGTGCTTGAGGACTCCCGCGGCCTCCTCGATGAAGGCACGGCGGCCCATGGGGTCGGCGTGCAGCACCGAGTCGAGCTGCCCCTGGCCGACGATCACGTGCATCTCGCGGCCGATGCCGGAGTCGGAGAGAAGTTCCTGGATGTCCAGGAGGCGGCAGGTGTCGCCGTTGATCTGGTACTCGCTGCCGCCGTTGCGGAACATGATCCGCGTGATGGTGACCTCGGAGTACTCGATCGGGAGTGCTCCATCGGAGTTGTCGATGGTCAGCGAGACCTCGGCGCGGCCGAGCGGCGGGCGCCCGGTGGTGCCGGCGAAGATGACGTCCTCCATCTTGCCGCCGCGCAGCGACTTGGCCCCCTGCTCGCCCATGACCCAGCTGAGCGCGTCCACCACATTGGACTTGCCCGAGCCGTTCGGTCCCACCACGCATGTGATCCCCGGCTCGAAACGGAGCGTGGTCGCAGACGCGAACGACTTGAACCCGCGGAGGGTCAGGGCCTTGAGGTGCACGCCGCCGGACTCTACCTTCCGCCCGTATCTCACACTATGAACCGCGGCACCCTCGCGGTTTCGCCCTTGAACATGCAGGGCAGACCATCCGTTAAAGAGACCGGAAGGGTAGGCGGGGGCAAGAAAGAAGGGACGCCGGGGGCGTCCCTTGCAACTCTGACGGCTGAGCGGTTGATACGGGCAGCCCAACCACTGCTTGTGCCTTGTGGAGCGATGCAGTGATCAGGTGAGCGCAGGCTCCGCCTGGTGTGCGTCGATGCTCTCCATGATCCTGTCGTGAGAAGCGGCAGCCGTCAGCGCGTCGTTCTCCGCCTGGATCCGTACGAGCTCGGACTCAAGCTCCTGGACGCGCTGCTGGAGCCGTCGCATCTCGGCGAGGAGTCGCGGGTCGGAGCCGCCGACGTAACCGAGAAGCGCCTTTGCCATGATGGATGGTCCTCCACACTGAGTGACCGACCGATGCGGTGTGGGTCGTGAGGGATTCGCACCCGCGGTGCTTGGCAATCTTCAGTTCTTGCGCCGTTCTTACATGCCAAACAGCTAAGGTGCGCGGGGCTTTCAGCGTCTCACCAAAAAGTTTGACGGTCAACACGATCACACCCCGCATCGGCGGGCATCCCGGGGGGCACGGCCCTGGACGGGCGGCGCTGCGGCTCCTTCGGGTCCCGGAGGGTGTGGCGATCATTCTTGTCCGCGGAGCTTGACACGACAAGGCCTTCTTGGCAACTACCTGGGCCTTTCTACTGGGGGCAGATGCCGACGGCATGTCCCTGCGCTTCCGCCGGGGGAGCCGCGGCCCGGGCTCAGCGGATCGCGAAGCCGTCGTAGCCGCCGCGGGGCGTGTCCCAAATCTCAGTTACTCCGTCCACCCTCCCGGGTGTGTCGTCACCCCGGAGCCAGTCCAGGAGTCCCTCGCAGTCCCTCCGCGGCCCCTCGGCGACCACCTGGACCCTGCCGTCGTCGAGATTCAGCGCAAAGCCCCTGAGGCCGCCGATCTCGAGCGCCTTGGCCCGGGTGAACCAGCGGAAACCCACGCCTTGGACACGTCCGCGCACCCACGCGACGAGCCGTGCATCGTCGTTCATGGCTGCACGCTAACCGGCCAATGTCCCAGTGGGCACTTCCTCCCCTCGCGCCATGCTGTAGCGTCCCCACCCATATGAAGCTCGTGTGAAACTCACTCGATCGAGCGAGTTTCGGTCGAGTAGCGCTGACCGCAAGACCAGGAAGGCCAGCAGATGGGACGCCACCGACGCTCCGCCGCCGGACGCGCCGCCACCGCCCGCGCGACCGGGGTGACACAGAAGAACGAGCCCCCCACGGAGCGCTACGGTCCGGAAAACCTCTACGGCTTCGCCGCGGTCCTGGAAGCCGAGCGGCGGGCGATGCGCTCGCACCGCAGGAAGAAGGCCGCCACCCCGGTGCGCACGGGTCTGCTGGGCGTCTCGGCGGCCGTCGCGCTGGGCACCGCCGCAGTCGCGACGGGTGTTCTGCCCGGCGCCAAGAACTTCACGGTGAGCGGCGACGCCGGCGATGTGCAGGCCGGCGGCACCAGCCCGTCGGGCTTCGCCACCCAGCAGGGCGGCACCAGCGGCACGGCCGACGGCCGCGGCTCGACGTCCACAAGCCGCGACCACGACCGCGGGCGCGCCACCTCGCCGGCCGCGACCCCCTCGGCCCCGACACCCTCGACCGCCCCGACGCGGGAACCCTCGCAGTCGCAGTCGCAGTCGCCGTCCCCGGCCGAGACGCAGACGGCGACCACCGCTCCGCCCGAGAAGGAGCACCCGAAGAAGCCCAAGCCCCACGTTCCGCCACCCAGGTCCGCACCGGCCTCGACCACGGCCGCGGTGCTCGATCTGGTGAACCAGGAGCGGGCCAAGGTGGGCTGTACCCCGGTGTCCGCGAGCAGTGAGCTGACGGTGCTGGCGCAGGCGTTCAGCGATGACATGGCCACGCGGAACTTCTTCGACCACATCGACCCGAACGGCAAGGACCCCTGGGACCGGGCCGCCTCACTCGGGATAACGGACCTGGGCGGCGAGAACATAGCCCGCGGCCAGGCGACCGCCCAGGAGGTGATGGACGCCTGGATGAACAGCCCCGGCCACCGCGCGAACATACTGAACTGCGACTTCAAGACGCTGGGCGTCGGCGTGCACCACGGGGCCGGTGGCCCCTGGTGGACGCAGGACTTCGGCTACTGAGATAACCGCAGGTCAGACGGCTAAGCACCCTCCTGGGCCGTGTCCGGGCCGTCAATCGTGGGTTCCTCGTCCGCGAAGACGCGATCCACGGCGGCCCGGGTCCGTGTCCCGCTCGACGGCATCAGGTGCGTGACCGAGCCGCACTTTTGGAACTCGGCGACCTTCGCCGAGAGCGACCTACTCCGCTACGGGACCCGATTCGTGCCACCTCAGCCGGACGAGCCCCACGTCCTCTACAACGGTGATCCCGCTTCGGTGCTGAAGGCCCTGGACGAGGACTCGACGCCACGTCCGTGACCATGGGACCAATCGCACCCACGAGCGGAACGCACTGACCGACGAGCGATCCCGGTACGGATTTCTCTACCTCATCAAGTGCCCGCGCGAGGCGCGGGCCGGCCCCTGGGGCCTGGACGGGCAAGCCGAGGTCAGGAGAATGCCTCCGGCGGGGATCGGCCGGCACCGGGATGGAGGGGGCGCCGTCGCCGACGCAGGTCCGTCGTGGCAGATGCCGGGGGGCTCCCATCCCGTACGCCATCGACCCAGGCGGAGCCGAGCAGACGCGGCCCATGGCGTACGGGATGGGAGCTCGGGGGTGGTTACTGCCGGAGGCAACAACTCATGTGCATGGCTGTCCCGCCGATGAGATGAGGTTCTATCCTGAGCCGGCAGTATGAGGGGGACAGATGAGCGGAGTTCGCAGGTGATCGGGGGCTTCATTGCGCTAGCCCTGTTCGTGGCGCTGGCTGTCCGGTACGTCGTGGTGGCCGTCCGGCTCTGGGGACATCCTGAGCGCGCTCCCGATGCCGCGCAATCGTTCAGTGTGAGAGGGGCGCCCGGATGGGCCCTCACACGTGGCGTCGTGGTCGTTGCGGCGAGCTTCGTTTTGATGGCCGTCATGGTGATCGCGCTGGTCGTGGGACTCGCAGTCACGCGGACACAGAAACCGGCCGAGCCTTGGTTGGGGATTTCGGCGGTGTCAATCGGTGGGATGTTGCTCTGCTGGCTGCTGATCCTCCTGATCGGGATCTTCAACAAGCCGCGGTTTCTCGTGCTCCCCTACCTCAGAGACAAGCGGCGGCTGTGACGCCGGGGGAGCGCTTGGCGATCACTCCCGGAAGCGCTGACAGCAGACCTGTCAAGAGGGAGTCAGCCGGCTGACACCAACCGCTGACACCAACAGCGGCGTACAGGGGCGGACGAGAACGGCCCCCAGCGGTCATGCCACCCGCGCCGGGCCAGGCTCTCTCCGACGACCAGGGGGTGCGTGATCGACCTGATAAAGATGACCACAGGCCTCAAAGCTCTGGCCTCGCGGGGGCACCGTTCCTGTCGGCCGGCGCTCCCCCTTGACCAAGGTCGCTCGGCGCAGTGCTAGTAGTGCCTCCGACGGAGGCGTTGCGCGAAGAGCGCCACCGACAGGAGCAGTAGGGCTCCTTCAACGGCCAGACTGACCAGCCCGAGCGGTTCCGTCCAGTTGCCGACGTCGTCGCTGTAGTCGGGCAAGCCCGGGCCCCTGGAGAGCATGTATCCCAGCAGGGGGCCCACGGCGACCCCGGCCGCCAGCAGCCACCCCAGTCGGACGAGACCGACGAGAAGAAGCGCGGCGGCGACGACGGCAGCGATCTCCAGGACGTGATAGGCCACACCGATGTAGTGGGGGTCCCTCGTTGCCGTGACGCCGCCTTGATCTTTGACATGGATGACGGCCACCGCGAGGCAGAGCAGAGCTCCCGCCAGCCTGGCCGCCCAGGTGGCCTCCGGCCCCCTCGCAGTGTGCTGTGACATGGGAGCACCCTTTCCCTCCGTCAGCAATCTGTGGCGCCGCGTTTCCGGCATACGGTCGGGCTTTCGGACCGACAGCGCGCCGCGATGGTGTCACGTCCAGCCTCGGCGGACTGCTGCTCGCCGTCGCCCCCGACAGCGCAGACGAGTGACGCGGAAGGAGCGCATCGCGGACGACGCTCCTTAACCAGGCGAACAAACACGCTTGACGCACAAAACCACGTCAGCCGGGCGGATCCTCAGGCCGATGGCGGTCTCGAAGTTGGCAGCGGTGACCTCTTGCAGGTGCAGCGAAGTCGGCATGTCTGCACCCTAAGCAGGCACGTGCCCCCTGAGCAGGGCGTGCCCCCGCCCGGTCTCTCCCGGTCGGGGGCACGGCCGTGGCCGGTGTCTACGCCGCCGCGCGGCCCAGGGCGAAGAGCCGGGCCGTCTCCGCGACACGGCGGCCGAGGTGCCGGGCGGTCTCCACGTCGGCCTTGTGGACGGCGTCGGGTCCCTCGTCGACGTTCGTCTGCGCTGCGGCACCCAGGAAGACGCCGAGGCGGTTCAGGTCGTGCTCGGAGGCGGAGCTGTTGTTCCAGCCCGGGTGGAGTCCGAGGCTGATCCAGTTCATGCCGTGCTGCGCCGCCAGGATCTGGAAGAACTGGAGAGTGTGCAGCTTGTCGCCGCTCTTGGACCCCGAGTTGGTGAAGCCGGCGGCCAGCTTGTCCTTCCAGTCCTGCCCGAACCAGCGCTGCGACGAGGCCTCGGCGAAGGCGTGGAAGGCGGCGGACGCGGTGCCCATGTAGGTCGGCGAACCGAAGACGATCGCATCCGAGCCGTCGAGGGCCGTCCACTGCTCGTCGGTGATCTCGTCGACCTTGATCAGGTGCACCTGGGCCCCGGCCTCGGCGGCACCCTCCCGCACGGCCTCGGCGAGGACGGCGGTGTGGCCGTAGCCGGAGTGGTAGGCGATGGAGACGACAGGGGTGGTCACGGTGGGTACTCCTCGTGGGAATGGAAGGACGTCCGCGGGGGACGGGGACGGGGGCCGCGGCACAGCGACGCCCCTCGATCGCGCGATGACCTCAGGAAAGCACTAACTTCTAGTTAGCGCAACCCGCCGGTTAGCGCTGTGCTGGAGTACCCTGCGGTCATGACGACCACGCAGGAGGAGAACCTCCCGTACGACGTGTTCTGCAAGGCGTGCCCGTCGCGGGGCACGCTGGAGCATGTGACGGGACGCTGGGGGTCACTCACCCTCGGCGCGCTCCACGAAGGCTCGCTCCGCTTCAACGAGCTGCGCCGCCGGGTCGACGGGGTGAGCGAGAAGATGCTGTCCCAGACCCTGCACGCGCTGGAGCGCGACGGTCTGGTGCACCGCGAGGCACAGCCGACGAATCCGCCGCGCGTGGACTACGAGCTGACTGTGCTGGGACACGAGGTGGCCGAGCGGCTGCTCGGCCTCATCCACTTCGTGGAGGGACGCATGGACGACGTGCTGGAGGCTCGCCGGCGCTACGACGGCGCCCGCACGAACTGACGCCTCGGCGCCTCTACTGCATCACGGGTGGCGCGGGGCGCGGCGTCCGCTGGCACTTCGGGCAGAAGTAGCTGGACCGGTTCATCCACGAGCGGCGGCGCATGGGCGTCGCGCAGCGCCGGCAGGGCAAGCCCTCGCGGCCGTACGCGTCCAGTGACCGGTCGAAGTAGCCGGACTCTCCGTTGACGTTGACGTAGAGGCTGTCGAAGCTGGTGCCGCCGACGGACAGCGCGGCGTTCAGCACATCCCGTACATGGCCGAGGAGTTCGGCGGTGCGGGGGCGGGTGAAGTGGGCCGTCGGGCGCTCGTAGTGGACGCGGGCGCGCCACAGGGCCTCGTCGGCGTAGATGTTGCCGACCCCGCTGATCAACGACTGGTCGAGCAGGGCCCGCTTGATCGTCGTGCGCTTGCGGCGCAGGGCCTGATGGAAGGCGGCGTCGTCGAAGAGCGGGTCGAGAGGATCGCGGGCGATGTGCCCGATCACGTCGGGCAGCCCGTCGGGGGTGGTGTCGTGCAGCGACAGCCCGCCGAAGGTGCGCTGGTCGACGAACCGGAGCTCGGTGTCGAGGCCGTCGTCGAAACGCAGACGGATGCGAAGGTGCTTCTCGTCGGGGGCGTCGTGCGGCCGGACGAGGAGCTGGCCGCTCATGCCGAGGTGGGCGAGGACCGCCGTGCCGGCGCCCTCGACCGGGATCCAGAGGTATTTTCCGCGGCGGCTCGGCGTGCCGAGAAGCTGCCCCTTCAGGCGGTGCGCGAAGTCCTCGCCGCCCGCCGTGTGCCGGCGGACGGCGCGCGGGTGCAGCACCTCCACATCGGCGACGGTCCGGTGGGCGACCCAGCTCTCCAGGCCGCGGCGCACGACCTCGACCTCGGGCAACTCGGGCACGGGGCTCCTTTGAAGGGGCTGAACGGGGCGACGCCCGAAGAGTACCTCCCATGAAACGGACCCCGCCGCGGCGCGTACGCCGGGACGGGGTCCGGATGTGAAGGATTCAGGCCGTGGCCGTGTCGCTGGACGGGGCCGCGACGGATTCGGCGACCCCGTCGGGGGACGCCGCCTCGGCCGCCGCCTTGGCGCGCTCGTCCGCGGCTGCACGGATGGAACGCCAGGCCGACTCCGCGGCCTGCTGCTCCGCCTCCTTCTTGCTGCGGCCGGTGCCGGTGCCGTACGAGACGCCTCCGACGCGGGCGGCAGCAGTAAAGGTCTTCTCGTGATCCGGGCCGGTCTCCGTGACCAGGTACTCGGGAACACCGAGCCCCTCGGTCGCGGTCAGCTCCTGGAGACTGGTCTTCCAGTCCAGGCCGGCACCGAGATTCGAGGACTTCTCGATCAGCGGGTCGAACAGGCGGTGCACCAGCTCCGCCGCCGAGTCCAGCCCCTGGTCGAGATAGACAGCGCCGATCACCGCTTCGAGGGTGTCGGCGAGGATGGACGCCTTGTCCCGGCCGCCCGTGCCCTCCTCGCCCCGGCCGAGCCGGATGAAGGAGCCCAGGTCGAGGCCGCGGCCCACGTCCGCCAGCGCACGCGAGTTGACCACCGCGGCCCGCAGCTTGGCCAGCTGGCCCTCGGGCAGGTCGGGGTGGGTGCGGTACAGCGTGTCGGTGACGACGAGGCCGAGGACGGAGTCCCCGAGGAACTCCAGGCGCTCGTTCGTCGGCAGACCGCCGTTCTCGTACGCGTACGAGCGGTGGGTCAGCGCACGCACCAGAAGGGCGGACTCGACCTTGTAGCCGAGCCGCCCTTCCAGAAGCGTGTGGGACGAGGCTGTGTTGTCCGCCCTCTTCCTGGCGTTTGGGTCCGCCTTGGCGTCAGACATCAGACCTCTCACCAACCGCTCAGACCTCGAGGACCTGGCGCTTGTTGTAGGTGCCGCACGAGGGGCACGCGATGTGCTGCTGCTTGGGCTCGTGGCAGCGCTCGCACGCAACCAGGGTGGGGACCGCAGCCTTCCACTGCGACCGGCGGTGGCGCGTGTTGCTGCGCGACATCTTCCGCTTCGGAACAGCCACGGCTACTTCTCCTGCTTCTCGTCGACGCCCGCTTCGGCGCCGCTCATCTCGTCCTTATCGCCGGGTTCGAATGAATCGGCGAGTCCCTGCAGTGCCGCCCAACGGATGTCGACGGCGTCGTGGTGGTGGTCCGGGTCGTCCGCGAGCCGCGCTCCGCACTCGGAGCACAGACCCGGGCAGCCTTCCTGGCACACCGGCTGCATCGGCAGTGCGAGCACCACCGCATCGCGCAGCAGAGGTTCGAGGTCGAAGAGTCCGTCCTCGAGGAAGAACCTGTCCTCGTCGTCCTCGGCGTCGTCGCCCGGCTCCGCGATCACACGGCCCCGGTCGTCGGCGTCAGGGTACGTGAACAGCTCCTGGAATTCCGCTTCGAGCTCCAGCTCGACCGGCTCCAGACACCTTACGCACTCCCCCTCGGCCGATGCACGGGCGGTGCCTGTGACGAGCACCCCTTCCATGACCGACTCGAGCCGGAGTTCGAGCTCCACCGGGGCGCCTTCCGGCACTCCGATGACCCCCTGGATCCCGAAGTCCTTGGGGGCGTCGACCGTACGGGTCAGGCGCTGGAGCGCACCAGGACGCCGCCCCAGCTCGTGCGTGTCGAACACGAGGGGGTTGCGGTGGTCGAGGCGGGCGTTCAGAGCCATTCCTGCTTTCGGTCTCGAAGCTCATGGGGGACGCTGTCCCGTGGTGTTCCGGGCAGCACGGACCGCGAAGGGTACGCGCGACCGAAGAGCCAGGATACTGGACCTTTCGCTCACGGCCCAATCCGCTGCACCCGGCCGTTCCGGCGACCCGGGCGGCCGGCACGCTCAGTGACCGCCGCGCCCCTGTTCGTAGGCACGAAGCTGCTCGGCGCTGATCATGCTGGTGTCGAAGAGGCTGGTCTCGTCGAGGGCGTTGCCCTGCGGGTAGCCGTGGCCCTGACTCTGATCGTACGGCGCCGCCTGCTGGTCGTACGCCGCCGCCTGCGGGTAGGCGGCGTACGGGTCCGCCTGCTGGTAGCCGTAGGCGTCCTGCTGGGCGTAGGTCTGCTGATAGCCGTACTGGTCGGGCTGCTGGTATCCGTAAGGATCCTGCGTTTGCGCGTAGGCGGGCTGCTGCTGGGCCGGGATCTCGGGCTCGGCAGGCATCGCGGGGGCCTGGGCCGGCATCGCGGGGGCCTGGGCCGGGGTCTCGGCGAGGGCCGCGAGGTCGGCGAGGTAGTCGGCGTCGCTGGAGTGCTGGACGGTCGTCGGGTCGTCGGCGAGGGCGCCGAGGTCGTCGGTGGCGATCCGGCCGTGCAGCTTCTGCCGGCCCTTGCCGACGGCCTCCAGGGTCTTGGCGAGTACGGCCTCGAAGGCGCCGAGCTTGGCGTCCACGTACGCGTCGGCGTCGCGGCGCAGCGTCTCGGGGTCGTGGCTGCGCTCCGGAGCGTCCTCGTCCTCGTAGCCCTGCTCGTCGAGGCCCGGACCGGTGCCGAGAAGCTTCTCGCGGCCGCGGCCGACGGAGCCGAGGGTCTTGGTGAGGACGACCTCGAAGTTGGCGAGCTTGGAGTCGACGTAGTCGTCGGCCTCGGCGCGGATCTCCTCGGCCTCCTGGCGGGCCTCGGTCAGGATGCGGTCGGCCTCGCTCTGGGAGCGGCGGGCGACCTCGGTGTCAGAGATCAGGGAGCCCCGCTCTGCGTGTGCGCCCTCGATGATCCGCTCGGCCTCCTGGCGGGCCCGCTCGACCATCTGCTCCCGGTCGCCGATCAGCTCCCGGGCCTGGGCCAGGGAGTCGGGCAGGGCCGTGCGCACCTCTTCGAGCATCGAGAGCAGCTGGGCGCGGTTGATCACGCACGAGGCCGACATGGGCATGGCCCGGGCGCTGGAGATCATCGCGACGATCTCGTCGAGCTTCTTCTGCACGTCCACCGTGTGCTCGCCACTCTCTACAGCTGTGTTGGAGACGGACGGGTCGACTGTACGGCCACTGCCGCCCCTGCCGACACCAGGTGACGAGCTGTCAGAAGACGCGGGTGCTCCGTGGGGTGCGGTCAGCGGTTGCCGAGGCGGTTGCCCAGGGCTTCCAGGACGGCCGGCGGCACCAGGTGGGAGACGTCCCCGCCCCAGGCCGCGACCTCCTTGACGAGCGAGGAGGACAGGAAGCTGTAGGTGGGGTTGGTGGGGACGAAGAGGGTCTCCACACCGGAGAGGCCGTTGTTCATCTGGGCCATCTGCAACTCGTAGTCGAAGTCGCTGACGGCCCGCAGGCCCTTGACGATGGCGGGGATGTCGCGCTGCTTGCAGAAGTCCACGAGAAGCCCGTGGTGGGATTCCACGACGACGTTCTCGAACTCGGCGGTGACCTGGCGGATCAGGTCCATGCGCTCCTCGACGTCGAAGAGGCCCTGCTTGGTCTGGTTCACCATCACCGCGACGTACACCTCGTCGTACAGCTTGGAGGCGCGGGCGATGATGTCGAGGTGTCCATTGGTGATCGGGTCGAACGACCCGGGACAGACGGCGCGGCGCACTTGTGATCCCTCGCTCTCCGGTCCGGTCATCGTGCGTCTTCGCACGTAGAGGCGGCGCGACCGTACCAAAAGGTCCCTTCCCCGTAACGACGGGCCCTGATCCCGTCGAAGCCCTCCGGCCAACGGAATTCTCCGCCTCTGGTGCTGCGCTCCACGGTGACGAGGACGTCGGCCGCGAGCCACCCCCCTGTGCGGAGTGTGAGGAGAATCTCGCGAAGATCGTCGTCCGTGACCGCGTACGGCGGATCCAGGAAGACGAGGTCGTACGGCCGGTCGGGCGCCGGTGTACGGATGATCTGTTCCGCTTTGCCCGCCCGTACTTCGGCGCCGGGCAGGCCGAGCGCCCTGACGTTCTCACGGACGGTACGGACGGCGCGGGCGTCGGCCTCCACCAGAAGGGTGTGCCCGGCTCCCCGGGACAGGGCCTCCAGGCCGACGGCGCCCGAGCCGGCGTACAGGTCGAGGACCCGCTCGCCCTCCAGGGGGCCGCCGAGGAGGGACTGCCAGGTGGAGAAGAGGCCCTCGCGCGCCCGGTCGGAGGTGGGGCGGGTGCCGTTGCCCGGCGGGACGGCCAGGCGGCGTCCGCCGGCCCGGCCGGCGATCACGCGGGTCATCTCTGCGGTCCTTGTCGGTTTGCGGTCGGAAGCCCTGTTCCACGGGGCGGGTGTGCTCCTTCAGTCTCGCAGCCCGGCGGCCGTCGGCGCTCGGTCGCCCGGTCACCCCTTGGCAGCCTTTGCCAGTCCTTGTCAGCCCTTGTCGAGGTACTGCTCCCGCTCCTCGTCCAGCAGTGCCTCCAGGGCCGTGCGCAGGCCGGGCAGCCGTTCCAGGTCCGGGTCGGCGGCGACCACCCCGGCGGCCTCCTGGCGGGCTTCGGCGATGATCTCCTCGTCCTCGATGACCGCGAGCATGCGCAGCGAGGTGCGGGCGCCGGACTGGGCCTGGCCGAGGACGTCGCCCTCGCGCCGCTGTTCGAGGTCGATGCGCGAGAGTTCGAAGCCGTCCAGGGTGGAGGCGACCGCGTTCAGGCGCTGCCGCGCCGCGCTCGCCTCCGGCATCTCGGTCACCAGGAGGCACAGGCCGGGCGCCGAGCCGCGGCCCACGCGGCCGCGCAGCTGGTGCAGCTGCGAGACTCCGAAGCGGTCGGCGTCCATGATCACCATCGCGGTGGCGTTCGGCACGTTGACGCCGACCTCGATGACCGTCGTCGCGACCAGCACGTCGGTCTCCCCGGCGGCGAACCGGCGCATCACCGCGTCCTTGTCGTCGGGGTGCATACGACCGTGCAGCACCTCGACCCGGAGGCCCTTGAGGGGGCCCTCGGCCAGCTGATCGGCCACGTCGAGCACGGCGAGCGGCGGGCGCTTCTCCACCTCGTCCTCGGGCGAACTCCCCGCCTTCTTCGGGCCGCCCGGCTCGTCGACGTCATCACCGATACGGGGGCAGACGACGTACGCCTGATGACCGCCCGCCACCTCCTCGCGCACCCGCTCCCAGGCGCGCGCCAGGAAGTGCGGCTTGTCGGCGGCCGGCACCACATGGCTGGCGATCGGCGAGCGCCCGGCCGGGAGCTGGTCGAGGACGGAGGTCTCCAGGTCGCCGAAGACGGTCATGGCGACGGTCCGGGGAATCGGCGTGGCGGTCATGACCAGCAGGTGCGGCGGCTGCTTGCCCTTGCCGCGCAGTGCGTCGCGCTGCTCGACCCCGAACCGGTGCTGCTCGTCGACCACGACCAGACCGAGGTCGTGGAACTGCACCTTGTCCTCGATCAGCGCGTGGGTGCCGATCACGATCCCGGCCTCGCCGGTGACGAGATCGAGCAGCGCCTGCCGGCGCCCGGCCGCGCCCATGGACCCCGTGAGCAGCACCACCTTGGTGGCCTGCTCGGCTCCGCCCAGCATCCCTCCCTCGGCCAGCTCTCCCATCATCTCGACGATCGAGCGGTGGTGCTGCTGGGCGAGCACCTCGGTGGGCGCGAGCATGGCGGCCTGGCCGCCCGCGTCCACGACGGCGAGCATGGCGCGCAGGGCGACCAGGGTCTTGCCGCTGCCGACCTCACCCTGGAGCAGGCGGTGCATCGGGTGGTCGGTGGCCAGGTCGTCGAAGATCTCCTGGGAGACCGTCCGCTGGCCGTCGGTGAGGGTGAAGGGGAGCTTGCCGTCGAAGGCCGCGAGCAGGCCGTCCGGCGTGGGGACGCGGGGCACCGCCGGGAGCTGGGCGTCCGCGTGGCGGCGGCGGGCGAGGGCGACCTGGAGGACGAACGCCTCGTCCCACTTGAGGCGGGAGCGTGCCTCGGCGATGTCCGCCTTCGTGTGCGGGCGGTGGACCTTGAGGAGTGCTTCGGGGAGGGAGACGAGGCCCCGGCCCTCGCGCAGGGAGTCCGGCAGGGGGTCGATGGCGTCCTGGACACGGGGCAGGACCGTCTGCACCGATTTGGCGATCTTCCAGGACTCCAGCTTGGCCGTGGCCGGATAGATCGGGATGAGCGCGCCCGCCCAGCTGTCGACCGTCTCGGCCACGTCGTCGCCGCGCAGCAGCTCGTAGGCGGGGTGGGCCAGTTGGAGCTTGCGGTTGAAGACGGAGACCTTGCCCGCGAACAGCGCTCGGGTGCCCGGCAGGAGTTCCTTGTGGGGCTTGTGCACGCCGTTGCCGAAGAAGACCAGTTGGAGGCGGCCGCTGCCGTCGGTGATCGTGACCTCCAGGCGCTGGCCCTTGCCGCGGGGCGCCTTGGCCGAGGCAAAAGTGTGCAGGCGGGCGTCGGCGACCTGGGCGACGACCGTCACGTGCTCGTCCATGGGGAGGTCGGCGAGCCGGGTGAGCTGACCGCGCTCCTCGTATCTGCGCGGGTAGTGGTGGAGCAGGTCTCCGGCGGTGTGCAGGCCGAGGTGCTCGGCCATCACCTTCGCGGTGGCGGGGCCGAGCACGTTCTTCAGCGGTTCTTGCAGTGCGGGCACGAGATCCATTGCACACCACACCACCGACAACGCCGTATATGTCTTGCAAATCCGCTGGTCAGCGGGGTGGCTTGCGGCCTAGGATGGCGCATCCTTCCGGCTCGCCCCCCGCGGTCACCGCCCCACCGGGACCGCCCGACCCCGCGCCGTCGACCGTCCCCCACCCACGGCGCCGTGACGATGGACTCCCAGATCTCAAAGGCATCTCAGGCACCTCAGTCACCACAGTCACCCCATACGTTCCAGGTCGACCTGCGCGGTCTGGTGGACCTGCTCTCCCATCACCTGTACTCCAGTCCCAAGGTCTACCTGCGCGAGCTGTTGCAGAACGCCGTGGACGCCATCACCGCCCGCCGCGCCGAGCAGCCGGACGCGCCGGCCGCCGTCCGGCTGTACGCGGACGGCGGCAGCCTGCGCGTCGAGGACACGGGTGTCGGGCTCACCGAGTCCGATGTGCACAGCCTGCTCGCCACCATCGGGCGCAGCTCCAAGCGGGCCGAGGGACTCCAGGAGGCCCGGTCCGACTTCCTGGGCCAGTTCGGCATCGGGCTGCTCGCCTGTTTCGTGGTCGCCGAGCGCATCCGGGTCGTCAGCCGCAGCGCCCGTACGCCGGACGCGGCACCCGTGGAGTGGACGGCCACCGACGACGGGTCCTATGTCGTGCGGACGTTGCCGCCGGACGCCCGGCCCGAACCCGGCACCACGGTGCACCTGGTGGCGCGCCCCGGTGCCGCGGACTGGCTCTCGGCGGACCGGGTACGGTCCCTGGCGCGGGACTTCGGTTCGCTGCTGCCGTACGACGTCCGGGTCGGCGACGAGCCGGTCACGGAGCTGCCCGCGCCCTGGGACCGCGCATACCCCTCCCCCTCCACCCGGAGGGTGGCCCTGGCGCGCCACTGTCACGACCTGTTCGGTTTCACGCCGCTGGACTCGATCGACCTGGACGTGCCGCTCGCCGGGGTACGGGGGGTGGCCTATGTGCTGCCGAGTGCGGTCAGCCCGGCGCAGCGGGCGAGCCACCGTGTGCATCTGAAGGGCATGCTGCTGACCGAGCGGGCCGAACAGCTGCTGCCCGACTGGGCGTTCTTCGTGCGCTGTGTGCTCGACACGGACAGTCTGCGGCCCACGGCCTCGCGCGAGTCGCTGTACGAGGACGAGACGCTGGCAGCCGTGCGCGAGGCCCTCGGGGAGCGCATCCGCTCCTGGCTGACCGGGCTCGCGGCCGGTGACCCCGAGCGTCTCGCCGCCTTTCTGTCCGTGCACTACCTGGGCGTGAAGTCGCTCGCGCGGCACGACCGGGAGATGCTGCGCACGATGCTGCCGTGGCTCCCCTTCGAGACCACGGACGGGCGGCTGTCCCTGGAGGAGTTCGCGCAGCGGCACCCCGTCGTGCACTTCACGCGGACGGTGGAGGAGTACCGGCAGGTCGCGCCGATCGCGTCCGCGCAGGGCGTCGGGGTGGTCAACGGCGGCTACACGTACGACAGCGAGCTGGTGGAGGCACTGCCGTCGGTGCGCCCGGGGACGGTGGTCGCGGAGCTGGACGCGGACACCGTGACCGCGCACCTGGACGCGGTGGACCCGGCCGAGGAGCTGGCGCTGTCCGCGTTCCTGGGAGCGGCACGCGCCAGACTCGACCCGCTCGGCTGCGATGTCGTCCTGCGCGCGTTCCACCCCCTGTCCGTACCCGCCCTGCACCTGGACGACCGGGCGGCCCGCCACGAGCAGGCCCGTGCGGAGGCCGAGGAGCAGGCCGACGACCTGTGGGCGGGAATCCTCGGATCGCTGCGCGGCAGCGCTCCGCGTGCCCGTCTGGTCCTCAACCACCTCAACCCGCTGATCCGCAGGATCAGCTCGCTGCGCGACCCGGAGCTGATCGGCACCGCCACCGAGTCCCTCTACGGGCAGGCCCTGCTGATGGCCCAGCGCCCGCTGCGGCCGGCGGACTCCGCGCTGCTGAACCGGGCATTCATCGGCCTGCTCGAATGGGCCACCCACACCGACTCCCCCAAGGACGGCTCCCGATGAGCCAGGTCATGGACTTCGACTCGCTGCGCAGGGCGATGGCGGACAACTACGAGCAGCCGGAAGGCCCGGCGCGCAACGCGCGCGCCGAGCAACTGCTCGTGGAGGCGGAGAAACTGAACATTCCGCTGGCCGTGATCGAGGCGCTCGGGCACCAGCTGAAGGTCTACAACTACAGCTCCGAGAAGGACAAGATGTTCGTCCCCTTCGCGCGACTTCTGCGCATGTGGGACGAGCGCCCGGAGGACTTCGACGAGTACGAGACCCACTCGCTGCACTGGGTCTTCAAGTGGATGTCGGCGGGCATGCTGGGCCAGCCGCACATCCCGCTCGCCTCCATGGAGAAGTGGCTCGGCGAGATGGAGCACCGCTACCGGCTCGCCGGGCACTCCGAACGCGCCGTGCGCAGCGCGGAGTTCAGCGTCGCCGCGCACGTCGGTGACCTGGCGCGCGCCGAACGGGCGTACGCCGCCTGGCTGGCCGCCGACCGTGACGAGATGGCCGACTGCCATGCGTGCGAGCTGCACGACCAGGGATGGTGGCAGGCGCGCAAGGGCGAGGACGAGCGGGCGCTTCAGTTGTGGGGGCCCGTCCTGGACGGGGAGTACGTGTGCGCGCACGAGCCGCACGCCGTTCTGGCCTCCTCGCTGCTGCCGCTGCTGCGCCTGGGCCGTCCGGACGAGGCACGCGGGCACCACCTGCGCGGGTTCCGGCTGGTGCGGGGCATGGAGAGCATGCGCAGCTCGTACGCCTACCACGTGGAGTTCTGCGCGCTGACCGGCAACGAGGCCCGCGGCCTGGAACTCCTGGCCGAGCGTCCGGCGTACTTCACGGACTCCGGGGATCCGCGCAGCAGGCTGGACTTCCTCGCGGTGGTGGCCCTGCTGATGGACCGCCTGGTCGTGCTGGGGCTCGGCGAGCAGACGGTGCCGGGTCCGGCGGGCCGGGAGTGGACCGCCCGGGAACTCGCCGCCCACGCGCGCGGGGAAGCACTCGCGCTCGCGGCCCGCTTCGACGCCCGCAACGGGACGGCCTACGTCGGTGAGCGCACCCGGGAGCGCATGGACCGCCCTCCGCTGGTGGACCGGCTGCCGCTCGGCGTGCGGACGGCCCGCCCGGCGCCCGCGCCCCCGCCGGTCCCTGCCGCACCGGTGCCGGAGCGGGACCTTCCGGCGCTGCTCGCCGAGGCGCGGCGGCTGTCGGACGCCCTGCATCCGGACGCCGTGGACGCGTGGGCCGCGGTGGCGCGCGCGGCGGAGGGCCACGAGCTGGATGCCCGGGACCGCGCGGACCTCGCCGACCACGAGGCGATCGGCCGGGGCCCGGAGGGCGCCGAGTCCTTCGAGCGCGCGGCCGAACTGTACGCGGCGGCGGGCGACCCGGGTGAGGCGCTGGCGGCACGCGCGCGTGCCGCGTTCGTCCGCGCCCTGACGGGCCACTCCGACCGGGCGCTGGAGGAGATCACCGGGCTGCGGCAGGAGGTCCTCGCCCTTTTCGAGGAGGGCGGGACGGGAGTACGGCAGACGGCGTCCGTCCTGGTGGGGCGGGCCCGCATACTGATGCACCGGCTGGAGGAGGACGAGGGCAACGCCGGGGCCGCCGAGGAGGCCGTACGGGAGCTGCTGGCGTTCGCCGGGCCGCACACGGCCGAGACGCGTCCCGCGTCCCGGGCCGCGGAGGCCACGGCCATGCTCGGCGAACTGGCCGGGCGCGCCGGGGACGCGGAGACGGCCGCGGAGCTGCTGGCGCGGGCGGCCGAGGAGTACGTGGCGGCGGGCCTGCCCTGGTTCGCGGTGGAGCACGAGGCGCGGCTGGCCCATCTCGCGCTGCAGCTCGGCGACCCGGAGGGCGCCGAACGGGCGGCCCGCGCGGCGCTGGAGCACGGCCAGGGGCGCCTGGAGCCCATCGGACAGGCGCAGCTGCACCTGGGGCTGGCGGAGGCGCTGAGTGCGTCGGGACGGGTCGCGGAGGCCGCCGAGCACGCCCTGGAGGCCGCGCACTGGGCCGACGAGGCGGGCGAGGGCCCGACGCTGGGCGCGTGGGCGCGCCACCAGCTGGGCGGTCTGCTGCTGCGGCAGGGCCGGTTCGCGGAGGCGGCCGAGGTGCTGGAGTCGGCGCTGCCCGACCTGACCGCCGAGACCCACGGCGACGGGGCGATCGTGCAGACGCAGTGGTGGCTCGGCGACTGCCACACGGAGCTGGGCGAGCACCGGGCCGCCGCCGAACGGTGGCTGCGGGCAGCGGAGATCGCACGGCACTGGCCGGAGCAGCGGGACCACGCCATGCTGGCGCATCTGGCCGCGGAGGCGCTGGGCCACGCGGACCTGCCGGCGGAGGCGGACCGGGCCTACGCCCGCGCCGCGGACCTGTGGCGCGGGCTCGGCAACACCCACGGCCTGGTGCGCGCCCTGCGTGCCCGCGCCTGGCTCGCCGCCCGCGGGGAGGCGGGCCTGGACGCGGCTCGGGAGCTGATGGCGGAGGCGGCCCGGGTGTGCGAGTCCAGCTCGCCCGAGGACGAGGAGGCGCGGATCCGGCTGGTCACCGAACTCGGCCACACCCACCGCCAGTTCGGCGATCTGGTCGCCCGGTCGGCCGCAGAGGGCACGGACGAGGACACGGCGGCCTTCGAGGAGGCGCTCGGACACATGGCGGAGGCGATCGCGGTCTTCGCGTCCCTCGGCGCGGCCGGCCTCGGCCCGCGTACCGGCGCCGAACTGGCCGCGGGATGGCTGGAGGCCGACCTGCACCGCCCGGACGCGGCGTCGGCACGCGCGCGTGCGGTGCTGTCGGCGTACGAGGGCGCGGACGGCGACACCGAGCCGGTCCGGGCACGGCGCGCGGAGGCGGAACGGCTGCTGGAGATGCTCGAGGCGCAGCACAAGGAGTGACGCCCGTGCCGGGTGCCCATGACCGCGGACGGGCACCCGGCCCGCACCGCCGGGTGCGCGCCGCTCCCCGCCCTGCCCGGACGGCCGCGGACCCGGCCGTTCAGGTCACTCCACGCCGATCAGCAGCAGCGGCCCCTGCCGGCCGCCCCGGTAGACCACCGTGTCGACCGCCAGGTACGACTCGCGCACCCGGGCCTCCAGATGCGCCGCGACCGTCTTCGGGGCCTCGTCGCCCAGGACCAGGGTGACCATCTCGCCGCCCGCCGCGAGCATCCGGTCCAGGACGGTCTCGGCGGTCGCCGTGACGTCCGAGCCGATGACCGCGACATCGCCGTCGATCAGGCCGAGGACGTCCCCGGCCTGGCAGATGCCCGCCATCGTCCAGGACTGCCGTTCGGCGACCGCGACCTCGGCGTACCGGGTCGCCCCCGCCGCCGACGTCATCGCCACGACGTCCTCGTCGAAGCGCCGTTCCGGCTCGTGGACGGCCAACGCCGCGATCCCCTGCACCGCGGACCGGGTCGGGATCAGCGCCACGCGGATGCCCTCCGTACGGGCCTGCTCGGCCGCCGCGGCGGCGGTGTGGCGCAGGTCCGCGTCGTTGGGCAGCAGCACCACCTCGCGCGCGTGCGCCCGCCGGACCGCCTGCACCAGTTCCCCGCTCGCCGGCGGCTCCCCGGGCCGGGCGAGCACGGTGGTCGCCCCGGCCTGCCCGTACAGCCCGGCCAGGCCCTCGCCCGGCACGACCGCCACCACCGCACGCTGGGCCCGCTCGCGCGGCGGCCGCGCGGCACGCGTGGTGTGCACGTCCCCGGCGGCGAAGTGCGTGATCCGGATCCGGTACGGCCGCCCGGCCTCGACGCCCGCCTCCACGGCGGCGCCCGCGTCGTCGACGTGCACATGGACGTTCCACAGCCCGTCGCCACCGACCACGACCAGTGAGTCGCCGAGCGCGTCGAGCCGCTCCCGCAGCCGTGCCACGGCCTCGTCGCCGGCCTCCAGGAGGTAGATCACCTCGTAGGCGGGGCCACCGCCGTCCGCCGGGGCGCCCGCGCACTCCTCGCAGGCGGCCCGGGTGTCGCCGTTCACGCGCGCGTAGGCCCCCGAACCGCCGGGGACCCGTGGTGCCTCCCCCGTGAACGTCTCCACCAGGGCGGCGAGCACCGCCACCAGTCCCCGGCCGCCCGCGTCGACCACACCGGCGCGCTCCAGGACCGCCAGCTGCCCGGGCGTCTCCGCGAGGGCCGCGCGCGCTCCCTCGTACGCCGCCCGGGCGACGCCGGCGCAGTTCTCCTCCGCGCCGATGGCGGCGTCCGCGGCGGCCGAGGCGACGGTCAGCACGGTGCCCTCCACGGGGTGGGCGACGGCCTCCCGCGCGGAGTCGGCCGCCCTCCGCAGCGCGAGCCGCAGTCCCTGGCCGTCGGTGTGAGCGCTCTCACCGTCGGCGGCGAGCACCTGGGCCATGCCACGCAGGAGCTGCGCGAGGATCGTCCCGGAATTGCCGCGGGCCCCGATGAGCGCGCCGTGGGCCATGGCCCGCATGGCGTCGGCGAGCGTCGGCCGTTCGGTGCCGCCCGCCTCGTATCCGGCGAAGACCGCCTCGACGGCCGCGGCGGCCGACTCCACGGTCAGATAGAGGTTGGTACCGGTGTCCCCGTCGGCCACGGGATAGACGTTGATCGCGTCGATCTCCTCGCGCGCCCGTCCCAGCGCCTTGAGCGCGAGACCGCACCAGGTGCGCACCGCGAGGGCATCCAATGGCTGCGGCACCTGCGCCACCTGCGCCTCCTTGAGCTGCTGGACGTGGGACGCAGCGTAGACCCACACCGGGTACGGCGCGGAAGAGGGCCGGAGGGACGTCCGGCGCCGGGGGCCTCGGCGCGGCCGGCTCCGGGCCCGGAGCCGCTCCGGGCCCGCGACGTGGGGCGGGGCGGCCGTGGTAGTTTCGTTGTACGGGCGCAGCCGTTGTATGCTGCTCCGGTTGCCCGATCCAGGTCGGGCTTTTCCCCTGGCAGAGCCACTCAGATCCTATGATCTCGATCCCGGCATGCCGGGATCAACCGTAAGTGCATCTGAAGTCTTTGGAGTGACCCGTGGCTGCCAACTGCGACGTCTGCGGCAAGGGGCCGGGCTTCGGCAACAACATCTCGCACTCGCACCGCCGTACGTCCCGCCGCTGGAACCCGAACATCCAGCGTGTGCGTACCGTGGTGGGCGGGACGCCGAAGCGCGTGAACGCTTGCACCTCGTGCATCAAGGCCGGCAAGGTCTCGCGCTGACGCCAGTTAAGCGCGCGGCCACCGCCGGTTCGCCGCACAAAGCCGGTCCACTGACGTGGGCCGGCTTTCTGCTGTGCCCGCACGGCCGCCACCTGCCAGAATCCGCCCCATGCGCTTCGGCATCCTCGGGCCCCTAGACGTCCGCACCGACGACGGAACCCCCCTGGACCCGGGCGGCCCCCGCCCCCGCGCACTGCTGACACTGCTGCTCCTCGACGCGGGCCGGACCGTGTCCGCCGGGCGCCTCGCCGACGATCTGTACGGCGACGAACCGCCCGCGGGCCGGGCCAACGCGCTCCAGTCGCAGATCTCCCGCCTCCGCAAGCGGCTGGCCCCGCACACGCGGATCGAGGCGACCGCCACCGGGTACCGGCTCTCCGTCTCCCCCGACACCGTGGACGCCCACCGCTTCGAACGGCTCGCCCGGGAGGGCTCCTCGGCCCTTGCGGCCGGTGACCACCGTGGGGCCGCGGCCGTGCTGCGGGAGGCCCTCGGGCTGTGGCGCGGCCCCGCACTCGCCGATCTGCCCGGCGCGCCCGCCGGGCGGGTCCGCCTCGAGGAGCTGCGGCTGGCCGCCGTGCAGGACCGCGCCGAGGCGGACCTCGCGCTCGGCGCCGGCCCCCGCCTCGTACCCGAGCTGCGCGAGCTGCTCGCCGTCCACCCGCTGAGCGAGCGGCTGTACGCGCTGCTGATGCGGGCCCTGCACGCGAGCGGACGGTCCGCGGAGGCGCTCACGGTGTACGAGGAAGCCCGTCGCACGCTCGCCGAGCAGCTCGGCGCCGACCCCTCCCCCGAGTTGTCCGCTCTGCACCAGGAGCTGCTGCGCGGCACCGGACCCGCCCTGGGCGGCCGCCTGCCCGCCCAGCTGACCCGCTTCGTCGGCCGGGCCCCGGAGCTCGCCCGTATCCGCACCCTGCTCGCCTCGCCCGGCACCCGCCTGGTCACCCTCACCGGGCCGGGCGGCGCGGGCAAGACCCGACTGGCGACGGAGGCGGCGCGCAGGTACGCCGAGGGCCGGGACGACACCGGTGGCGCCCCCGGCACGAGGGCCCGGGCCACCGCCCCCGACGTCTGCTTCGTCGAGCTCGCCCCGCTGACCGACGGCTCCCGGATCCCGTACGCGGTGCTGGCCGCGCTGGGCGTGCGCGAGGGTTTCCGGGGGCCCGCCGCGGACGCCGGGGAACGGCTGCTGGCCGTTCTGGAGGACCGGGAGCTGCTGCTGGTGCTCGACAACTGCGAGCACCTCGTGGAGGACGCGGCGCGGTGGGCCGCCCTGGTCCTCGGCTCCTGCCCCGGCGTACGGATTCTGGTGACCGGACGCGAGGCGCTGGGCATCACCGGGGAGGTGCTGTGCCCGGTGCCGCCGCTGCCCCCGGAGCACGCGATGGGGCTCTTCCTGGACCGGGCCCGCGCCGTACGCCCCGGCTTCGGCGGGCACGCGCGCGTGGCGGACGTCTGCGCCGCGCTCGACGGACTGCCGCTGGCCATCGAGCTGGCCGCGGCCCGGCTGCGCACGCTGACCCCCGAGGAGCTGGCCGACCGCCTGGACGACCGGTTCCGGCTGCTGTCCCGGGGCGACCGCACCAAGGCGCCCCGGCACCGCACCCTGCGCGCGGTCGTGGAGTGGAGCTGGGACTTGCTGGACGACGAGGAGCGGGAGCTGGCCCGGCGGTTGTCGGTGTTCTCGGGTGGCGCCACGCTGTCGGCGGTCGAGGCGGTGTGCGGTGTGCCGTACCCGGAGGACCTCCTGGCGTCGCTGGCCGAGAAGTCCTTCCTCGAGGTGGCCGACGGGCGCTACCGGATGCTGGAGACCATCCGCGCGTTCGCCGCCGAGCACCTGGTGGCGGCCGGTGAGCGGGAGCGGCTGCGGGAGGCGCACGCCGCGTACTTCCAGCGGCTGGCCGAGCGGGCGGAGCCGTACATCCGCGGCGGCGAGCAGCTGACCTGGCTGGCCCGGCTGACCGCCGAGCACGGCAATCTGGACGGGGCCCTGCGCCACCTCGTGGCCACGGCTCCCGAGGACGCGCTGCTCCTGATGGCTCACCTCTCGTGGTTCTGGCGGCTGCGCGGTCCGCACGGCGAACAGGTGCCCGTCGCTCGTGCGCTGCTGGCGGCCATAGGCGACGAACCTCCCGAGGGGCTCGCCGAGGAGTACGCCCTGTGCGCGATGAACACGGTCACCGGACGCGGCGACGACCCGGCGGAACCCGGCCGCGTCGCGCGCATCTCCGGGATCCTGCGCGCCCTGGACCGGCCGCTGCGGCTGCCGTTCACGATGGTCCTCTGGGCGCTCTGCGGAGGCCCCTTGCTCACCGCGGACACGGAACTCGAGGCCATCCGGCTCGAGGACGACCCGTGGGGCCGCGCACTGCTCGATGTGGGGCTCGCCTACCAGGCACAGTTCGCGGGCCGCCCCGACGACTCCGAGGCCGCCTTCGCCCGGGCCCTGGACGGCTTCCGCGCGACCGGTGACCGCTGGGGCATGGCCAACTGCCTCGATCCGCTGGGCGGCTTCGCCGACGGGCGCGGCGAGTACGGGCGGGCGCTGGAGCTGTTCGACGAGGGCCTGGCACACGTGCAGGAGCTGGAGGCGCCCGAGGAGACCGCGGACCTGCTGCGCTCCCGGGCGGCCGCGCTGCTGCACCAGGGCGACTTCGAGGAGGCGGCCGCGCACTTCGAGCAGTCGGCCGGCCTCGCCCGCGCGGCCGGTGTGCCCGACAAGGAGGCGAGCGCCCGCCGCGGCCTCGGTGATCTGGCCCGGCTGACCGGGGACACCGCCCGGGCGCGCATGGAGTACGAGAGAGCCCTTCAGGCGTGTGCCGCCAACTGGTTCAGCGTCGGCGAGAGCGTCCGCATCCTGATCGGGCTCGGCCGTACGGCGGCCGCCGAGGGGCGGACGGAGGAGGCCCGCGCCTGGTTCGGGCAGGCCGCCGAGCTCGCCGGGGAGGGGGCGGGTGTGCTGGAACTCGCCGCGGCCGCCGAGGCATTGGCGTCGGTCGCAGAGTCGCCCGAGCGCGCGGCCGAGCTGCTGGGCGCCGCCACGGCCCTGCGGGGCGCGCCGCTCCCGGGCGACCCCGATGTCGTACGCACCCTGCGGGCCACCCGCGAAAAGCTGTCCCCCAAAGCCTACGAAGAGGCCTTCGACCAGGGGCGACGTCTGCGGTCAGCGGCGGTCAGCGAACGGTAGGAGCACGGTCAGCGCCGTCACCGAAGCTCCTTCCCATGACGAACACACCCGACCTCGGCCACCTCACCGTCCTCGTCTCCGGCGCCAGCGTCGCCGGACCCGCCGTCGCCCTGAACCTCGCCCGGTACGGTGCCCGCGTCACCGTCGTCGAGAAGGCTCCGGCCCTGCGCGAGGGCGGCTTCGCGGTCGACTTCCGTGGACATGTGCACCGCAGGGTGCTGACGGCGATGGGCATCTGGGACGACATCCACGCCCATCAGACCCACATGGGCCGGCAGACCGTGGTGGGTGCCGACGGCACCCCGCGTGTGGACCTGCCGGCGGAGTTGATGAGCGGCGATGTGGAGATCTCCCGCGGTGACCTCGCACGGATCATGTACGAGCGCACCAAGGACCGCGTGGAGTACGTGTTCGGCGACTCCATCGTCACGCTCACCGACACCCCCGAAGGCGTCGACGTCACCTTCGAGCGGGGCGCGCCCCGCCGCTTCGACCTGGTCGTCGCCGCGGACGGGCTGCACTCGCACACCCGCCGCCTGGTCTTCGGCGACGAGTCCCGCCATCTGCGCTTCTTCGACCACTATGTGGCCGGCTTCGACGTCCCCAACCACCTGGGGCTGGACCGCACCGGGCGGGTCTACAGCGAGCCCGGCCGCGCGGTCGTCATCGGCAACTACGACGGCGACCCGGACCGCGCCGGCGCCCTGCTCGTCTTCCGGTCCGAGCAGCTCGCGTACGACCGCCGGGACGTCGCCGCGCAGAAGAGGATCCTCGCCGAGCGGTTCTCGGGGATGGGCTGGGAGGCGCCCGCGGTGCTGAAGGCCCTGGAGACGGCGGACGACCTGTACTTCGACGCGATCGCCCAGATCCACATCGACCGGCTGACCAAGGGACGCGTGGTGCTCCTCGGGGATGCCGGGTACGGCGCCACGATGGGCGGGATGGGCACCGGTGTGGCCGTCGTCGGCGCGTATGTCCTGGCGGGCGAACTCGCCCTCGCCCGCGGCGACCACCGCACGGCCCTGGCCGCGTACGAGGCACGGATCCGGGACTTCGCCAGGGGCTGCCAGAAGATCTCCGGCAACGCGGGCCCCTTCTTCGCCCCGGCGACCGAGCGGCGGATCCGCAGCCGGGACCGGATGTACCGGCTGCTCAGCTCGCGTCTGCTCGCCGGATTCTTCAAACGGCTGACGGAGAAGGCGGCGACGGACATCAGGCTGCCCGAGTACCCCGCGTGAGGCAGTGACCGCTTCCGCGAGCGGGCAGGCGTCCCGGAGGCGAACGGGACGGGAGACTACATCTCGATGTCTCCGAAGTGGTCCCAGCCCCCCTTGCTGGTCCACGGCGCCCCGTCGACCGTCACCTGGGGCAGCGCGGAGGGGTTGAGGACCTCGCCGATCACCTTCCAGCGCGCGGGCAGCTTCACGTCCGCCGGGAAGGTCGCCACGATCGCGTGGTCCTCGCCGCCCGTGAGCACCCACTGGATGGGGTCGACGCCCACGGCCTGCCCGATGTCGTTCATCTGGGAGGGGATGTCGATGGCGCCGGAACGGATGTCGATGCGCACCTTGCTGGCCTCCGCGATGTGCCCGAGGTCGGCGATGAGCCCGTCGCTGACGTCGCACATCGCGGTCGCGCCGAGCCCGGCGGCGGCCGGCCCCGCGTGGTACGGCGGCTCAGGGCGCCGGTGCGCCTCGACGAAGGCGCGCGGCGAGCGGAACCCGCGGGAGAGCACCGCGTGCCCGGCCGCGGACCAGCCGAGCCAGCCGGTGACGGCGACCACGTCACCGGGCTGGGCGCCGGCCCGGGTGACCGGCTCGTGGCCGCGCAGATCACCGAGCGCGGTGATCGAGACCATGATGGTGTCGCCGCGTACGACATCGCCGCCCACCACGGCCGCGCCCGCCACCTGGCACTCGTCGCGCAGGCCGTCCATCAGCTCGGTGGGCCAGGCGACGGGCAGTTCGGCCGGGACGACCAGACCGAGCAGCAGAGCGGTCGGCACGGCGCCCATCGCGGCGATGTCCGCGAGGTTCTGCGCGGCCGCCTTGCGCCCGACGTCGTACGCCGTCGACCAGTCCCGGCGGAAGTGCCGCCCCTCCAGCAGGATGTCGGTGCTCGCCACCACCCGGCGGTCGGGCGCTGACACCACCGCGGCGTCGTCGCCGGGGCCGAGCCGGACCGCCGGGGTGGTGGTGAGCCGCGCGGTGAGCTCCCTGATGAGCCCGAACTCGCCCAGCTCGCCCACGGTGCCCTTCATCGTCGTACGTCCCCTTCTCTTGCCTGCCGCGCGCGGTCGCGAGCCGTCGTCGCCGCCGGTACGGTCGAGTCGACCGTCAACTTGTGTCGCGGGTGTTCCCCGGTGCTCACGCCACAGCCCCCGCGGGTCTCCCCGCGGCAAGCGGCGACGCGATACCGTGGCGTCCTTTCCCCCCACATGATCCTCGTGGCCGCCTTGGAGGTTCCGTGGTACAGGCGTACATCCTGATCCAGACGGAGGTCGGCAAGGCGTCGACCGTCGCCGAGACGATCAGCAAGATCCCTGGCGTCATCCAGGCCGAGGACGTGACGGGTCCCTATGACGTCATCGTGCGCGCCCAGGCCGACACCGTCGACGAGCTGGGCCGCATGGTGGTCGCGAAGGTCCAGCAAGTGGATGGCATCACCCGCACCCTGACCTGCCCGGTGGTGCACCTGTAGCCCCCGTCTACCCTTGGCCGGTGGACTTCTTCCGTCACCGGCTCCTCGGACTGCCCGCTCTCGCCCTGTTGATCGCCGCGGCGGGCTGTTCCTCAAGCGACGGCAGCCCCTCGGCGGCGGTTCCCAGCCCGGACCCGAAGGTCACGCAGCTGTGCCGGAACCTGGACAAGGTGCTGCCGCGGAAGGTGGACGGCCTCGAGCGGAACGATCCCGAGCCCCGGTCCGCACTGACGGCGGGCTGGGGAAGCCCGGCGATCATACTGCGCTGTGGCGTGGTGAGGCCCGCGGAGATGGACGACGCCGAGGCCGACGGCATGGAGGTCGACGGTGTGGGCTGGCTCCTGGAGAAGCGGGACGACGGCTCCTTCCGCTTCACCACCACGCTGCGCCGGGCATACGTCGAGGTGAGCCTGCCCAAGACACACACGGAGGGCGGGGTGGCACCGCTCGTCGCTCTGGCGCCCGCCGTCAAGAAGGCGATCCCCAAGGGGATCGCCGACTGAGAGATCGTCCCGCTGCTGCCGCGGGCTCGCCGAACGGTGCTACCGCAGGCCCGTCGAACGGTTCAGCGCCGCCTGGATCAGGCGGTCCACCAGCTCTGCGTAGCCGATGCCGCTCGCCTGCCACATCTGCGGGTACATGGAGATCGGCGTGAAACCGGGCATCGTGTTGATCTCGTTGATCACGAACTTCCCGTCCTCGGCGAGGAAGAAGTCCGCGCGGACCAGCCCCTCGCAAGAGGCGGCCTCGAACGCCTGCACGGCGAGCCGCTGGACCTCGGCGGTCTGCTCGTCCGTCAGCGGCGCGGGCACGATGCCGGGGGTGGAGTCGATGTACTTGGCCTCGAAGTCGTAGTAGGCGTGCGCGTCCGGCGGCGGGATCTCGGCCGGCACCGAGGCGCGCGGGCCGTCCTCGAACTCCAGCACACCGCATTCGATCTCGCGTCCGCGGACCGCGGCCTCCACGAGGATCTTGGGGTCGTGCCGCCGGGCCTCGGCGATCGCCTCGTCGAGACCCGAGAGGTCGTCGACCTTGGTGATGCCGATCGACGAACCCGCGCGCGCGGGCTTCACGAACAGCGGCCAGCCGTGCTCGCCGGCGAAGTCGACGATCTTCTTGCGGGCGGCGGACTCGTGGCGCTCCCACTCGCGCGGGCGGATCACCACGTAGGGGCCGACCTCGAGCCCGAACGAGGTGAACACGCGCTTCATGTACTCCTTGTCCTGGCCGACGGCGGAGGCGAGGACTCCGGAGCCCACATACGGCACACCGGACAGCTCCAGCAGGCCCTGGAGGGTGCCGTCCTCCCCGTAGGGGCCGTGCAGCACCGGGAAGACCACGTCGACCTCGCCCAGTGCCTTGGGCACCGAACCGGGCTCGCTGTAGACGACTTCGCGGTTCGTGGGGTCGACGGGCAGGACGACGCCGCCTTCGTGCGACTCGGCGAGCTCCTCGACGCTGGGCGTACGGCGGTCGGTGATCGCCATCCGCTCGGGCTCGTCGGCGGTGAGCGCCCAACGGCCGTCCCGGGTGATACCGATCGGCAGGACGTCGTACTTCGTCCGGTCGATGGCGCGCAGCACGGCACCGGCCGTGACCACGGAGATGCCGTGTTCGGAGCTGCGGCCGCCGCAAACGACGGCGACGCGCGGCTTGCGAGGGGGCTGCCCAGGACTCTGGGGGAGGTTCTCGGTGCTCATATCGCGATGAGAGTACCCGGTGGTAGGGCCCTGAGACAGCGTCCGCCGGCTGGGTCGCTCAGCGTCGTTCCGGCTTCGCGCTGCGCGACATCAGCTCCTTGAGGGCGACGACCGGGGGCTTGCCCTCGTGCACGATGCCGACGACCGTTTCCGTGATGGGCATGTCGACGCCGTGCCTGCGGGCCAGATCCAGCACGGACTGACAGGACTTGACGCCCTCGGCGGTCTGCCGGGTGACCGCGATGGTCTCCTCCAGCGTCATGCCCTTGCCCAGGTTGGTGCCGAAGGTGTGGTTGCGCGACAGCGGCGAGGAGCAGGTGGCCACCAGGTCGCCGAGGCCCGCGAGCCCGGAGAAGGTCAGCGGGTCGGCACCCATGGCGAGGCCGAGCCGGGTGGTCTCGGCGAGCCCGCGCGTGATGAGCGAGCCCTTGGCGTTGTCGCCGAGGCCCATGCCGTCCGCGATGCCGACCGCGAGACCGATGACGTTCTTGACCGCCCCGCCGAGTTCGCAGCCGACGACGTCGGTGTTGGTGTACGGCCGGAAGTACGGGGTGTGGCAGACGGTCTGGAGGCGCTGGGCGACGGCCTCGTCGGTGCAGGCCACCACGGCGGCGGCCGGCATCCGGGCGGCGATCTCGCGGGCCAGGTTGGGTCCGGTGACGACGGCGACGCGTTCCGGTCCGACCTTGGCGACGTCCTCGACGACCTCGCTCATCCGCATGGCCGAGCCGAGTTCGACGCCCTTCATCAGGGAGACGAGGATCGTGTGGGGCGCGAGCAGCGGCGTCCACTCGGCGAGGTTCCCGCGCAGGGTCTGCGAGGGGATCGCAAGTATCGCGAAGTCGGCCCCGCGCGCGGCCTCGGCCGGGTCCGCGGTGGCCCTCAGGTTCTCGGGCAGTTCGACGCCCGGCAGGTAGTCCGGGTTCGTACGGGTGGAGTTGACCGCCTCGACGAGTTCGGTGCGGCGCGCCCACAGGGTGACCTCGCACCCGGCGTCGGCGAGCACCATGCCGAAGGCCGTCCCCCACGATCCCGTTCCGAACACGGCCGCCTTGACCGGCTTGCTCACTTGCCCTGCCCCTCCTTCTGGCGTTCCTTCTCCTGGGCGGCACTGCGGCGGCGCTGCTGGATGCGCACCTCGCGCGGGTCGTACGGCTTCTCGGGCGCCTTCTCGCCGCGGATCTCCTCCAGCTGGCGGGTGATGGCCGCCATGATGACCTCCGTCGCCTCCTTCAGAAGCTCGGGGGACATCTCCTTGTCGTAGAAGCGCGAGAGGTCCACGGGCGGGCCCGCGAGCACATGGTGGGTCTTGCGCGGAAAGAGGTTCGGCTTCCTGGCGTAGGGCGGCAGCAGCTCGTTGGCTCCCCACTGGGCGACGGGGATCACCGGGCACTTGGTCTCCAGCGCGACGCGGGCGGCACCGGTCTTGCCGGTCATCGGCCAGCCACCCGGGTCCCGGGTGAGGGTGCCCTCCGGGTAGAAGGCGACGCACTCGCCGCGCTCCACCGCGTCGATCGCGGCCCGGAAGGCGCTGAGGGCGTCCGTGGTCTCGCGGTAGACGGGGATCTGCCCGGTCCCGCGCATCGCGGCGCCGACGAATCCCTTCTTGAAAAGGCCGCTCTTGGCCAGGAAACGAGGAACGCGCCCGGTGTTGTACTGGTAGTGAGCGTAGGCGAACGGGTCCACATGTGAATTGTGGTTCACCGCGGTGATAAATCCGCCTTCGGCCGGAATGTTCTCCATTCCGTGCCAGTCCCGCTTGAGCAGAACCACCAGCGGCGGTTTGCAGAGGACCGCTGCAAAGCGGTACCAGAAGCCGATTCTGCGGCGGGGCACGCGGACACCTTCCTCTAGGGACCCGGCGATCAGGCCGGGGCTGGGGCTGGGGGGCCGCATAAGTGTCGCCCCGAGCCGCCCGTCTGTCGAGAACACGGTACGCCCGCCCGTCTCCGGCGACGGCCGTTGCATGGGGCTCGCACACCTTTTCCACGCCCCGAGCGCCGGGAGAACCCTCGGATCCCCGGGAGGATCCGGGTGACAATGGACGCGCCAAGACAGGGACGGAGCGCTCGTGCAGTGGACTGTGGTCGTACCCCTGAAAGCCCTTGCGCGGGCGAAGAGCAGGCTCTCGGACACCGCGGCCGACGGTCTGCGCCCCGGGCTCGCCCTCGCCTTCGCCCAGGACACGGTCTCCGCCGCGCTCTCCTGCGCCGCGGTGCGTGATGTGGCGGTCGTCACGGGCGACCCACTGGCCGGGCGCGAGCTGGCGGCCCTGGGTGCCCGGGTCGTCGCGGACGAGCCGGCGGACGGTCTGAACGCCGCGCTCGCGCACGCGGCGAGGGTCGTGCGGGCGGCCCGGCCCCGCGCCGCCGTGGCGGCGCTGAACGCCGACCTCCCGGCGCTGCGCGCGGTGGAATTGGCCCGGGTCCTGGATGCGGCCGCCGAATTCCCCCGCGCTTTTCTGCCCGATGCCGCGGGAATCGGTACGACGCTGCTCGCCGCGGCTCCCGGGCGGGAATTGCTGCCCGCATTCGGTACGGATTCCAGGGCGCGGCACCGCGTCTCGGGTGCGGCGGAAATCGCCCTTGACGCGGTGGACTCCGTGCGCCAGGACGTGGACACCGGCGAGGACCTGCGCGCGGCCCTGGCCCTGGGTGTGGGCCCGCGTACGGCGGCCGTGGCGGCCCGGCTGCTGATCCCGGGGCAGCCGGCGGGCTGACGCGGGGCCCGGCTCGGGCGGGCGTCGGCCGGGAACAGGGGGCGTGGAACGGCCGATAGGCTGCCGTCATGCAGGCGACCGCGTACACCTACGACCCCGAGACCCGCACCGGCCAGGTGCTGCTCGACGACGGCACCCCCGTCCCCTTCGACGCGCCCGCGTTCGACGCGGGCGGGCTCAGGCTGCTGCGCCCGGGGCAGCGGGTGCGGATCGAGACGGAGGGCGAGGGCGAGGCCCGGCGTATCACGCTGGTGACCCTGCACACCTTCTGAGCAGGCCGCTCCGGACCGTCGCCCGGCATTTTCCGCGCACACCCCCGAACGCACCGCGGGCCGGGCTCCCCCTGGGAGCCCGGCCCGGCGCGTGAGTACCCGTGCGCCCCGTTACCGGCGGGCGGTGCTCTTCTTGGCAGTGGTCTTGCGTGCCGTGGACTTCTTGGCCGGGGCCTTCTTCGCCGGGGCCTTCTTGGCCGCCGCCTTCTTCGCGGTGGTCTTCTTGGCAGTCGTCTTCTTCGCGGCCGCGGTGGTCTTCTTGGCGGTCGTCTTCTTCGCGGTGGTCTTCTTCGCCGCCGCCGTGGTCTTCTTCGCGGGCGCCGCCTTCTTGGCGGCGGCCTTCTTCGCCGGGGCCGCCTTCTTGGCGGCGGTCTTCTTGGCCGCGGCCTTCTTGACCGTGGCCGCGGCACCGCCGGTGAGGCTGCCCTTGGGCGCCTTCTTGACGGAGACCTCACCCCCGCGCGGCAGCTTCTTCGTGCCGCTGACCAGGTCCTTGAAGCCCTGGCCCGCGCGGAAGCGCGGCACGGAGGTCTTCTTGACCCGAACCCGCTCGCCCGTCTGGGGGTTCCGGGCGTACCGGGCAGGACGCTCCACCTTCTCGAACGAACCGAAGCCGGTGACCGAGACCCGGTCGCCTCCGACGACCGCGCGGACGATGGCGTCCAGGACCGCGTCGACAGCATCGGCGGCCTGCTGGCGACCGCCCATCTTGTCGGCAATCGCTTCTACGAGCTGCGCCTTGTTCACGTCTTCCCCTTCGGACATCGCCAGAACGAAAGTGTTCAAGCTTTTTCGCACGTTAGGCAGATATATACCGCAAATCAAACACGAAACGGGCTAATCACCCTTGTGCCGCAACCGACTCGGCCGTCTCAGAGTTCCTCTTCGGGGATTCGCCCCTCATCGAGGCCGGTCACGAACCGTGCGAGACGCCTGGCGGCTTCGGCGGGATCGTGCTTGGCCGCGGCCGTAATGACCAGCAGCTTCCGGGTCAGCGCCATCCGTACGCCCTCCGGGACTTGCAGTGCGCGCACCCTGGAGTGCGCTTCCTTGAGTTGGGCCGCGACCGCCGTATAGAGCTCGAGTTGGCCGTCGTTGTCCATGCACAGATTGTGCCATCTGGGGCGAGTTGTCGCCCCCGCTGGGGGCAACTACCGCCTCTCCGCCGCTCTCCGGGGACCCGGGCACCCGGAACCTCCGAGCCGCAGGTACCCCGGCAATGACCTTTGTAACCAGCGGAGTTGTCCCCCTCCGAGGCGGCGCGCCGGGCCCGCCCGGGGGCGGAAACGGCTGTACCCCCAACCGTCCACGATTGGGGGTACAGACAGGTGTTGCGGTGGCCGAAACCAGCCCTTGCGGGTGGCCCGGGTGTCAGACCTGGAGCGTCCGCGGCTTGTAGGCGGGGCGTCCCGCCTCGTACGCGGCGATGTCGGCCTCGTTCTGGAGGGTGATGGAGATGTCGTCGAGGCCGTTCAGCAGCCGCCAGCGGGAGTTCTCGTCCAGCTCGAAGGCGGCGGTGATGCCCTCGGCGCGCACCTCGCGGGCCTCCAGATCGACCGTGATCTCGGCCTGCGGGTTCTTCTCCGTGAGCTCCCACAGCGCGTCCACGGTTTTCTGCTCCAGCACGACCGTGAGCAGGCCGTTCTTGAGCGAGTTACCCCGGAAGATGTCGGCGAAGCGCGAGGAGATGACCGCCTTGAAGCCGTAGTTCTGAAGCGCCCAGACGGCGTGCTCACGGGAGGAGCCGGTGCCGAAGTCGGGGCCCGCGACCAGGACGGTCGCGCCCTGCCGCTCCGGGCGGTTGAGCACGAACTCGGGGTCCTTGCGCCAGGCCTCGAACAGCCCGTCCTCGAACCCGTCCCGGGTCACCTTCTTGAGCCAGTGAGCGGGGATGATCTGGTCGGTGTCGACGTTGCTGCGGCGCAGCGGGACGGCCCGGCCGGTGTGCGTGGTGAATGCTTCCATGACTTCTCAGACTCCAGCGGGCGTGCGAGTGTCGGCGTCGGACAGATCGGCGGGGGACGCCAGATGGCCCAGGACCGCCGTCGCGGCGGCAACCTGCGGCGAGACCAGGTGCGTACGGCCGCCCTTGCCCTGCCTGCCCTCGAAGTTGCGGTTGGAGGTGGACGCGGAGCGCTCGCCCGGGGCCAGCTGGTCCGGGTTCATGCCGAGGCACATCGAGCAGCCCGCGTGCCGCCATTCGGCGCCGGCCTCCTTGAAGACCACGTCCAGGCCCTCGGAGACGGCCTGGAGGCCCACCCGCGCGGAACCCGGGACGACCAGCATCCGTACCCCGTCGGCGACTTTGCGACTCCGGAGGATCTCGGCCGCGGCGCGCAGGTCCTCGATGCGGCCGTTGGTGCAGGAGCCTACGAAGACGGTGTCCACGTCGATGGACCGCAGCGGCTGTCCTGCCTCCAACCCCATGTACTCCAGGGCCTTTTCGGCGGCGAAGCGCTCCGAAGCGTCCTCGTACGAAGCCGGGTCGGGGACGGAGGCCGAAAGCGGAGCGCCCTGGCCCGGGTTGGTGCCCCAGGTGACGAACGGGGACAGCTCGGCGGCGTCGATACGGACCTCGGCGTCGAATTCCGCGTCGTCGTCGGTCCGCAGGGTTTTCCAGTACTCGACCGCGGCGTCCCAGTCGGCGCCCTCGGGGGCGTGCGGGCGGCCCTCGAGGTAGGCGAAGGTGGTCTCGTCGGGGGCGATCATGCCCGCGCGGGCACCGGCCTCGATGGACATGTTGCAGATGGTCATGCGGGCCTCCATCGAGAGCTTCTCGATGGCCGAGCCGCGGTACTCCAGGATGTAGCCCTGGCCGCCGCCGGTGCCGATCTTCGCGATGATCGCCAGGATGAGGTCCTTGGCGGTGACGCCTTCGGGCAGCTCGCCGTCGACCGTGATGGCCATGGTCTTCGGGCGGGCCATCGGCAGCGTCTGGGTGGCGAGCACGTGCTCGACCTGGGAGGTGCCGATGCCGAACGCCAGCGCGCCGAAGGCGCCGTGCGTGGAGGTGTGGGAGTCGCCGCAGACGACCGTGGTGCCCGGCTGGGTCAGGCCCAGCTGCGGGCCGACGACGTGCACGACACCCTGCTCGACGTCGCCGAGCGGGTGCAGGCGCACACCGAACTCGGCGCAGTTCTTGCGCAGGGTCTCCAGCTGGGCGCGGGAGACGGGGTCCGCGATGGGCTTGTCGATGTCGAGGGTCGGGGTGTTGTGATCCTCGGTGGCGATGGTGAGGTCGAGCCGGCGCACCTGGCGGCCGCTCTTGCGCAGCCCGTCGAAGGCCTGCGGGCTGGTCACCTCGTGCAGCAGGTGCAGATCGATGTAGAGGAGGTCGGGCTCGCCCTCGGCGCGCCGGACGACGTGGTCGTCCCAGACCTTCTCCGCCAGTGTCCTACCCATCGCTTTCCCTCCGGCCGGGCACGCGTGCGCCGACCCAACTAGAGATCCTGGGGGTGGCAGCGCCCGCCCCCCGCGTTTCCGGGCGTGTGCCGCCGGGCCCGTAGGTCCACGGGCCGTCGTGACTTCCAGGGTGGCGCGTTCCACGGAAAATTGAACTTGCGTTTCACAGAGTGAGACGTGAGTATCGTTGCATGGACAACAGTAGCGGCGTCGGCGTTCTGGACAAGGCGGCCCTCGTCTTGAGCGCTCTGGAGTCCGGTCCGGCCACCCTCGCGGGTCTGGTCGGCGCCACCGGACTGGCACGACCCACGGCCCACCGCCTGGCCGTGGCACTGGAACACCACCGTATGGTGGCGCGCGATATGCAGGGCCGTTTCATTCTCGGCCCGCGGCTGGCCGAGCTGGCCGCGGCGGCGGGCGAGGACCGCCTGCTGGCGACGGCGGGTCCGGTGCTGACCCACCTGCGCGATGTCACGGGCGAGAGCGCGCAGCTCTATCGCCGCCAGGGCGACATGCGCATCTGCGTCGCCGCCGCGGAGCGCCTGTCCGGCCTGCGCGACACGGTTCCGGTGGGCTCCACCCTCACGATGAAGGCCGGCTCCTCGGCGCAGATCCTGATGGCCTGGGAGGAGCCCGAGCGGCTGCACCGCGGCCTTCAGGGCGCCCGCTTCACGGCGACGGCCCTGTCGGGCGTACGGCGACGGGGCTGGGCCCAGTCCATCGGTGAGCGCGAGCCGGGCGTGGCGTCCGTCTCCGCGCCCGTGCGCGGCCCCTCCAACCGTGTGGTGGCCGCCGTGTCCGTCTCCGGACCCATCGAGCGCCTGACGCGCCACCCGGGCCGGATGCACGCGCAGGCGGTCATCGACGCGGCCGCCCGCCTCTCCGAGGCGCTGCGCCGCTCCGGCTGACCGCCGCAGAGCACGTACTGACCGTCGCAGAGCACGCGGAGGGCCGGCCTCAACGCCGCGGCAGGCCCTTTCCGGTGAAGGCGAGTGGGGCGCACGGGATCCGGGCGCGCACCACAGAAGAAACATCGACCACACAGACCACATGTGCCCCTACAGCCGCATGCACCGGGGACACCGAAGTCCTCGCGCCATCCGCGCAGTTGGCCGGCCCGGAAAACGCCGCAGGGCCTCCACCGAAGTGGAGGCCCTGCGAGCCGTGTACCCCCGACCGGATTCGAACCGGCGCTACCGCCTTGAGAGGGCGGCGTGCTAGGCCGCTACACAACGGGGGCGAGGATCTTACGTTTCCGCAGATCCGAGCTGGTCTACCTGGACTCGAACCAAGACTAACTGAACCAGAATCAGTCGTGCTGCCAATTACACCATAGACCAATGTGGTTTAGACCAGTCGTACCCCCGACCGGATTCGAACCGGCGCTACCGCCTTGAGAGGGCGGCGTGCTAGGCCGCTACACAACGGGGGCCCTAGCGATCCCCACCCGGCGGAGCCGGATGTTGTCCACACGACGACAACGGTAGCGACCCGGCTGTCCTCGCGAGATGGATCTGTACCCCCGACCGGATTCGAACCGGCGCTACTGCCTTGAGAGGGCAGCGTGCTAGGCCGCTACACAACGGGGGCTTGCGGATGGGATCCGCGAGTGCAGATGAGCTCTGCGAGCTGGCCTACCTGGACTCGAACCAAGACTAACTGAACCAGAATCAGTCGTGCTGCCAATTACACCATAGGCCACTGGAACGCAAGCCCCTGAGGGGGTTTTGTTCTAGCTTGCGCCTCCGGTTCCGGCCTTTCGGCCCGCTCCCCGGCGGCGCAGGAAGAACATTACCCGAAGGTGGACGGCGCTCCAAAACGGGTATCCGCACGGAGTACCGCGGGGAGTTTGTCGAGGGAGGCGATCCGGTGCAGGCCGGCGGGCCCTTCGGGCCGTCCGGCGGGGTGCCCGTCCGTGACGACACGCACACCCAAGCGGTCGATCAACACGGACAGCAGCCCGGCGTCGGCGGCTCCCCGGCCGTCGATCTCCGGGTGGTCACCGACGTACGCGACGTGCTGCGGGGCGAGCCCGAGGGCGTCGCAGGCCGCGCGGAAGGCCCGGGCGTCCGGCTTGGAGACGCCCAGTTCGGCGGCGCACAGCACGGCCTCGAAGCGGTCGCGGACCCCGAGGGAGCGGAGCTTGTACTCCTGGACGTGAAGGCTCGAGTTGGACAGCACCGCGTGCCGGTGGCTGGCGGCGAGGGCGTCCAGGACGGGCAGGACGTCCGGAAAGAGGGCCCAGGCGGCCTCGTAGTGGTCCAGATAGCGCCGGAACCAGGCGTCGGCCTCGTCGTCGGTCAGCGTCTGTCCGAGGAAGACCCGTACGCGGTCCCGGCGCTGCTCCTCGAAAGAGGTCTTCCCGGCCGCGTACCGGGCCCACTGCCGGTCGGTGATCCGCCGCCACCGCGCGAGGGCCTCATCCACGCTCACGTACCCGCCGAGCAGCCCCTCGGCGGCAAGGTGCGCGCGCATCCCGGCGCGGTCGGCGCTCGTGTAGTCGAAAAGGGTGTCGTCGACGTCCCAGACGACGGCCTTGATCGGCACGTGGTTCACCTCCGGCTCGGGGCCCTGAGCGGGCCCCGACGACCGTAGCCGCTCAGCCGGTGGCGGCGGCAGTACCGCTCGGCTCCTCGGCGTCGGACGGGTCGGGGGCGACGAAGAAGTCGGTGACGAAACAGGTGACCTCGCCGGCCGCCGTACGGCCGATCCAGGTGGGGTAGCAGCCGTCGCCCCAGCCGGAGGAGAAGGCGGCCAGGGTGTGACCGGTCTCCGGCGCGCTGACCAGATGGGGGCCGGGGGCCCAGTCGCTGTTCTCGAAGGCGTCCCACAGCGGCCCCTCATCGCCCTCCCCCCAGCTCTGGAAGGAGGCGTCGGCCTCGGCGTCGTAGAAGCAGCCGGTGCCCGCGTCGACGCCGTAGCCGTAGAACTCGTCCTCGCCGAGCGCGCCGGCGTCCTGGCCCGGCAGCAGGGCGGGCTCCCACCGGGCGGTGGGCTCGTCGCGGATGACGAGGCGTGCGGCGGCCACCCGCAGATGAGGGTTGTCGGACGGCGGCTCGTCGGGCTGGGTGAGCGTCGCCACGGCCGCGTCGACGCGGTAGCGGCCGGGCGCGACGGAGACGGTGAAGGGCTCGACGTCCCCCTGGCCGACGTAGACGAACGGGTCACAGGCCACGACCCGGCCGGTGGGCAGCCACAGCTCGCCGCCGGAGGTCACGTCGAGCGTGCCCACCGTTCCCGACTCGTACCGGAACGTGCTGCCGGAAGTGAAGAGCCACGCGTAGTCACGGGCGGGCATCGGCATGAGGGCGCCTTTCCTTCGGGGCCGGGCACGGGCGATCCGCGGGGCGGCACGGGCGACTTCGGCCCTGCGGTGACCGTGCGGTGCGATGGCCGAACGGTAGTCCTCGGGACTGACACATGCGGCTCTTCGGGGTGCACGAAGGGCGCTGTGGACGGAACACGACAGGGCGGCGGCCGCCATGGCCGCCGCCCTGTCGCGCGGGCGGGTGTCCGGGAGCGGCTATGCCGCCAGCTTCGCCAGTGCCGCGTCGATGCGGGCCAGCGTCTTCTCCTTGCCGAGGACCTCGAGGGACTCGAAGAGCGGCAGGCCGACCGTGCGGCCGGTGACGGCGACGCGGACCGGGGCCTGGGCCTTGCCGAGCTTGAGGCCGTGCGCCTCGCCCGCGGCCAGGACGGCCTCCTTCAGGGACTCCGGGGACGTCCAGTCGGCCGTCTCCAGCTTCTCGCGGGCCGTGCGCAGCATCGCGTCCGAGCCCTCCTTCATCGCCTTCGTCCAGGACGCCTCGTCGAAGACCGGCTCCGGCAGGAACAGGAAGTCGACGTTCTCCGTGACCTCGGACAGGACCTTGACGCGGGTCTGTGCGTGCGGGGCGATCGCCTGCCACTGCGCCTCGTCGAAGTCCTCGGGCGCCCAGGGGGCGAACGGGGCCCTCAGCCACGGCCGGCAGCGCTCGGCGAAGTCCTTCACGTCCAGCAGCCGGATGTGGTCCGCGTTGACCGCCTCGGCCTTCTTGAGATCGAAGCGGGCGGGGTTCGGGTTCACGTCCGCGATGTCGAAGGCGGCGACCATCTCGTCGATCGAGAAGATGTCCCGGTCCGCCGCGAGCGACCAGCCCAGCAGCGAGAGGTAGTTGAGCAGGCCCTCGGGCAGGAAGCCGCGCTCGCGGTAGAGGTTCAGCGACGACTCAGGGTCACGCTTGGACAGCTTCTTGTTGCCCTCGCCCATCACATACGGCAGGTGGCCGAAGGCGGGCACGAACTTCGCGACGCCCAGCTCGATCAGCGCCTTGTAGAGGGCGACCTGCCGGGGGGTGGAGGAGAGCAGGTCCTCGCCGCGCAGGACGTGGGTGATCTCCATCAGGGCGTCGTCCACCGGGTTCACGAGCGTGTACAGGGGCGCGCCGTTGGCTCGTACGATCCCGTAGTCCGGCACGTTCTCCGGCGTGAAGGTCAGCTCGCCGCGGACCAGGTCCGTGAAGGTGATCGTCTCGTCGGGCATGCGGAAGCGGACGATCGGGGTACGGCCCTCGGACTCGTACGTCGCCACCTGCTCGGCGGTCAACTCACGGCAGTGCCCGTCGTACCCGGACGGCCTCCCGGCGGCGCGGGCCGCGTCACGGCGGGTGTCCAGCTCCTCGGTGGTGCAGTAGCAGCGGTAGGCGTACCCGCCGTCCAGGAGCTTTTGGGCGACGTCCTTGTAGAGGTCCATCCGCTGGGACTGCCGGTACGGCGCGTGGGGGCCGCCGACCTCCGGGCCCTCGTCCCAGTCGAAGCCCAGCCAGCGCAGCGAGTCCAGGAGCTGGACGTAGGACTCCTCCGAGTCACGGGCGGGGTCCGTGTCCTCGATGCGGAAGACGAACGTGCCGCCGGTGTGGTGGGCGTAGGCCCAGTTGAACAGGGCGGTGCGGACCAGGCCCACGTGCGGGTTGCCGGTCGGGGACGGACAGAAACGGACGCGGACGTTCGCGTTAGCCACGCTTGATCACCTTGTTGGTGAGAGTGCCGATGCCTTCGATGGTGACGGCGACCTCGTCGCCGACGTTGAGGGGGCCGACCCCCGCGGGGGTGCCCGTGAGGATCACGTCGCCGGGGAGCAGCGTCATGGCCTCGGTGATGTTGACGATCAGATCCTCGACCGAGTGGATCATCTCGCTCGTACGGCCGAGCTGGCGCTGTGCGCCGTTGACCGTGAGCTGGATGGTGAGATCGCCCGGGTCGAGGTCGGTCTCCACCCAGGGCCCGAGGGGGCAGGAGGTGTCGAAGCCCTTGGCCCGGGCCCACTGCTTCTCGCGCCGCTGGACGTCGCGCGCCGTGACGTCGTTCGCGCAGGTGTAGCCGAGGATCACGTCCTTGACGCGCTCGCGCGGCACCTCACGGCACAGGCGGCCGATCACCACGGCCAGCTCCGCCTCGTGGTGCAGTTCCTGGGAGAAGGAGGGGTAAGCGATCCCGTCGCCGGAGCCGATCACCGAGGTGGACGGCTTGAAGAAGGCGAACGGGGCCTCGGGCACCTCGTTGCCCAGCTCCTTGGCGTGCTCCGCGTAGTTGCGGCCGAAGGCCACGACCTTGTTGGGGAGCACGGGCGGCAGCAGCCTGACCTTGCTCAGCGGCACCTTCGTGCCGGAGAGCTCGAAGTCCGCGAACGGGATGCCCTTGATGATGTCGAGGACGAGCTCGTCCGGCTTGTCGCCCTCGACCGCGCCGAAGGCGACGTTCCCGTCGATGGAGAACCTGGCGATGCGCACGGGATGCTTGCGCCCCTTAACTGAGCTGGCTGGAGTCTGACGCTCCAGGCTAACGCGGCCGGGGGCGGCGACCCTGCGCACGACGACGGGCTCGGCCTGCACCGCCTGGCGGCGCGGGCTTCCGGGGCACTCCTGATCGCCGGCTTCCGGCAGCCTTGATCGCCGGATTCCCGGGGACGCCGGTCGTCGGCTCGGGCGATGCCGGCGCCGGACCCGCGCCACCCGTACACGTGGCTTTGAGCGGTCGGCGCCCGGCGCGCGTATTACTTCGCGGCGGAGGCCTGGACCGGGACCTCCATGAGAACGGTGCGCTTGGGATTGGCGGTCTGGGTGGGAAGGTCGACGGAGTGTTCCGGAGTCGCCGGGGTGCCCAGCTCGTCGGCGTCGGCGAGGTGCGCCAGCGTCGTGCGCTGCGGGTTGGCTATCGTGCGGAACATCATCGTGGTCTTCACTGTTGTCGTTGACCTTGTCGTGACGGGCGCCGGGCGGATCGCCGCCGGGGCGCGGGTTGTCGGATTCGCCATCCCTGTAAAGCGTCAGGCTAAACATGCAATTCCCGCGTGAAGCCGTGAAGAGGCCGTGATCCCCGTGTGAGTTTGCTCACTGTCCCGTAGACAAAAGACCCAATTCAGACTGCCTATGCGTCGCGGCAAAACGGACATTGCTTCATTGAAGCCTGCATTCCGCTCCTGATCATGGCGACTGGGACACCTGGCGCCCCTTAATAACTCGTCCGCATACGCCCGTTATGTATGAGATCTATTTCTACGGCATGTGATGTGTCCCTCACAAGGTGTCACGGTGGTCACAGCCTGACCCGTTGGCCTTGTTGGAGATCCGGCACTGTGCTGGAATTCCACGGACCGCCGCGGGATCGCATCGGCGCGCAAGGGGCGCAACGCAGCGCCGAGCTGCGGCGGGGAGGGGGAGCCAGCGCCGGTCACTCACGACCACCCGAGGGGCGTATTCAGGGCGCCCCTCACAACGCCGACACCGCCTCGCCGCTCACGCGGAGGGGCGCCTGGTCCAGAGGTTGCGACGCTAGTGCAGGGACGTTTCAAGAGGGATGGCAGCGCTTCGGCCGAGCCGGAGCCGCACGGCGGGACCGACCGCGGTTCCTCGCCCCAGCACGCCCAGAACCAGGGACCGGCTCCGTCCGGTACCGGTGCCGGGCGCCCCGGCGCGCCCGGGAACCCGGCGGCACCGACTCCCCCGGCACCGCCCAAGAACACTCCGCCGGCCGACCCCGGCCCCCGCGTGGCGCTGCGCAACTGGCGCATCTCGACGCGTCTGGTGTCGCTGCTCGCGCTCCCCGTGGTCGCCGCCACCTCGCTCGGTGCCCTGCGTATCAGCGACAACATGGACCAGATCCAGCAGCTGGACAACATGAAGCTGCTGACGGACATGACCAAGCAGGCGACCCAGCTGGCCGCCGCGCTCCAGGAGGAGCGCGACCAGTCCGCCGGTCCGCTCGCACACGGCGCCCCGGCCACCGACTACACGGTCAAGGGCGCACGCGACAAGACCAACCTCGCCCGCTCCTCCTTCCTGGAGGGCACCCAGGAGATCGGTGACGCCTCCGACAACGGCCAGCTCTCCGGTGTCCGCGACAGCGTCGTCGGTATCGCGAGCGAGCTGAACAACCTCAGCGCCATCCGGGCCGGCGCCTACAAGGACGCGCAGAACTCCACACAGACGGTCGAGGCCTACCACCGTCTGATCAGCCAGCTGCTCAGCCTCTCCCAGGACATGGCGGAGGCCACCAGCAACCCGGAGATGATCCAGCGCACCCGCGCCCTGGCGGCCTTCTCCACCGCCAAGGAGTACGCCTCCATGCAGCGCGCGGTGGTCGCGGCCGCCCTGCCCGCGAACATCGACAGCTTCGGCAAGCTCTCCGAGAACGACCGCCAGTACGCCCTGTCGGCCCTGGAGAGCCAGGACTCCGAGCTGGACAGCTTCCGCAGCATCTACGGCGACGGCGCCGAGGACCTGACGAAGCCGATCGACCAGGGCAGCCCGACGATCGAGGCCGCCGACCAGTACGCCAGCCGCGTCCTGAAGAGCGCGTCCGGCATGCGCAACCAGGACAAGCGCTCGTACAAGGACTGGGTCGACGCCGACTCGACCAAGATCGAGCAGATGAAGAAGATCGAGGGCACGCTCCTCGAGCAGATGGAGCAGAAGGCCCGCGAGCTGAAGAGCGCCTCGCAGCGCGAGGCGATCATCTCCGGTGCGCTGATCCTGCTCGTCCTCGGTGTGTCGCTCGTCGGTGCCTTCGTCGTGGCCCGCTCCATGATCCGCTCGCTGCGCCGGCTCCAGGAGACCGCGACCAAGGTCGCCCAGGACCGTCTGCCCGAGCTGGTCAAGCAGCTGTCCGAGTCCGACCCGCAGGACGTCGACACGTCCGTGCAGTCGGTCGGTGTGCACTCTCGGGACGAGATCGGCCAGGTGGCCGCGGCCTTCGACGACGTGCACCGCGAGGCGGTCCGCCTCGCCGCCGAGCAGGCCCTTCTGCGGGGCAACGTCAACGCGATGTTCACCAACCTCTCGCGCCGCTCCCAGGGTCTGATCCAGCGCCAGCTGTCGCTGATCTCCGAACTGGAGTCCCGCGAGGCCGACCCGGACCAGCTGTCCTCGCTGTTCAAGCTCGACCACCTCGCGACGCGTATGCGCCGTAACGGTGAGAACCTCCTCGTCCTCGCCGGTGAGGAGCCCGGCCGTCGCTGGACCCGCCCGGTCCCGCTGGTCGACGTGCTCCGCGCCGCCGCGTCCGAGGTGGAGCAGTACGAGCGCATCGAGCTGGCCGCCGTGCCGACCACCGAAGTGGCCGGCCGCGTGGTCAACGACCTCGTGCACCTCCTCGCCGAGCTGCTCGAGAACGCCACCTCCTTCTCCTCGCCGCAGACCAAGGTCAAGGTCACCGGTCACGCGCTGCCCGACGGCCGCGTCCTGATCGAGATCCACGACACGGGTATCGGTCTGTCGCCCGAGGACCTCGCCCAGATCAACGAGCGGCTCGCCTCGCCGCCCACCGTGGACGTGTCGGTCTCCCGGCGCATGGGTCTGTTCGTGGTCGGTCGTCTGTCGCAGCGCCACGGCATCCGTATCCAGCTGCGACCGTCCGACTCCGGCGGTACGACGGCGCTGGTCATGCTCCCGGTCGACGTCGCCCAGGGCGGCAAGAAGCCCGCTCCGGGCACGCCCTCCACGGGCGGTCCGGCCGCGGCGCAGGCCGCCGCCGGCGCGGCCGCGGCCCGTCGCCAGGCTCAGCAGAGCGGTTCGTCCTTCGGCACCGCATCGTCCGGCGGCTCCGGACTGGGCGCCGCCCCGCAGCGCGGGCAGGTGGGCCCCGGACAGGGCGCCCGTGCAGCGCTTCCCGGCACCGCCCCCGGCGGACCGCAGGGCCGGCCCGCCCCCTCGGGCGCCGGCGCCTTCGGGCAAAGCGGTCGGCAGGCACCCCAGAACCCCCAGTCGTTCCAGGACTCCGGCTCCCGCCAGGGAGGCTTCGGCGACGGCGGCTCCGGGATGCGCGCGGCCGGCTTCGGCGATGGTGCTTCGCAGCAGGCGCAGCAGAAGCAAGAGCCCCAGCAGAAGCAGCCCAAGGAACGCGGTGCGCGGCGCCGTCCGCAGCTGCCCGGGCGTGGCGGTGCACGGGCCGAGCTGCCCGGTGGCAGCCAGCAGCGCACTCCGAGCTGGAGCGACGAGAACGCGCAGCCGTCGGTGCCGCGCGCCTCGCTGGACGCCCCTCGTGGCCACGAGGAGCCGGACGCCCTGTCCGCGACCTCCCCCATGCCGCGCATCGACGACCGCCAGGGACCCGGTGCCGTCTCCGAGTTCCCGCGACCGGACGGCAACACGCCGCACCCCGGGACGGGTGCACAGCAGGGCGGCGGCCAGTTCGTCCGCCCGGACGTCTACGGCAGCGCGAACCAGGGTGGTGCGACGGGCCAGTTCCCGTCCGCGGGCCACGGTCAGGGCACGGGCCAGTTCCCGGCGCCGGGCCGCACGCAGGACACCGGACAGTTCCCGGGTCCCGGCCGCGCCCAGGACCCGGCGGCCGCCGGCCAGTTCCCCGCCCAGGGCTATGACGCCTCCGGCACCGGCCAGTTCCCCGCACCGGGGTACGGAAACCGCCAGGACCCCTCCACCACCGGCCAGTTCGAGCGGCCGCAGACGGCGGGCGACGGCTACGGCGCTTCCCTGCCGCCGGCCCAGCAGCGCCCGCAGCAGCAGCCTCCGCGCCGTCAGGAGCCCGAAGCGCTACCGCCGGCGTCGGGCCCCGGCGACGGGCGTACGCCGCTGTACGACACGCTCGAGACCAACTGGTTCCGCGGCGGACAGGGGCAGCAGCAGAGCAACGGTTCCGCGCCGCAGGCTGCCCCGCAGCAGCAGGCCCCCGCGGCACCTCAGCGTCCGGCCGCCACCTCGGCCTGGCGCACCTCGCCCAACGACGAGCTCGTCCGACAGGCCGAGCGCGTGCGGCAGCCGGCCGCGGGTGGCATCACCACCTCCGGCCTGCCGCGCCGGGTCCCGCGCGCGAACCTCGTGCCGGGTACGGCCCAGCAGCAACAGCACCAAACCGGTCCGCAGGTCTCGCGTGCGCCCGATGACGTACGCGGCCGGCTGACCAACCTTCGACGGGGCATCGCTCAGGGTCGTCAGGCCGGTACCGGCCAGACCGGCAGCTTCCCCAGCCCCACTCACCAGCAGGAGCGTTAGTTGAGCCCGATGAGCCAGGCGGCACAGAACCTCAACTGGTTGATCACCAACTTCGTGGACAACACCCCCGGGGTGTCCCACACCGTCGTCGTGTCCGCCGACGGACTCCTTCTGGCGATGTCCGAAGGCTTCCCCCGCGATCGCGCCGACCAGCTGGCGGCCGTCGCGTCCGGTCTGACCTCGCTGACCGCGGGTGCCTCCCGCATCTTCGAGGGCGGGAACGTGGCGCAGACGGTCGTCGAGATGGAACGCGGATTTCTCTTCCTGATGTCCGTCTCCGACGGCTCGTCGCTCGCCGTACTCGCCCACCCGGAGTGCGACATCGGCCTCGTCGGCTACGAGATGGCGCTCCTGGTGGACCGCGCGGGCGCGGTCCTCACGCCCGACCTGCGCGCCGAGCTCCAGGGCAGTCTGCTCCACTGATAGGTCCCGGTACCACCCGCCTCACCAAATCACCGTCCGGCCGCCACAATCCCCCCACCGGCCCCGTCAGACGGCACGACTGACCGACTTGCTGTCCCGTCCGGAGGATTCATGACCCCGCCCACCGCCCATCATGATCCGTACGCCGAGCCGTACGGGGACGAGGGCGACCAGCCGCTGGTACGTCCGTACGCGATGACCGGCGGCCGGACCCGGCCGCGCTATCAGCTCGCCATCGAGGCGCTGATCAGCACGACGGCCGACCCGGCCCAGCTGATGGGACTGCTGCCGGAGCACCAGCGGATCTGCCACCTGTGCCGCGAGGTGAAGTCGGTGGCCGAGGTGTCGGCACTCCTCGCCATGCCGCTCGGTGTGGCACGGATTCTCGTCGCGGACCTCGCGGAGGCCGGTCTCGTCGCGATCCACCAGCCTGGTGGCGACGAGAACAACGGCGGCGCGCCGGACGTGACACTGCTCGAAAGGGTGCTCAGTGGACTTCGCAAGCTCTGACGGAGGGCGGGCAACCACCTCCGCGAAGATCGTCGTGGCGGGCGGCTTCGGCGTGGGCAAGACCACGTTCGTCGGTGCCGTCTCCGAGATCAACCCGCTGCGCACGGAGGCCGTCATGACGTCTGCTTCGGCGGGCATCGACGACCTCACCCACACCGGGGACAAGACCACCACCACGGTGGCCATGGACTTCGGCCGCATCACCCTGGACCAGGACCTGATCCTGTACCTCTTCGGTACGCCGGGCCAGGACCGCTTCTGGTTCATGTGGGACGACCTGGTCCGCGGCGCCATCGGCGCCATCGTCCTGGTCGACACCCGCCGCCTCGCCGACTGCTTCCCGGCCGTCGACTACTTCGAGAACTCGGGCCTGCCCTTCGTCGTCGCCCTCAACGGCTTCGAAGGGCACCAGCCCTACGCGCCCGACGAGGTGCGCGAGGCACTCCAGATCGGCCCGGACACCCCGATCATCACGACGGACGCCCGCCACCGCGCGGACGCCAAGAGTGCCCTGATCACCCTGGTCGAACATGCCCTCATGGCACGTCTGCGGTAGATCAAGTCGTCGGTGACATACGGCAGTTGCCGTACATATGCGGGAGCCGGCTGTGGCGTTTGACACGGTCGGCTCCGCTGTTCATAACGTTTCGACAGAGAAATTCGGTGGTATCGCCACGCGTCGCGGTCGGTCGGTGTCACTGCGCTCACAAAGGCCCCGCCTTTTGGCGGGGCTCGCTCTTTATGACCGTTTTATCTGCAGCTTACAGCGGGTCGAATCCTCACTTCCGAGTGTTTGGAATCGCGCAGGTTGACGTGCTGGAATGCCTGAACTGCCCAATAGTCAAGGACGTACAGGTCGGAGACAGGGCTCCGGAGACACCGCGGCACGACGTAGGTGCCGTCGCCGAGAGGTTGTTGGTCGAGTGAGGCGAAGCAAGAGCAGCCCCGAGCCGTCGGCACGGGGCAACTTCACCCCGCCGCCGCGCGGAGCGGCGCCCGCACAAGTGCCCGGCCCGGAGCCGACGGCTGTCCCGCCCGGCGGCAGCCGCTTCTCCCCGCGCAACTGGCGCGTGCCGACAAGGCTGAACGCGATCCTGCTCATACCCGTGCTGGTCGGCCTCGTCATGGGCGGCTTCCAGGTGAAGAGCTCGATCGACACCTGGCAGAACGCCGAGGACGCCGAGAACGTGGCACTGATGGTGCGCGCGGCCGAACAGTACGGCCAGGCCCTCCTCGACGAGCGCGACCTGGGCGCCCCCGACCTGCTGACCGGCCAGGGCGAGACCGCCGACGTCAAGAAACTCCGGGCCGCCACGGACGCGGCCAAGGCGAATTTCGACAAGGCCGCGCAGAACATGCCGCATACGGCGTCCCTGGAGCGCCGCCTGAGCCTGTTCCGCTCCAACGAGACCAAACTCGACGGCCTGCGCAAGGCCGCGTACACCGAGGCGATGGACCCGGTGAAGACCGAGGAGGGCTACGTCGCCGTCCAGCACGGTCTGATGGAGTTCGCCAACGAGCTCAGCCTCGGCACGGGCAACGTCACCAGCTACGGCCGTACCGTCTACGCCATCTCCCTTGCCAAGGCCGCCGCCTCACTCCAGCGCTCCATCGGCACGCACCTGCTGCTGCGCCCGAGCGCCAAGCAGACCGTGGCCCAGCAGCAGCGGGTCTCCCTGGTCTCCTACCGCTACCTCGAGGGCATCGCGGTCAACGAGTTCGTCTCCGGCGCCACCCAGGCCGACGTCGACCGTCTCGACGCGGTCATGGCCGGCCAGCGTAGGGCCGTCGGTGACAAGGGCGCCGCGGTCGACGCCGGCCAGAGCTCCTCCACACAGGGCGGCGCCTACTCCGCCATGCCCGCCGCCGACCGCATGGTCCAGGGCATCGCCTCCGGCCTCTTCACCCCCCAGCAGCTCGCCGCCAAGGGCGTGACCGTCAAGACCTGGATGGGCGCCTCCACGGCGAAGTACCAGGGCTACAACACGGTCGAGACCGAGCTCGTGAACAAGGCGGTGGCCGACGCCCAGGGCATTGCCGACAACGCCAAGCGGGACGCCCTGGTCACCGGTGGCATCGTGGTCGTGGCCCTGCTCGCCGCGTTCATCCTGGCCGGCATGGTCGCCCGCCAGATGAGCCGCTCGATGCGCCAGCTGCGCAACGCCGCCTTCGGCATCGCCGAGCAGCGCCTTCCGATGCTGGTCGACCAGCTCTCCCGCACCGACCCCGGCCGGGTCGACACCCGGGTCGCCCCGATCCCGATCACCAGCAAGGACGAGATCGGCGAGGTCGCCCGCGCCTTCGACCAGGTCCACCGCGAGGCCGTCCGGCTCGCCGCCGAGCAGGCTCTGCTGCGGGGCAACATCAACGCGATCTTCACGAACCTCTCGCGCCGCAACCAGTCGCTGATCGAGGGCCAGCTGACCCTGATCACCGACCTGGAGAACAACGAGGCCGACCCGGACCAGCTGGAGAACCTCTTCCGCCTGGACCACCTGGCGACCCGTATGCGCCGCAACGGCGAGAACCTCCTGGTCCTCGCCGGCGAGGAGCCCGGCCGCCGCTGGGACCAGCCCGTCCCGCTGGTCGACGTGCTCCGCGCCGCCTCCTCCGAGGTGGAGCAGTACGAGCGCATCGAGCTGTCCGGCGTCCCGGAGGCCGAGATCCACGGCCGCGCCGTGACCGACCTCGTGCACCTGCTCGCCGAGCTGCTGGAGAACGCCACGACGTTCTCCTCGCCGCAGACCAAGGTTCGGGTCACCGCCACCCGCCTGCCCGACGGCCGGATCATGGTCGAGATCCACGACAAGGGCATCGGCCTGACCGCCGAGGACTTCGCGGACATCAACCACAAGCTGGCCAACCCGCCGACCGTGGACGCCGCGATCTCGCAGCGCATGGGTCTGTTCGTGGTCGGCCGGCTGTCCGACCGCCACGGCATCCGGGTGCAGCTGCGTCCCTCCGGCGAGCAGGCCGGCACCACCTCGCTGGTCATGCTGCCCGACGCCATCACCCACGGCGGTGGCGGCGAGCAGGCGCTGCAGCGCGACGAGTTCACGGTGCCGCAGATCATCCCCGAGCAGCAGTTCCATGGTGAGGACTTCGGGTCGCCACAGCCGATGCTGACGGCCGCGGAGCTGGGCTTCGACGACAGCCGCTACACCGAGGTCCCGGACGACATCCGCGGGCTGGACCCCGTCGGCCGCTCGCTGATGCGCGAGGAGCGCCGTGCGGCTCTGGAGGCCCAGGCCCACGGCCCCGGCAGGCCGCAGGAGCAGTACGAGGCGCCCGAGGCGTACCGGGAGGGCCCGGGGACGCCGGCCGCCTACGACAACGGGCAGCAGGCGTACGACAACGGGCAGCAGGCGTACGACGACGGGCAGCAGGCGTACGACGACGGTCGGCACGCGTACGGAGACCAGCAGTCCTCGTACGACCAGCAGACGGCGTACGAGGAGCCCCAGCAGCCTGCGTACGAGGAGCAGTACTTCTCGCCGAACGGCGGCCTGCCGCAGAGCGATGGCTTCTCGTCCGGCGGCGGCTACCCCGAGCCCGGCTATGCGGAGCCGGTTCAGGAGAACCACTCGGCGGGCCAGGCCACCGCCTCGGAGACGTTCTCGGCCTTCAGCGAGTCGCCCTACCAGGACGACTGGCCCAAGCGGGACGACTACCAGAACGGCTACCGCGCCGATTACGCTCCGGAAACGGAATCCACGCAGGCCGCTGACGTGAGTGAGCGGGACCGCGTAGGCTTCGACCGTCCGGAACCGACCCCCTCCGCCGGTCACCAGCTGACCGACGCCGGACTGCCCCGCCGCGGCTCCACCGCGAACGGCAGCGTCGGCCGGCCGGGGCCCGTGGCGCAGGATCCGCCGGCGGCCGCGGGCACGGGCGACGACTGGCGCTCCGCGAACGACCAGCGGTGGCAGCAGGCAGCGCAGCTCCGGAAGCCCAAAGCGGGCGGGGTCACCTCCTCCGGACTGCCTCGCCGGGTACCCAAGGCGAACCTGATGGAGGGCGCCGCGGAAACCACCCCGCAGGGAGGCCCACAGGTCTCCCGTGCCCCGGAGGACGTCCGGGGCAGGCTGAGCAACCTGCGTCGAGGCGTCCAACGCGGACGCAGCGCAGGCAGTGAAACGAACGGCCAGGGCTTCGGTCCTGACAGCACCTACAACCAGGAGCGTTAGTGTGAGCCCGATGAGCCAGGCGGCACAGAACCTGAACTGGTTGATCACCAACTTCGTGGACAACACCCCGGGGGTGTCCCACACGGTGGTGGTCTCCGCCGACGGACTCCTTCTGGCGATGTCCGAAGGCTTCCCGCGTGATCGAGCCGACCAGCTGGCGGCCGTCGCGTCCGGTCTGACCTCGCTGACCGCGGGTGCCTCCCGCATCTTCGAGGGCGGCAGTGTGAACCAGACGGTTGTGGAGATGGAGCGAGGATTCCTCTTCATCATGTCCATCTCCGATGGTTCCTCGCTCGCGGTTCTCGCACACCCGGAGGCGGACATCGGCCTCATTGGGTACGAGATGGCGCTTCTGGTGGACCGTGCCGGTACGGTCCTGACTCCGGACCTTCGTGCGGAGCTTCAGGGAAGCCTTCTCAACTAACAGACCAACCGTGTGTCTTGGCGACCCGGCACCGTAAGGTTTCGGGACGCGGCTTCCACAGGGATGGGTGCCCGGCACAGTCGGAGGAGGAGAGAACGTGGCAACACCCCCAGGCGGTTCGCCCGCGGGCAATTGGTCCTATGGCCCCGGCCAGGACCAGGGTGATCAGAACCGGTACAACTTCCCCTCCGCACCGAGCCCGCGACGTCAGCCGTACGCGCCCCAGGGTCCCGGCCCGTCGCCGTACGACCAGCCGCCGGCGCCGCGCATCCAGCCCGTGCAACCGCAGCGCCGTGCGCCCGAGCCGGCGCCCGCGGGGTCGTCGAACAACCCACTGGTGCGTCCGTACGCCATGACGGGCGGGCGCACCAGGCCGCGCTACCAGCTCGCCATCGAGGCGCTGGTGCACACCACCGCGCAACCGCACCAGATGCAGGGCCAGCTGCCCGAGCATCAGCGGATCTGCAACCTCTGCCGGGAGATCAAGTCGGTGGCCGAGATCTCGGCGCTCCTGACGATTCCCCTCGGCGTGGCCAGAATCCTCGTCGCCGACTTGGCGGAGGCGGGTCTGGTCGCCATCCATCAGCCGGGCGGCGCCGAGAACGCCGGCGGCCAGCCAGACGTGACACTGCTCGAAAGGGTGCTCAGTGGACTTCGCAAGCTCTAGCGGCGGTCCTTCCCGCTCCACCACCTCCGCGAAGATCGTGGTGGCGGGCGGCTTCGGCGTGGGCAAGACCACGTTCGTCGGCGCCGTCTCGGAGATCAACCCGCTGCGCACGGAGGCCGTCATGACGTCTGCTTCGGCGGGCATCGACGACCTCACCCACACCGGGGACAAGACCACCACCACGGTGGCCATGGACTTCGGCCGCATCACCCTGGACCAGGACCTGATCCTGTACCTCTTCGGCACCCCCGGCCAGGACCGCTTCTGGTTCATGTGGGACGACCTGGTCCGCGGCGCCATCGGCGCCATCGTCCTGGTCGACACCCGCCGCCTCGCCGACTGCTTCCCGGCCGTCGACTACTTCGAGAACTCCGGCCTGCCCTTCGTCATAGCCCTCAACGGCTTCGACGGCAACCAGCCGTACAACCCCGAAGAGGTCCGCGAGGCACTCCAGATCGGCCCGGACACCCCGATCATCACGACGGACGCCCGCCACCGCGCGGACGCCAAGAGTGCCCTGATCACCCTGGTCGAGCACGCGCTGATGGCCCGTCTGCGGTAACGCGCCGCCGGGACACGTCCTGCGTACCGTCCGCGGCTCGCGTGTGATCGCTCGCGCTGTTCCCCGCGCCCCTTGAGGGGCGCGGGTTTTTTCTTTTCCGTGTCTGTCCGGGCGGCAGGTGTGCGGGCGGCACATGTCCGTGCAGCACGAAGGGCCCCTCCATGACGGAGGGGCCCTTCGACAAGCGGTTGAGCAGCCTACGCGTGCCAGCTGTGCGGTGCGCGGAAGCCGGGCTCGCGCTCCAGGCGGCGCCAGCCGGCCTTGGCGCGGCCTCGGTGGGCCGGCGAGGTGGTGGACGGCTGGGCGGCGGCACGGGCGAGGAGGACGGCCGTGATGGCGGCGACTTCCTCGGGCTCGGCGTGGCCCTTCTCGACGCGGATGTCGGCAGTGTTCATGGGTGTCAGTCTCCGTGAGTGAGGGGTCCGCGGGGTTGCCGCGATGGATCCGCTCGGTTACTGCGGGGGGTTGCCGTGCTTACGGGCGGGCAGGTCCGCGTGCTTGGACTGGAGCATCGCCAGGGACCTGATCAGGACCTCGCGGGTCTGGGCCGGGTCGATGACGTCGTCCACCAGGCCCCGCTCCGCCGCGTAGTAGGGGTGCATCAGCTCGGACTTGTACTCCTTGACCATCCGCGCCCGCATGACCTCCGGGTCCTCGGCGCCCGCGATCTGACGGCGGAAGATGACGTTGGCGGCACCCTCCGCGCCCATCACGGCGATCTCGTTGGTCGGCCAGGCATAGGTGAGGTCGGCGCCGATGGACTGGCTGTCCATGACGATGTACGCCCCTCCGTACGCCTTGCGCAGGATCAGCGAGATCCGCGGCACGGTCGCGTTGCAGTAGGCGTACAGCAGCTTCGCGCCGTGGCGGATGATTCCGCCGTGCTCCTGGTCGACACCGGGAAGGAACCCGGGGACGTCCAGGAAGGTCATCAGCGGAATGTTAAAAGCGTCACACATCTGGACAAAGCGCGCAGCTTTTTCCGACGCCTCGATGTCCAGGACCCCGGCGAGGGTCTGCGGCTGGTTGGCGATGATGCCCACCACCTGTCCGTCCAGCCGGGCGAGCGCGCAGATGATGTTGCGCGCCCAGCGCTCGTGGACCTCCAGGTACTCGCCGTCGTCGACGATCTCCTCGATGACCTTGGCCATGTCGTACGGCCGGTTGCCGTCCGCCGGAACCAGGTCCAGCAGGACGTCGCTACGGCGGTCCACGGGGTCCGAGGACTCGACGCGCGGCGGGTTCTCGCGATTGTTCTGCGGGAGCAGCGACAGCAGGTAGCGCACCTCGGCGATGCACGTCTCCTCGTCGTCGTACGCGAAGTGGCAGACGCCCGAGGTCTCGGCGTGCACATCGGCGCCGCCCAGGCCGTTCTGGGTGATCTCCTCACCGGTGACGGCCTTGACCACGTCCGGGCCCGTGATGAACATCTGGGACGTCTCGCGCACCATGAACACGAAGTCCGTGAGGGCGGGGCTGTAGGCCGCGCCGCCCGCGCACGGGCCGAGCATCACGCTGATCTGCGGGATGACGCCGGACGCCTTGGTGTTGCGCTGGAAGATGCCGCCGTAGCCCGCGAGCGCGCTGACGCCCTCCTGGATACGGGCGCCGGCCCCGTCATTCAGGGAGACCAGCGGCGCACCGGCCGCGATGGCCATGTCCATGATCTTGTGGATCTTCGTGGCGTGGGCCTCGCCGAGCGCGCCGCCGAAGATGCGGAAATCATGGGCGTAGACGAAGACCGTACGGCCCTCCACCGTGCCCCAGCCGGTGATCACACCGTCGGTGTACGGCTTCTTGGTCTCCAGGCCGAACCCGGTCGCCCGGTGCCGGCGCAGCTGCTCGACCTCCTGGAAGGACCCCGGGTCCAGGAGCAGCTCGATGCGCTCCCGGGCGGTGAGCTTGCCCTTGGCGTGCTGCGCCTCGGTCGCCTTCTCGCTGGGCCCGGCCAGGGCCTGCGCACGAATCTCGTGCAGTTCGGCGACGCGCCCGCGCGCGTCGGTGGGCTCGCTCCCGGAATCTACAGCCTCGTCCAAAACGGTCATGTAGTGACCTTACGAAGTCCACCAAGCAAAGCGGTCCGTTGACTCCTCACAGTCTCCGGCCCGTTTTCCTGGTACCCCTGAACAGAACCATCCCCGGATGCAGCCGATCCGACTGCTCAGAAGCCCCGAGCGTTGTAGGGCCCTGACAAAGAGCTCACCCGGACGCCACTGCGGATTCGGCGCCGCGGATGCCATCTCCGGAGTGATGCCGGGCTCCGAACGGCGGCGCCCTTCACCATATCCGCCACCACGGGATGAGGGACCCGTCGAGAAGGAGATTGAAAGTTGAACGGAATACGGTTACCGTCGACCGTGTTGAGCTCGTTGAAGATTAAACAGCTTCTTCCGCCTGCCGGCTCGCCGACCCGGAAGCCGCGAACACCGTCCCCTCTAGGAGCAGACATCATGGGCATCTTCAGCCGCAAGAACAGCACCGCCACCGTCCCTGCCGGCGCGGTGAACCCCGACCTCGCCGCGCTGAGCGGCACCTACACCGTGGACCCGTCGCACACCACCATCGGTTTCGTGGCCCGCCACGCCATGGTCACCAACGTCAAGGGCGCCTTCCAGGACTTCGAGGGCACGCTGAACCTGGACGGCTCGGATCCCTCCAAGTCCGAGGCGTCGATCGACGTGAAGATGGACAGCATCGACACGGGCTCGGCCGACCGCGACAACCACCTCAAGAGCGCGGACTTCTTCACGATCGACGAGCACCCGACGATGACCTTCCGCTCCACCGGGGTGCAGGCCCTGGGAGGCGAGGAGTTCCGGATCACCGGCGACCTCACGATTCTGGGCACCACCAAGCCGATCACCATCGACCTGGAGTTCAACGGCGCGGCCAAGGACCCGTTCGGCAACGAGCGCGTCGGCTTCGAGGGCAAGGCCGAGCTCCTGCGCTCGGAGTGGGGCCTCACCTGGAACGCGGCGCTGGAGACGGGCGGCGTGCTGATCTCGGACAAGATCAAGCTGGTCTTCGACATCTCGGCGATCAAGCAGGCGTGACCCTTCCCGCCCCGAGCGCCGCGTGAGCCCCGCGCCACGCGGCCTTCCCCGAGCGAGCCCGTCCTTTGATCCCCCTACGGGGAGGGCGGGCGCTCGGTTGTCGGGGGGTCCCCGGGTTCGCCCCGCTGAATGGTGCCTCCGTTCCGCTTGCGTACGGCGCACACGACAATGTGGGTATCGGACTTCCAGGCGCCGTCCCCCACCCACGAGGCGGCTTCGTAGACGGACGGATCGAAGCCGTGGTCGGCCGGCGGCACGTCCCGTGCGCACGCCTCATCCGACAGGGACTTGGCCTGGGCGAGCGTGACATCGGCACCCAGCCGGGTGAAGCCGAGCACCTCTTGGTCATGGGGCTGGGAGCAGGGGATCAGCCGGGCGTTCTGGTTGGAAGGCACCTCTAGGCAGTCCCCTTTCTGCATGTTCGCCGTGTCCGTGAAGGCATAGCCGGAGGTCCGGCCGGGTCCGAGCGGCCCGAAGACCGGCCCGTGCGCCCCCAGCACCAGACAGGCGGTGCGCCGCCCGGCGACATCGAAGGTGGCCCGGGTCGGAACGACGGCGTAACTGCTCACATCGGCGAGCCTGTCGCGGAGTTCCTCCGTCCGCTGCGCGCACTGGCGCGGGCCGCGCCACCGGGCCTCGTCGGCACTCGTGGCGCCGACCACGGCGATGACCTGGCCGTCGGGTGCCCGATCGGCGCAGAAGCGGTCCACGGTCAGGTGCGGTGTGCCCTGGCGGCGGGGACCCGGCCACCCGACCACGACACAGTCGCCGACCTCGAGCCGCTCGGTGACGGAGACGACCGCCCCCGGCGCTGCCGGGCCCGGTCCGTGGGAGTGCACCCGGTCCAGGGAGATCCAGACACCCACCACGACCACCACCACCGCGTACGCGCCCGCCAGTGCGGCCCACAGGACGTGCGAGCCGGTGCGCCGGCTCCGGCCGGGTGACTCGGTGCCCGGGTACGAGAGCTCTCCCTCCTCCCCCGGCCCCGGGCCTCGTAGAAGTACCGGCACAAAAGGGGGTGCCTGATCGTCGGCCTCGTCGTACGGACGCCGCGGGGAAGCGATCGCGGGCCCGGCCGGACGGGTCGCCGCCCGCGAGCCCGGCAGCGGAACGCCGTCCGTCTCGGCGGGGAGGTCCCCTGGGGCCGAGGGGCCGTGCAGGGAGACACCGAGGAGTCCTGCCGCCACACGCCGGTGCAAGGGGTACTGCCGGTGCCGGCGGTACGAGGCGGACCGGGGTGTCCGCTCCTCCGGCCGAGGTCCCGGCACGGACACCCCGAGCAGCCGCACGAGGACGCGTCGCCCGAGGCTCCCCGTCACTGTCCGCCTCCGGGGCCGGTCGCCTCGAGGGTGCCGTCACCCCGCGGGACACCGTTGTTCGCGGGCGCGGGCACCGGGGAACCGGCGACCAGGTTCGCCACCTGGGGGACGGCTCCCAGCGTGGCCAGCACGGCCGGCGCGCTGACGCCCAGTGCCACCGCCGCGTAGGCGCCGCTGATCTGCCCGGTGGCGGCGAACAGCAGGGCCGTGGCGGCTCCCATGCCGGCACGCAGGACGGCCAGGCACGCGTGGGCGGCGGTGTCCAGGTAGTGCCACAGGGCCGGGGGCCTCGCGCGCCGTCTGCCGCTCGCGGTTCTGCGGGCCGCCTGCCACTGCATGCATCCGCGGAACACGGCGAGCAGTTCGACGCTCAGCCCTCCCCCGGCGCCGAACAGGCCGGACTGCCACCAACTCATCGTGCCCCCCGTCACGGACAGGTGCGCAGATGCCCCGCCCCCTGTGCGCCCTACAGCATCCCCACCCGGTGGGAGGGGCGGCCGCCATACCTGTGTGACGGGCGACAAATACGCTGGACAGTGCGACGGTTGCAGTAGTCGGCGTCCGTCCGGCGCGCCCCGGGGCCGTTGAGCCGGTGCGTCAGAAGCCTCCGCCGAAGTCCCCGCCGCCCCCGCCGAAGTCCCCTCCGCCGCCGTCGCCGAAGCCGCCGCCGAAGTCGCCGGGATCGAAGTCGGCGCCGGACACGTCGCCGCCGTCGTAACCGCCGAAGTCGCCGTAGTCCGCGCCGTAGTCCGCCGCGTACGACGGGGTGGCCATCATGCTGCCGAGCAGCGTGCCGACCAGCAGGCCGGGCAGGATGCCGCCGCCGAAGTAGCCGCCCGCCCAGGGGCCGTAGGCGGGGCCCGCGTCCCAGTAGGGGCGGCGGCCGTAGTCCGTGTCCACCTCGCGGACCGCGGGGTCGCGGCCCTCGGCCAGCCGGGTCCGGTCCGCCGCGCAGACCGGTACCTCGCGCGCGGCGCCGCCCGGGGGCGTCCAGACCGCGTCGGTGACGGACGGGCCGTGGCGCGGGTCGAAGAAGCACGGCGGCCGGCGCTCGGGCAGCGGACGGCCCTCGCGGCGGGCGCCGAGCACCGCCAGCGAGAAGCGGCCCTCCTCCAGCGCCTGGGTGACGGGCCTGACGTCCTCCGGGCGCTGCGCCGCGGCCATGGCCGACTTCGCCTGCTCGTACGCGTTCAGCGCCCGCTCGTAGTCCTCGCGCATCGCGTCGTCCGCGCCCGGCTCCCCGGGATGGAAGTCGAGGCGGTCCAGCTCCTCGCCGAAAGCGGTGATGTCCTCGTCGACCACGACCCGAAGCTTCTCCAGCGCGGCCCGCTGCTCCTCCTCCCGTCGGCGCCGGCCGCGTCGTACGAGCGCGTAGGCGCCCGCGCCGCCGGCCACCAGTACCGCGGCGACCGCGATCAGCGCGGTCGAGGAGACGCCGCCTTTGCCGCCCGAGGTACCCCAGCTCGAGGGGGCGTGGCCGCGGACGTTGGCGAGCGCACGGTCGGTGAAGTCGTTGAGCTGGGCCTTCGCGGACTCCCCCTGCACGCTGGTGACCAGGTTCTGCACCGCGGTGCGGGGCAGCACCGAGGAGTCGGCCCGGGCGTCGAAGCGGTCGCCGAGGCGGATCGCGTACAGACCGGTGACACCGGTGGCGGTGCGGAGGTCGGAGAAGAGGTTCTGCGTGGGGTAGCCGGCGGGCAGGACCGCCACGAAGACCGGTTTGCCGGCGTCCTCGATCTTCTTCGCGATGGCCTCGGCGTCCCGGGCGGACAGCTGCCCGGAGGCAGCCGGATCGACGTAGACGGGGCCCTTGCGCAGCGCCACGGCGATGGCCGAGACGTCCGTCGCCGCGTGCGCGCGGGGCGCACCCGCGTACAGCACCGTCAGGGCCGCCATGAGCAGCGCGACCAGCGGTACGGCGAGTCCTTTGACCCGTGCGGACCTCATACTTCGACGCTACCCGAAGGCACCCGGAACCGGAGGGCCGGGCAGAGGCGGTGCCGGGTGTGCACCGCCCCTGCCCGGACACGTCAGGTCACCGCCCGGTACGCCTGGGTCAACTTGGCCACCGCCGCCGCGTACTTCCCCGTGAGCAGCAGATGGTCCGCCTCCGCGAACGGCCCCGCGACAGCCGCCGTGATCCCGGATCCCGCCTTCTGCTGGACGAGCAGCCGGGCCTTGGTGACGACGGCGCGGCCCGCCGGTGCGGAGCCCGTGCGCTCGGCCACGGATGCGGCGAGCGCCAGCGCCTTCAGCGTGGGCTCGCCTCCCTTCGGGACCCCGGTGAGCGTGGTCAGTCCCCAGCCGTACGGGAACTGCGGGTCGTACGAGGTGTCGCCGACGTTGATCGGCAGCTGGGACTCCGACTTCGGCCAGGTCACGGGGAGCTGTCCGGTGAACGGGCGCCTGCCGTAGAGGACGTCCGCCACGCCGTCGCCCTCGGTGCCCGGCAGCCAGGAGGCCACCAGGGCGTCGATCTCGCCGAGCCGGTCGCCGATCAGCTGCGGACGGCCGGAGACGATCAGCACCGCGCACTTCATGGCGCCGCACACCTTGTCCACGGCGGCCGTGTCGGCGGCGGACAGCTGAAGGTCGTGGCCGTTGCCGACGTCGCCGACACCTTCGGCGTAGGGGGTCTCGCCCACCACGACCACGCCGGCGTCGTAGCCGTTCAACGGGGCCGAGGCGTCCTTGGAGTAGGTGACGTCTCCCCCGGCCTTCCGCATGGCCTGGAGGATGGTCGTGCCCTGGGTGTGGGTGCCGGACGCGCCCTGCCAGGTGAGGGTCCAGCCACCGGTCTGGTTGCCGAGGTCGTCGGCGTTGGATCCGGCGACGTAGACCTTCTGGTTCTTCCTGAGCGGCAGCACTCCGCCCGCGTTCTTCAGCAGCACCTGGGACTCGGCGGCCGCCTGCCGGGCCACGGCCCGGTGCGCGGCGGAACCGATCCGGTCGGCGCCGCTCGTGTCGGCGTACGGGTGCTCGAAGAGTCCCAGCCTGAACTTCTGCGTGAGGATGCGGGAGACGGCGTCGTCGATCCGCTTCTCGCTGATGCGGCCCGCCTTCACCTCGTCGGTCAGCGTCGTGCGGAAGTCCTTGTAGGTGTAGGGCACCATCATCATGTCGACGCCGGCGTCGACCGCGGTGCGGACGTGGGACGCGTGGTCGCCGGGGAGCTGGTCGAGGGCGTTCCAGTCGCTGATGACGAAGCCGTCGAAGCCCATCCGGCCCTTCAGCACGCCGTTGATCATGTCGGCGCGGGCGTGCATCTTCACCGGGCCCCGGCCGTCACCGAGGACGTCGAGCGAGGAGTAGGACGGCATGACCGAGCCGATGCCGCGCTCGACCGCCGTCCGGTACGGGGCCAGGTGGACGGCCTCCAGCTGCTGCCGGGTGACCTTGGTGACCCCCTGGTCGATGGTGTACGACCCCGTGGTGGACGAGCCGTACTCGGTGCCGCCGTCGCCGACGAAGTGCTTGGCGGTGGCGAGGACCTTGTCGTTCCGGCTCAGGTCCCGGCCGTCCGCGCGTCCCTGGAGGCCCTGGATGATCGTCTCCATGGACTTCACGAGCGCCGGGTCCTCGCCGAAGGACTCATAGGAGCGGCCCCAGCGCTCGTCGCGCGAGACGCACAGGCAGGGCGCGAAGTCCCAGGGAATGCCGGTGGCGCGTACCTCACCGGCCGTCACCGCTCCGGTCCTCTCCGCCAGTCGTGGGTCTCTCGTGGCCCCGATGCCGATGTTGTGCGGCATGATCGTGGCGCCGACGAGGTTGTTGTGCCCGTGGACGGCGTCGACGCCGTAGATCAGGGGGATCTGGAACCGGGTCGCCCGCGCCCGCAGCTGGAAGGAGTCGATCATCTTCGCCCACGCCTCGGGGGTGTCGGGCGTCGGGGTCGAGCCGCCGCCGGACAGCAGCGAGCCCAGGTCGTAGGCCGCGATGTCGCCCTGGGAGGTGAGGCCGGCGCGCTCGGCCTGGGTCATCTGGCCGGCCTTCTCCTCCAGGGACATCCGGGAGAGCAGGTCCGCGACGCGCTTCCGCACCGGCAGCCTGCCGTCCAGGTACGGCAGCCCGTGGGCGTCGATGACCACCTGCGGGGTTTCGGCGGGGGCCTTGGCACCGGTGACGGCCAGCCTGAGCGGGATCGTCTCGGCGGGCTCGGCGGCCTTGTCCTCGAGGGTGCGCACCTCGATGGTCCGCGTGCTGCCGGAGGCGGTTCCGGCCGGGAAGGCCAGCGTCCCCTGGGCGGGGGTGTAGTCGGTGCCCGACCCGGCGGTACCGCCGGATGTGTCATAGGCGACGGTGACGGGCTCGTCGAGGGGGACGGAACCGGTGGTGGCGACGGTGACCTTCACCTGTGCCGTGCCGCCCTCCCCGACCGGGTAGACGGCGGAGTCCGTGGTGACCGAGGCCCGCCGGGACTGGTCGGCCCTGCCGTACAGCTCGACGCCGTCCAGGGCGAACTGGCCTTTGACGCCGACGGGGAGCGTGACGGCGTACCCCCACATCCGGGTGAGGCCGAGGACGTGGTCGATGCCGCCGACGGGCTGGTAGTCCGTCCGATAGGTGAAGTCGGCGAACGGGATCGAGATCTGTTTCCAGCCGCTGAAGTCGTCGGTGAACGAGGTGGTCCACAGCTCGGAGGCCTCGCCGTTCGCGCCACCGTCCTTGATCTCGAACGCGATCTTCTTGCCGTTGTTCCGGCCGTCCCACCACAAGCGGATGCCCTGGTGGGCGGACCAGTCGTGGGCGGGCCGGTCGGCGGCGAAGTCGTGGGTGAAGCCGCCGTAGCCGCTGATGTCGTAGCCACCCGTGAGGACCTGGGTGCCCTCGGGGGCGTCCGCGCGCTCGGTGAGGCGCAGCGTGGGCGGGTCGTCGGCGTCGCCGCCCCAGGTGAAGATGCCCTCGGCCGGCTGGCTCGCGAAGGGCACCTCACCCTCGAAGCGGTCGACCGGGACGGGGGTGGGGTCGTCGGCGCCGGAGGCGGTGCCGACGGCGGTGAGCGGGATCAGGGCGGTGAGCAGGGTGGCGGAGGCGAACAGGGCGGTTCTTCGCATGGACCTTCCCTTTGGCTCTCGTAATCCACAAGTGAGCTTACGGCTGGCTTACGACTTAGATCACGCCGTGAGTTAACTGGTGTTACCCCCCGCCGTCAAGACTTCACGTCAGAACAGGAGTGGCCCCAAGTGCCAGCCATAGAAGGCGAGTTGTCTCTTCGGAAAGTGAACGCTCACCCTCTTGACGCGGTCCCGGCGCCGTCATTTACTCACGCCTCGCACGCTTCGCACGCCTCCCACCCCCACCACCCCCCAGAAGGGCGGCGCACCATGAGGACACCCCTGCGCGCGGCACGCCTGATCCTCGCCGGGCTGCTGACCACGGCCGGGCTGACCGCGGCGGGCACCGGGCCCGCCCGCGCCGCCGGCGAGCAGGTCACGGCCTGGCTGACCACGACCGACGACAGCGGCGGACGGCATGTCGTGCGCGGACTCCAGGCCCAGACACCGTTCGCCTTCCAGCCGGGAACCGGCGGCGGCGAGAACATCACCGTCGACGAGAACACCCGCTACCAGACCTTCACCGGCGGCGGCGCGTCCTTCACGGACACCGCGGCCTGGCTGATGAACGGCAGCGGGGCGCTGTCGCAGGCGACGCGGGACGCGACCATGCGGAAGCTGTTCTCGCCGACGGACGGGATCGGGCTGTCGTTCCTGCGCAATCCGATGGGCGCCTCGGACCTGGCCCGCTACGGCTACACCTACGACGATGTGCCGGCCGGGCAGACGGACCCGAACCTGACGAGGTTCTCGATCGCGCACGACCTGGCCGATGTGGTGCCGCTGACGAAGCAGGCGCTCCGGCTCAACCCCTCGCTGACCGTGATGGCCAGTCCGTGGACGGCGCCCGCCTGGATGAAGGACAGCGGGCAGCTCGACGGAGGCTGGCTGAAGGCGGAGGACTACGGGGCCTACGCGTCGTACTTCGTGAAGTACCTCCAGGCCTACAAGGACCAGGGCGTCCCCGTCTCCTATGTCACCGCGCAGAACGAGCCGACGTGCTGTTCGGGCTATCCGTCGATGAGCTGGAACGCGTCCGGACTCGCGTACTTCACGAAGAACGAGCTGCTGCCGAGACTCCAGGCGGCGGACCTCGGGACGAAGGTGCTGGCACACGACTGGAACTGGGACACCTACGACTCCTACGCCGCCCGGACGGTGGACGACGCGGCGGTCCGTTCGCACCCCAACTTCGGCGGGATCGCCTGGCACGGCTACGGCGGTGACGTGACGAAGCAGACCACGGTCCACAACCAGTACCCGCAGCTGGACGCGTTCGGCACGGAGCACTCGGGCGGCACCTGGATCGCGAACCAGCAGCGCGAGGACATGCTCGACATCGTCGACTACACCCGGAACTGGGCGAAGTCGGTGACCAAGTGGTCGCTCGCGGTCGACCAGAACAGAGGGCCGCACAACGGCGGCTGCGGCACCTGCACCGGCCTGATCACGGTCCACGACGGGGACGGGGCGAGCGGGACGGTCGACTACACGATCGAGTACTACACCATGGGCCATCTGACGAAGTTCGTCCGGCCGGGCGCGCAGCGCATCGCGTCGACGGCGAGCGCCGCTGTGCCGAACGTGGCGTGGCGTAACCCGGACGGTTCCAAGGCGCTGATCGCGTACAACGACGCCACGTCCGCGAAGACCGTGGCGATCAACTGGGGCGGGCAGCATGCGACATACTCGCTGCCGGGTAGGACATCGGCGACGTTCACCTGGTCGGGGACCCAGTCGGGCGGCGGTGACCGGACGGGGGCGTTCGTGGGCCTCGCGGGCAAGTGCCTGGACGTGGCGGGGGCGTCGAACGCCAACGGGACCGCGGTGCAGCTGTACGACTGCAACGGGACGGCCGCCCAGCGGTGGACGGTGAAGTCCGACAAATCCCTCCAGGCGCTGGGCAAGTGCCTGGATGTGTCAGGTGGTTCGACCGCGGACGGGGCCAAGGTCCAGCTGTACGACTGCAATGGAACCGGAGCACAGCAGTGGTCGTACGACTCTTCGACGGGCGATGTCGTCAATCTTGCGGCGAACAGGTGCCTGGACGTGACGGACAACTCGTCGGCGAACGGGGCACGGACGCAGATCTGGTCGTGCACGGGCGCGGCCAACCAGAAGTGGCGACTTCAGTAGCGAAGGGGTGACGGCAGGCGCCGCCCTCGACGAGAGGGGGCGGCGCACATTGCGGCGGAGAGCCGGCGCGGTGACGGGTGTGGTGGCGGGGGCGGCACTGCCGAGCGGCTGCGCGGCCGTCGACCTGCCACTGGCGGCCGTGGGGCCGGGCGCGGACGGCGCTCCCAACGCGCTGATCCGGCCGTGCGGTGACGACGCGTACCGGGGCCCGGCCCTCGACGGCCGGGACTCCGGTGCCGGGGACCTGGTCACCACCGGCTGGGACGCGCAGGGCGAGCACACGGGAGACGCCGCGTTCCCGCTGTTCGCTCCCCCGGCCCGCCGGCACGCCCGCCACCGGGGAGCCCGGCGGCCGCTGCCGGACCACACCTGCACACTGTCCTTCGGCCACTATGTCACCGGCGACTCCTACAACGGCGTCGTCGCCTTCTCGGCCCGGGACATCGCGGCGCTGCGCCCCGGCCAGGTCCGGCCGACGGCGGCGCCATGAGCCGCGGCGCGTTCGAGAAGCTCGCCGCGGACTCCTGCTGAGGAGCGCCGCCCCCGGGGTGTCACTCCGCGGGCTCCACGCCGGCGCGCAGCAGGCCGTAGGTGTAGGCGTCCTCCAGCGCCTGCCACGACGCCGCGATCACGTTCTCCGCCACACCGACCGTGGACCACTCGCCCCGGCCGTCGGACGTGGAGATGAGCACGCGTGTCGTGGACTGCGTACCGTGCTTGCCCTCCAGGATGCGGACCTTGTAGTCGACCAGCTCGAGGGCGGCCAGCTGGGGGTAGATCTTCTCCAGGGCGACCCGCAACGCCCGGTCCAGGGCGTTGACCGGGCCGTTGCCCTCCGCCGTCGCGACGATGCGTTCGCTCTTCGACCAGAGCTTCACCGTCGCCTCGTTGGCGTGGGTGCCGTCGGGACGGTCCTCGACGATGGCCCGCCAGGACTCCGTGCGGAAGTAGCACAGCGGCCTGCCCGCGACCTCCTCACGCAGAAGGAGCTCGAAGCTCGCGTCCGCTGCCTCGTAGGTGTAGCCCTGGAGCTCGCGCTCCTTCACTCGCTCCACGACCCGGCCGACCAGCTCCCGGTCGCCACCCAGGTCGACGCCCAGCTCCTTGCCCTTGAGCTCCACCGAGGCCCGGCCCGCCATGTCGGAGACCAGCATCCGCATGGTGTTGCCGACCAGCTCGGGGTCGATGTGCTGGTACAGGTCCGGGTCCACCTTGATCGCGGACGCGTGCAGGCCCGCCTTGTGCGCGAAGGCCGAGACGCCCACGTACGGCTGGTGCGTGGAGGGCGTCAGATTGACGACCTCGGCGATCGCGTGCGAGATGCGCGTCATCTCGCGGAGCCTGCCCTCGGGCAGCACCTTCTTGCCGTACTTCAGTTCCAGGGCCGCCACGACCGGGAAGAGGTTCGCGTTGCCCACCCGCTCGCCGTAGCCGTTCGCCGTGCACTGCACATGCGTGGCGCCCGCGTCCACCGCCGCGAGGGTGTTGGCGACGGCGCAGCCCGTGTCGTCCTGCGCATGGATGCCCAGCCGGGCGCCGGTGTCCGCCAGGACCGTGGAGACCACCGCCTGGACCTGCGCGGGCAGCATGCCGCCGTTGGTGTCGCAGAGGATGACGACGTCGGCGCCCGCCTCCCACGCCGCGCTGACCACCGCCTTGGCGTACTGCGGGTTCGCCCGGTAGCCGTCGAAGAAGTGCTCGCAGTCGACGAAGACCCGGCGGCCCTCGGACCGCAGATGGGAGACGGTGTCGCGGATCATCTCCAGGTTCTCGTCGAGCGTGGTGCGCAGGGCCAGCTCGACATGGCGGTCGTGGGACTTCGCGACCAGGGTGATCACCTGCGCGCCCGACTCCAGCAGCGCCCTGACCTGCTGGTCCTCCGCCGCCTTGGCGCCCGGGCGGCGGGTCGCGCCGAAGGCTACGAGCCGGGCGTGACGGAAGTCGATCTCCTGCTGGGCGCGGGCGAAGAACTCGGTGTCCCTCGGGTTCGCGCCGGGCCAGCCGCCCTCGATGAAGCCCACACCGAAGTCGTCCAGGTGCCGTGCGATGGCCAGCTTGTCCGCGACGGTGAGGTTGATGCCCTCGCGCTGCGCGCCGTCGCGCAGCGTCGTGTCGAAGACGTGGAACGAGTCGTCGAGTTCGCTGGTTTCCGTCATGGTCTCAAGGCTCCTGTTTTGGATCTCGGTCTACCGAAATGACCGGCTCCACCGTCCCCCCATGGTCCCTCACGCTCCCGTCCTGGCTGAAGGTGGGCCAGAAAACGGAAAAACCCCTCGCGGGTGCGAGAGGTTTGCGCGCGGGTCGAGGACGACGGTGGCCGCCCGCACCTGGTCGTACGAGGCGGTCACTGCGGACCGGCGCGCCTGCTGCCAATAATCATGGCGAACGTGAGCACGGGGGCAGTCTGGCACAATCCGCCCCCGCACTCACCGCCGTCTCAGGATGCGGTCGTCATGGTGGACGTCCGGGCGGTGTCCATCCGGACCAGATCCAGGTCGCGGGTCTCCCGCATGGCGAGGTACACCACCAGCGACACGGCCGCGCAGCCCGCCACGTACCAGAAGAAGCCGGATTCGGCGCCCGCGTTCTTGAACCACAGGGCGACATATTCCGCCGTGCCGCCGAACAGCGCGTTGGCCAGGGCGTACGGCAGGGCGACGCCGAGGGCGCGGATACCCGTCGGGAACAGCTCCGCCTTCACGCACGCGTTGATCGACGTGTATCCGGTGACCACGACCAGGGCCAGCAGCGACAGCCCGAGGGCCGGCCAGAAGCCGCCCGCGTGCTTCAGCAGCGTCATGACCGGCACGGTCAGCAGGGTGGAGCCGACCGCGAAGGTGATCAGCAGCGGGCGGCGTCCGATCCGGTCGGAGAGCCGGCCGGCCAGCGGCTGGAGACAGGCGAAGACGATCAGCGCGGTGAAGGAGACGAGGGTCGCGGTCTCCTTGGGCAGTCCCGCCGAGTTCGACAGGTACTTGGTCAGATAGGTGGTGTACGTGTAGTACGCGACCGTGCCGCCCATGGTCAGCGCGATCACCAGGAGGGCCTCGCGCTTGTGCCGCCAGAGCGCGCGCAGCGTGCCGCGCTCCTCACCCTCGGTCTCGTCGGCCTCGTAGACCTCCGTCTCCAGCATGTTCCGCCGCAGGTAGAAGACCACCGCCGCGCCGAGCGCCCCCACCACGAAGGGGATGCGCCAGCCGTAGCCGTGCAGCGCGTCGTCGGACATCGTGTGCTGGAGCAGGATCAGCAGACCCAGGCCGACGATCTGGCCCGCGGTCATCGACACGTACTGGAAGCTGGAGGCGAAGCCGCGCCGTCCCGGGTCGGACGCCTCGGTGAGGTAGGTCGCGCTGGCCGCGTACTCGCCGCCCACCGAGAGGCCCTGCAACAGCCGGGCGAGGAGCAGTACGAGCGCGCCGCCGTAGCCCGCGACGGCGTACGTCGGCGCGATCGCGATGAGGATCGCCGAGGCCGACATCAGGGTGACCGTGAGGGTCAGGGCGGCCTTGCGGCCCCTGCGGTCGCCGACCCGGCCGAGCAGCCAGCCGCCGACCGGGCGCATGAAGAACCCGACGGCGAAGATGCCCGCGGTGTTCATCAGCTGGGCCGTCGGGTTCCCGTCGGGGAAGAAGGCCCCGGCGAAGTACGTGGCGAAGCTGGCGTAGACGAACCAGTCGTACCACTCCACCATGTTGCCGGCCGAGCCGATCCAGATTCTCTTCCAGTGCTCTGATCCCATGAGCCGTAACTGCCCCGGCGGCCCGGCGGGGATTCACCGCAATCGGCCATCTGCGGACGTCAATCGGGCCCCGGCCGCCCCAGCGTCTCGTCCAGGAACTCCCGCACGTGGCCGAGAACCTGCTCCCGGTCGGTACCCCTCAGCCCGATCGCCACATGGATGGAGAAGCCGTCGAGGAGGGCGCGCAGCCGCGCGGCGAAGCGGTCCGGGTCGACCGGCCGGAACTCGCCCCGCGACACCCCCTCGGCGAGCAGCGCCACCAGGTCGCGGTGCCAGGCGCCCTCGATGGCGGCCTGCCGGTCGCGGGCGTCGTCGTCGGCGTTCTGCGAGCGGTTCCAGACCTCCAGCCACAGGGTCCAGTGCGGGTCGCGGTGGCCGTCGGGGACGTAGAGGTCGACGTAGGCGTCGAGACGTTCGCGGGCCGTGCCGGTCCGCGCGAGCAGCCGGCCGCGCTCGGCGCCCAGCGACCGCTCGCTCCACTCCAGGGTCCGCAGCAGCAGCTCGTCCTTGGAGCGGAAGTAGTACAGAAGGTGGCCGCTGCTCATGCCGACCTCCCGGCCGAGTGCCGCCATGGTGAGCTGTTCCAGACCGCGCTCGGCGATCATGCCCATGGCGGCGGCGAGCACGTCCTCGCGGGGTGGGGCGGCCTGGCGGCTGCGGGTCATCCGGTCGCCTCCACGTCCTGCACCGCGTCCACGCGAACGGTGTCCGGTACGAGCCGGGTCTCGTATCCGCCCGAGCAGTCGGCCGTCCACCTCTCGCCGGGCGCGATCCCGTCGTACTCCTCGTCGCCGGCGACCGGCACGAACGGCGCACCGAACGGCCGGGGATCGACGACATGGGCTCCGCGCGGGACACTCGCCGGTCCGTGCCGCCGTCCGTCCGCGTCGGGCCCGCCGTCCCAGGCGGGACGCTCGGGCATCTCGTCGAGCCGGCGCACCGGCTCGGTCAGCCGTCTTCCGCACGAGGCGCAGACCATCACATTCACCCGTACGTTCTACCCGAGGACCCTCGGCTGCTGTTGGGTGATGCAGTGGATGCCTCCGCCGCCCGCGAAGATCGTACGGGCGTCCACCAGGGTCACCGTCCGCTCCGGGAACAGGCGGCGGAAGAGGTCGGCCGCGAGTTCGTCGCGCGGGTCGCCGAAGGCGCAGAGCACGACGCCGCCGTTGCACAGGTAGTGGTTGATGTAGGAGTAGTCGGCCCAGTGGCCGTCGGCCTCCAGGACGGCGGGGGCGGGCACCTCCACGACCTCCAGGCGGCGGCCGCGTGCGTCGGTGGCGGACCCGAGGATCCCGATGACCTCCCGGGTCACCTCGTGGTCGGGGTGCGCCGGGTCCGGCTGATGGTGGGCGACCACGACACCCGGGCGGGCGAAGGCGGCGACGATGTCGACGTGGCCGAGGGTACCGAAGCCGTGCGGGGGGTAGTCGGCGGTCAGGCCGCGCGGCAGCCAGATCGCCTTGCGGGTGCCGAGGTGGGCGTGGATCTCCGCCTCGACCTCCTCGCGGGTCCAGTGCGGGTTGCGCTCGGGTCCGAGCTGCACGGTCTCGGTCAGCAGCACGGTCCCCTCGCCGTCGACGTGGATCGCGCCGCCCTCGTTGACCAGCTTCGAGGCGTACGTCCTCGCGCCCGCGAGGTCCGAGACATACGCGCCGATCTTCGCGTCGTGCTCCCAGCGGGCCCAGCCCTGGGCGCCCCAGCCGTTGAACGTCCAGTCCACGGCGGCCAGTTCCCGCCCGTCGGTGAGGAAGGTGGGGCCGATGTCGCGCATCCAGGCGTCGTCGAGTTCGCGCTCCACCGTGTCGATGCCTTCGCCCAGCAAGGCGCGGGCCGCCGCCGACTGCCCGGGACCGCAGACCACGGTGACCGGTTCGAAGCGGCGCACCGCGCGGGCTACCGAGGCCCAGGCGGCGCGGGAGGCGGCAAGGTCCTCGGGGGCGCCGAAGGTCGGGTTGGGACCCGGCCACGCCATCCAGGTGCGCTCGTGCGGGGCCCACTCGGCGGGCATGCGGAAGCCGTCGGCGGCGGGGGTGTTCATGGCGGGGGTCCTCACAAGGTCAGAGGAAGTACAGGCGGTTGAGGGACACCGAGTCGGCGGGCTCGGAGCGGATCGGGTCGCCGTCGAGGGTGACCAGGCCGGTGTGCCGGTCGACGTCGACGGATCCGGTGCGGGAGTTCAGGCGCAGGTCGGCGGGGCCGATGCCGCGGGTGCCCCGGACGGCGACCCTGCGCCGACGGGTCGGCATCCGGTCGTTGCCCTGGTCGAGCGCCGCCCGGGCCACGAAGGCGACAGAGAGGTCGGCGGGGGTGCCGCCGTGCGCGCCGAACTGCGGGCCGAGGACGAGGGGTTCGCAGGTGTCGGTGGCCGCGTTGGGGTCCCCGACCACGCCGTACGCCGGGAAGCCGGCCTTGAGCACGAGCTGCGGCTTGGCGCCGAAGTACTCCGGCCGCCACAGGACGATGTCGGCCAGCTTGCCGGTCTCCAGGGAACCCACCTCGTGCGCGAGGCCGTGGGCGATGGCCGGGTTGACGGTCAGCTTGGCGATGTAGCGCAGGACTCGGGCGTTGTCGTCGTGTGGGCCGTCGCCCTTGAGGGGCCCCAGCTCAGCCTTCATCTTCCCGGCCATCGCGAAGGTGCGGCGCACGGTCTCGCCCGCGCGCCCCATGCCCTGCGCGTCCGAGGAGGTGATGCCGATCGCTCCCAGGTCGTGCAGCACGTCCTCGGCGCCCATGGTTCCGGCGCGGATCCGGTCGCGGGCCATGGCGGCGTCGCCGGGCAGGTCGGTCTTGAGGTCGTGGACGGAGACGATCATGCCGTAGTGCTCGGCCACGGCGTCGCGGCCGAAGGGCAGGGTGGGGTTGGTGGAGGAGCCGATGACGTTCGCGACACCCGCCATCTTCAGGACGTTGGGCACATGGCCGCCGCCGCAGCCCTCGATGTGGAAGGCGTGGATGGTCCGTCCTTCGAGCACCCGGAGCGTGTCCTCCACGGACAGGCATTCGTTCAGCCCGTCGCTGTGCAGCGCCACTTGGACGTCGTGCTCCTCGGCCACGCGCAGCGCGGTGTCCAGGGCGCGGGTGTGGGCGCCCATGTCCTCGTGCACCTTGAAGCCGGACGCGCCGCCCTCGGCCAGCGCCTCGGTCAGGGGCGCGGAGTGGGAGGACGAACCCCGGCCCAGGAAGCCGATGTTGACCGGCCAGGCGTCGAAGGCGTTGAACGCGTGCCGCAGTGCCCAGGGGGAGTTGACGCCCACGCCCCACACCGGGCCGAACTCCTGGCCGATGATCGTGGTCACACCGGAGGCGAGCGAGGCCTCCATGATGCGCGGCGACAGCAGGTGGACATGGGTGTCGACGGCACCGGCGGTGGCGATCAGGCCCTCACCGGAGACGATCGAGGTCCCCGTGCCGACCACGACGTCGACGCCGTCGAGGGTGTCGGGGTTGCCGGCCCGGCCGATGGCGTGGATCCGGCCTTCGCGGATGCCGATGGAGACCTTGCGGATGCCCTGCACCGCGTCGATCACGACCACGTTGCTGATGACGACGTCGCAGGTCTCGCGCACGGCGGCGGCCTTGAGGTGCAGCCCGTCACGGGCCGTCTTGCCGAACCCGGCGAGGAACTCGTCGCCGTGCTTCTGGGCGTCGGACTCCACGCGCACCACCAGGCCCGAGTCGCCGAGGCGGATCCGGTCGCCGGCGCGGGGGCCGTGCGCGGCCGCGTACGCGTGCGGGTCCATCGCGCGCTCCTTCGGATTCATCGGCCGGCTCCCAGGTACCCGCAGGCGGCGGCCCTGCGCAGGGCCTCCTCCTTGGCGCCCGGCGCGTCCAGCGGGCCGTCGACGAGTCCCGCGAACCCGATCGCGGTCCGCCGGCCCCCGATCGGCACCAGACCCACCTCGACGCTCTCCCCCGGCCCGAACCGCACGGAGGAACCCGCGGGCACCGCGAGCCGCATCCCGTAGGCGGCCCCTCGGTCGAAGTCGAGCCGTGGGTTGGCCTCGAAGAAGTGGAAGTGGGAGGTCACGGAGACGGGCACGTCCGCGGTGTTGGTGACCGTCAGCCGCACGGCCGCCTCGGGTTCGGCGTGCCCGGGACCCGGCAGCAGTGCTCCCGGAGCCAGGTCGCCCAGGCCTCCTTCCAGAGGACGGGAGACCACCGCGAGCCGGGAGCCGTCGTCGAAGACGGCCTCGACGTGCACCTCCGTGACGACGTCCGCGACACCCGGCAGCACGTCGTCCGGGCCGAGCACCGTGCGGGCCCGCTCGACGGCCTCGGCGAGCCGGGCGCCGTCGCGGGCCGCCTCGCACACCGTGTCGGCGATCAGGGCGGTCGCCTCCGGGACGTTGAGCCTGAGGCCGCGGGCCCTGCGGGACCTGGCCAGCTCGGCGGCCGAGAACAGCAGCAGCCGGTCACGCTCCGTGGGAGTCAGTCGCACGGCGTCTCCTTGTCTCGCGTCGTTTAGAGCAGCACTCTAAATGGAGGACAAGAAGAGGGGAAGGGTCCGCAACCATGGGATTGAACGATGCTCTAATCAAACGATGGCCAGGCGCGCGGTCCGATCACCGGGCACACAACCATGACCCGGCACCCGACCGGACGGGGAACAGGCACGCAAAAGGGCCGCCCCGGACCCGAAGTCCGGAGCGGCCCCGACGCTGCGCGGCGGCGGTCAGCCCAGCTTGTGCATCCAGCCGTGGATGTCCTCGCGGGTGCCGCGCTGGATGTCCAGCAGGGTCTCGCGGAGCCTGAGGGTCACCTTGCCCGGCTCGCCACACGACTGCTTCCACTCGGCACCGGCCCGCTTGACCGTCCCGACCGGGGTGATGACCGCCGCGGTGCCGCAGGCGAACACCTCGGTGAGGGTGCCGTTCTCCGAGTCGGCCTGCCACTCGTCGAGGGAGACGCGGCGCTCCTCGGCCTCGTAGCCGAGGTCGCGGGCGACCGTCAGCAGGGAGTCACGCGTGACGCCCTCGAGGATCGAGCCGCTGAGCGTCGGGGTGACGATCTTGTCGCCGTACACGAAGTACAGGTTCATACCGCCCAGCTCCTCGACCCACTTGTGCTCCACGGCGTCGAGGTAGCAGACCTGGTCGCAGCCCTTGGCGGCGGCCTCGGCCTGGGCGAGCAGGGAGGCCGCGTAGTTGCCGCCCGTCTTCGCGTCGCCCATGCCTCCCGGAACCGCGCGGACACGGTCCTCGGACGCCCAGATGGAGACGGGCTTCACACCGCCCGGAAAGTACGCGCCGGCCGGGGAGGCGATGACCAGGAAGAGGTACTCGTTGGCCGGCTTCACACCGAGGCCGACCTCGGTCGCGATCATGAAGGGGCGCAGGTAAAGGGATTCCTCGCCGCCGTGGGCCGGCACCCACGCCTTGTCCTGCCGGACCAGCGCGTCGCACGCCGCGATGAACGTCTCCACCGGCAGCTCCGGCATCGCCAGGCGGCGGGCGGACCGCTGGAAACGGCGGGCGTTCATCTCCGGGCGGAAGGTGGCGACCGAGCCGTCGGGCTGGCGGTAGGCCTTGAGGCCCTCGAAGATCTCCTGCGCGTAGTGCAGGACGTTGGTGGCCGGGTCGAGGGAGATCGGCGCGTACGGGACGAGCTGGCCGTCGTGCCAGCCCCGGCCCTCGGTCCACCTGATGGTCACCATGTGCTCGGTGAAGTGGCGGCCGAACCCGGGGTTGGCCAGGATTCCCTCCCGCTCCGCGTCGGAGAGCGGGTGGGCGGCGGGCTTCAGCTCGATCGTGGGCGTCGTCATGTGTGGTTGTCCTTCACCGGTTGTCGTGGCGGGCCGCGCTCACGCCCGCACTGGAACGGCCAGTGCTTGGACGTCCGAGCATTCCCTCATACCGCGGCTCCGCGTTCGATTATCGCAAGGGGTGAGGCCGGACGAAACGGTGTGAATACGGCCCCATGGGTTGCCCAGGGGTGGGTCGATGGTGACACCCGGCGCAGACATGGGAAAGCCGCCGGGCGCGATCGCGACCCGGCGGCCTACTCAGGATGTGGAGTGGCGCGGGTCAGCCGGCTACTCGTACGGCGAGCGCGTCGCCGATCTCGTCGGTGGTGCGGGCGGGCTTGCCCACGCGCTCGGCGAGGTCGGCGGAGACGGCCTCCTCGATACGGGCGGCCTCGTCCTCGTAACCGAGATGGCGCAGCAGAAGGGCGACCGACAGGACGGTGGCCGACGGGTCGGCCTTGCCCTGGCCCGCGATGTCGGGCGCCGAGCCGTGCACGGGCTCGAACATCGACGGGAACGCGCCGGACGGGTTGATGTTGCCGGAGGCGGCGACCCCGATGCCGCCGGAGATGGCGGCGGCGAGGTCGGTGATGATGTCGCCGAAGAGGTTGTCGGTGACGATCACGTCGAAGCGCTCGGGCTGGGTGACGAGGTAGATCGTCGCCGCGTCGACGTGCATGTACTCGGTGGTGACCTCGGGGAACTCCTCGCCGACCCTGTTGAAGATCTCCGTCCACAGGTGACCGGCGTGCACGAGCACGTTGTTCTTGTGGACGAGGGCCAGCTTCTTGCGGGGGCGGGCCTGAGCGCGGGCGTACGCGTCGCGCACGACACGCTCGATGCCGAAGGCGGTGTTCAGCGAGACCTCGGTGGCGACCGCGTGCGGGGTGCCGGAGCGGATGGTGCCACCGTTGCCCGTGTACGGGCCCTCGGTGCCCTCCCGGACCACGACGAAGTCGATCTCGGGCTGGCCGGCGAGCGGGGTCTGGACACCCGGGAGCAGCCTGGAGGGCCGCAGGTTGACGTGGTGGTCGAAGGCGAAGCGGAGCTTGAGCAGGAAGCCGCGCTCCAGGACGCCGGACGGGACCGACGGGTCACCGATCGCGCCCAGCAGGATCGCGTCGTGCTGCTTCAGCTGCTCCAGGTCGGCGTCGGTGAGGGTCTCACCGGTGGCGTGGTAGCGCCGGGCGCCGAAGTCGTACTCCTTGGTCTCCAGCTTCACATCCTGCGCAAGGACGGCGGAGAGGACCTTCAGCCCCTGGGCCACGACCTCCTGGCCGATGCCGTCACCGGGAATCACTGCGAGATTGATGCTGCGAGACATGGCGGCACCGTACTCCTTGTCCCACGCAATGACACTGGGCGTCCGGGATGCGGACAGAAGCGCCCCGGCTTTCGAGGTGCGGCGCGGTACGGGACCGCGCCGCACCCCACGGGCGCGGCTCCCGGCTCGGAAAGCGCCGCCCGCGGCGGCTCAGTGGCCGGTCTCGCCGCCGTTGTCCCGGCGGTCGAGGGCACGCTGGAGTGCGGCGGCGGCGTTCTTGCGGTCGGACTCACTGGTGCGGGAAACGTGACGGACTCGGCGGCGGACGGTCGTCTCGGCCATGGGGAATCGACTCCTTCGAGATCCCGGAGTGCGGAAAAGGGGTTACGAGACGCCGGAGGGGCGGGGAGCGGTGCCGCAGGGGTGACCTGCATGGGGCCCGGCTCACGACCGCCATTCGCTGGATCGAGCGAGACGTTCGGCTCCTACAAAGCTAAGCGAGGACCGGGCGCCTGTCTCCACAATTACTCGGACTTCCTACTATCTGAGACGCCAACCGGCCCGACCGGCCGTGACCTGCACGACGGCGGCACCGAACGTCAGAGCACGTCGCCGTCCCGCCAGTCGAACACCAGCTTGTGCTTCGGATTGAGGGGCCCCGCGGCCGCCGGGCGCACGAAGGTGCAGTCCTCTTCGTCACGCAGCCGGACCACGCCGTGGGGGCCGAGGGCGCAGAGCCGGCCGGACCACAGCTGCCAGCCCCGGGCCTCGTACAGCGGGGCGCCCTCGTCACTCGCGGAGAGCGCGCCGAGGTCGTAGGCGCCGTCGATGATCCGCTCGATCTCGGCCATGACACGCCCGCCGAACCCCCGGCGCCGTACGTCCGGACGCACCCCCACGCCCTCGACGTACCCCACGCGCAGCCAGCGCTTGCGGTACCGGACACGCCGCTGGACGACGGACCCGTGTGCCGCAAGCCCCCGCTCGTCGCTCAGCAGGACGTGCATCCCGCCGAGCCCGTGCTCCCACTCCTCGTCGTCGTAGTCCCCGCCGAACGCCTCGTCCAACAGGGCGCGGGCCTCGCGAAGTTCGGCGGGATCGAGGTCGGCGGTGTGAACGCTGCGCAGACGGGTGGCCACGGGACCAGTATGACCTCCTCCCGGCGTTCTCCCACGTGACCGGCCTGCCGCCGGCACATGAGCCGTACGACCCGCGAGCGCCGCACATGACGACCGCCCCCGCCCCCGGTGTCGTGACCCGGGGCAGGGGCGGTGCTCAGGGGGCGTCAGCCCCGTGCGGGCAGGTTCAGCCCATGTGCGGGTAGGTGTAGTCGGTCGGCGGGACCAGCGCCTCCTTGATGGCGCGGGTCAGGGTCCAGCGCAGCAGGTTCTGCGGGGCGCCCGCCTTGTCGTTGGTGCCGGAGGCGCGGCCGCCGCCGAAGGGCTGCTGGCCGACCACGGCGCCGGTCGACTTGTCGTTGATGTAGAAGTTGCCGGCCGCGTAGCGCAGCTTCTCGGCCGTGTACGCCGCCGCGGCGCGGTCGTTCGCGATGACCGAGCCCGTCAGGGCGTAGTCGGAGACCGACTCCATCTGGGTCAGCATCTCGTCGTACTTCTCGTCCTCGTAGACGTGCACCGCGAGGATCGGGCCGAAGTACTCGGTCGTGAAGACCTCGTTCTCCGGGTCGGTGCACTCGATGACGGTCGGGCGGACGAAGTAGCCGACCGAGTCGTCGTAGGAGCCGCCCGCGACGATCGTGCAGGTCGGGTCCTCCTTGGCGCGGTCGATGGCGGCCTTGTTCTTGGCGAAGGCACGGTCGTCGATCACGGCGCCGATGAAGTTCGACAGGTCGGTGACGTCACCCATGGTCAGGTAGTCGACCTCGGCCGCGAACTCCTCCTTGAAGCCGGAGTTCCAGATGGAGGCCGGGATGTACGCGCGCGAGGTCGCCGAGCACTTCTGGCCCTGGTACTCGAAGGCACCGCGGGTGAGCGCCGTCTTGAGGGCCGCGCGGTCGGCGCTCGGGTGCGCGACCAGGAAGTCCTTGCCGCCGGTCTCGCCGACCAGGCGCGGGTAGGAGCGGTACTTCTCGATGTTGTTGCCGACCGTCTTCCACAGGTACTGGAAGGTCTTGGTCGACCCGGTGAAGTGGATGCCGGCGAGGTCGCGGTGCTCGAGGGCGACCTTGGAGACCTCGATGCCGTCACCGGTCACGAGGTTGATGACGCCCTTGGGCAGGCCCGCCTCCTCCAGCAGCTGCATCAGCAGCACCGCGGCGTGGGTCTGGGTCGGGGACGGCTTCCAGACCACCACGTTGCCCATGAGGGCGGGGGCGGTGGGCAGGTTGGCCGCGATCGCCGAGAAGTTGAACGGAGTGATCGCGTAGACGAAGCCCTCCAGCGGGCGGTGGTCGAGGCGGTTCCAGACGCCAGGGGAGTTGGCCGGCGGCTGCTCGGCCAGGATCTGGCGGGCGTAGTGGACGTTGAAGCGCCAGAAGTCGACCAGCTCGCACGGGCTGTCGATCTCCGCCTGCTGGGCCGTCTTCGACTGGCCGAGCATGGTGGAGGCGGCGATCGTCTCACGCCAGGGGCCGGCCAGCAGCTCGGCGGCGCGCAGGATGATCGCGGCGCGGTCGTCGAAGGACAGCGCGCGCCATGCGGGGGCGGCGGCGAGGGCCGCGTCGATGGCGTCCCGCGCGTCCTGCTGGGTGGCGTGGCGCAGGGTGCCGAGAACCGACCGGTGGTTGTGCGGCTGCACGACCTGGAACGGCTCGCCGCCGCCCATGCGCTTCTCGCCGCCGATGGTGCACGTCAGATCGATCGGGTTGTCGGCCAGCTCCTTGAGCTTGGCCTCCAGCCGGGCGCGCTCGGGCGAACCGGGAGCGTAGCCGTGCACCGGCTCGTTGACGGGGGTGGGGACCTGGGTCACAGCGTCCATGAGTTCCGTAACTCCTTTTGCGAGCGGTGGGTGTCAGCTCTTGGTGAGGACCGAGCGGGCGAAGAAGCGGAGGTTCGCCGGCTTCTCGGCCAGACGGCGCATGAAGTAGCCGTACCAGTCGGTGCCGTAGGCCGTGTAGACGCGCATGCGGTGGCCCTCGGCGGCCAGCCGCAGGTGCTCCTCGCCGCGGATGCCGTACAGCATCTGGAACTCGTACTCGTCGAGCTTGCGTCCGGCACGCCGGGCGATGTCCTGCGCGATGGCGATGATCCGAGGGTCGTGGGAGCCGATCATCGGGTATCCCTCGCCCTCCATGAGGGTCTTCAGGATGCGGACGTACGCCTTGTCGGTCTCCTGCTTGCTCTGGTAGGCGACCGAGGCGGGCTCCTTGTACGCCCCCTTCACGATACGCACCCGGCTGCCGCTCGCGGCGAGACGGCGGGCGTCGGCCTCGGTGCGGAAGAGATAGGCCTGGATCACGCAGCCGGTGCCGGGGAAGTCCTTCCGCAGCTCCTCGTGGATGGCGAACATCGAGTCGAGGGTGGTGTGGTCCTCGGCGTCCAGCGTGACCGTGGTGCCGATCGCGGCGGCGGCCTCGACGACCGGGCGCACATTGGCGAGGGCCAGCTCGTGGCCGCCGGGAAGCGCCTGGCCGAACATGGAGAGCTTGACGGACATCTCGGCCTTCGGGCCGAGCCCGAGCTCCTTGAGGCGGCCGATCAGCTCCAGGTACGCGTCCCGTGCGGCCGTGGCCTGCTCGGGGGTCGTGATGTCCTCGCCGACGACGTCCATGGTGACCTCGAGGCCCTTGCCGGTGAGGTCCTCGATGATCGGGACGATCTCGTCGACGGTCTCGCCGGGGATGAAGCGGTCCACGACCGGCTTCGTCACCGGGGCGGCCGAGATCAGACGGCGCATCCGGTCACTGCGCGACGCTGCGAGAATCACGGGACCCAGCACGGGCACCTCCACAAGGGCAACAGGAGGCCGAATCCCGACGATTCGGGTACGGCACGGAGAACCACCGTCAAACCTATGGATTGCTCCGATCGTCGGCCATCGACAGCTGTCACGCATCCGTGCCCTGGATCTCAGACATCTGTATGAGCGGGGTGGGGGAATGCGGGAGAATGCCCGTGTGGCGGATGTTTTCAAGCCGGGCCGGGGTGACTACCAGGAACTCGTCGACGAGATCTCGGCGCTGCTCGGCGCCCCCGCGACCCTGGAGAACCGGGACTTCGAGCTGATCGCCTTCGCGGCCTACGACAGTGACGCGGAGTTCGACGAGGCGTCCCTCGACCCGGTCCGCACCCGCTCGATCCTCACACGCCGCTCCACGGCGGCGGTGCGCACCTGGTTCGAGGGCTTCGGCATCGCCCGTGCCACCGGCCCCGTGCGCATTCCGCCGACCCCGGAGGCGGGCGTCTACCGGGGGCGGGTCTGTCTGCCCGTACGCCATCGGGGTGTCGTCCTCGGCTATGTGTGGCTGCTCGCCGACGAGCCGGGCCCGTCCGAGGCGCAGCTGTCCGCCGCGATGGAGGTCACCGCCCGCATCGGCGTGCTGCTCGCGGACGAGGTGCAGGCGGGCGCGGATCTGACGCGGGAGCTGCGCGCGGTGCTGACCGCCGAGCGGGGCTGGCAGCAGGAGGCGGCGGTGGCCGAGCTGCGGACGGCGCTGGGGGTGCGGGGCGAGGGCCTGCACACGGTGGTCTGTGTCGCCCCCTGGCCCTCGGCCGATCCGGACGACGCCCCCTCGGTCCGTACGATCCCGGCCGCGACCGCGCTGTGCACGGTGCCGTGGGGCACCAGCGGTCAGAGTCTGGCCCTGCTGGTGCGGCTGCGCTCGGCGGACGTGCCGGCCCCGGCGATCACGGCGGCCTCACGGCTGCTGCGGGAGGCGGAGGTCACCCGTGGCGGCGGACAGGCGGCGGGCGGGGTGGCCGGCGCCCGCCATGGCCTGGGCGAGCTGGGCACCGCGTGGCAGGAGGCGTCGGCGGCGGCCCGCGCGGCCCTCGCGGAGCCCCGGTTCGGCCCGGTCGCACAGTGGTCGTCGATCGGGCCGTACCGCCTGCTGACGTCACTCCCGCACGAGGCGGCCCACGACCCGGCCGTACGCGTCCTGCTCTCCCCCGCCCATCGTGAACTGGCCCATACGGCCGAGGTGTTCCTGGACTGCGCGGGCCAGGCGGGCCGCACCGCGGCGGAACTGGGCATCCATCGCCAGACCCTCTACTACCGCCTCTCCCGCGTCGAACAGCTCACCGGCCTGGACCTGGATGACGGCGAGGACCGCCTGCTGCTGCACATGGCGCTGAAGGGGGCGCGGCTCCAGCGATCCGCGAAGGGGGCGCGGCCCTAGCGATCCGCGCTCTTCGCCATACCGGCGATCACCCGGCGCAGCCCCTCGGTGAGCTGGTCCGCATCGGTCGCCGTGTCCGGATCGAAGAGCCATTGGACCATGAGCCCATTGAGGACGGTCTGGTAGAAGCGGCCCTCGGTGGCGACGGTCTCCTTGTCGAGCTCGCCCTCCGGGATGCCGCTGAACATGGACACGAGCCCCGACCGGCCCTCCTCCTGCGCCTCGGCCAGCAGCTTGCGCACCTCGGGGAGCCGGTCTCCCTGGAAGATGAGCTCGAAGCTCAGCAGCCAGATCGCCCGGGATTCGGGCACGGAGCGGATGATGTTCGCCCACACCTCCTGGAAGCGCTCCAGCGATCCGGGAAGCTCTGTGACCTTCCCGCCCACACCAGGGTCGAAGCTCGCCCCCACGCCCTCGATCAGCGAGACGTACGCCTGCACCAGCAGCGCGTCCTTCGACCCGTAGTGGTAGCCGATCGAGGCGAGGTTGGTGCCCGACTCCTTGACGATGTCGCGCGCGGTCGTGCGCACGAAGCCCTTCTCCAGCAGGCAGCGCTTGGCGCCTTCGAGCAGATCCTCACGGTGTCCCATGCGGTCCACCCTAGCGCCGATCCATACAGGTGTCCTAGACGCATGACTTATACAAGCGTTCTAGACAAGCGTATAAGACGCCCGTACATTCGCTGTCATGACCAACTCGACGAGCACCACCACGACTTCGGCTTCGGCCACCCGGGCCGGCCGCCGTGAATGGACCGCCCTCGGCGTACTGATGCTTCCGCTGCTGCTGGTCTCGATGGACGTCTCGGTCCTCTACTTCGCGATCCCGGCGATCAGCGCGGACCTGGAGCCGAGCAGCACCCAGCAGCTGTGGATCTTCGACATCTACGCCTTCGTCCTCGCGGGTCTGCTGATGACGATGGGCTCGCTGGGCGACCGCATCGGCCGCCGCAAGCTGCTGCTCATCGGGGCGTCCGCGTTCGGGGCCGCCTCGCTGGCGGCGGCGTACGCGAACAGCGCCGAGACCCTGATCGCGGCCCGCGCGGTCCTCGGCATCGGCGGCGCCACCCTCATGCCGTCCACGATGGCCCTGATCCGCACGATGTTCACCGACCCGGCCCAGCGGGCGAAGGCGATCGGGATGTGGTCCGGGGTGATGACGGCCGGTATCGCGCTCGGCTCGGTCATGAGCGGCGTCCTGGTCCAGTACTTCTGGTGGGGCTCGGTGTTCCTGGTCAATCTGCCGGCGATGGCCCTGCTGCTGGTCCTCGGCCCCGTCCTGCTGCCGGAGTCCAAGGACCCCGCGCCCGGCCGCTTCGACCTTCTCGGCGTCCCGCTGTCGATGGCGGCCGTGCTCCCGGTGATCTACGGCCTGAAGGAGATCCCGTCGGAGGGCTGGCACGTCCAGTACGTCGTCTCGATCACCGTGGGTCTGCTGTTCGCGGCCCTGTTCGTCCACCGTCAGCGCACCTCGGCCTCCCCGATGATCTCCCCGGCCCTGTTCCGCGGACGGGGCTTCGCCCCCGCCGTGGTACTGAACCTCGTCTCCTCCTTCGCGATCATGGGCTCGGCGTTCTTCACCACGCAGTACCTCCAGTCGGTGCTCGGCAAGAGCGCGATGGAGGCGGCCCTGTGGGCGCTGGTGCCCTCCGTGCCGATCGGCATGGCGGCCCCGATCGCGACCCAGCTGGTCCACAAGGGCGTCAACCGCGCCTATGTCGTCTCCACGGGCTTCGCTATCGCCGCGGTCGGTTACGGGATGCTCGCCCTCGCCGGCTCCCATGCGCTCTGGCTGGTGCTGGCCGCGTGCGGCGTGCTCTCCTCCGGGATCGTCGTCGCCATCTCCCAGATGACGGACCTGGCCCTGAGCGCGGCCCCGGTCGAGCGGGCGGGCTCCGCGTCCGCCCTGCTGGAGACGGGTGCGGAGTTCGGCGGCGCCCTCGGAATGGCGGTTCTGGGCTCGATCGGCACGGCGGTCTACCGCCATGAGATCCCGGCCTCGGCGCCGGCCCCGGCCCACGAGACGCTGGGCGGTGCGCTGGCCGTGGCCGGGCGGCTCCCGGGCCAGGCGGGCGACGCGCTGGCGGCGGCCGCCCGGGAGGCGTTCACCAGCGGGATGCACGGGGCGGCGATCGCGGGGGCGGCCCTTCTGGCGGGGGCCGCGGTCTGCGCGGCGGTGACCCTGCGGCGGATCCACGTACGGCAGGCGGCGACGGAACCGGAGAAGGCCGCCTGAGGCCCTCACGAGAGGCCCTCACTGAAGGGGAGAACGCCGGACGGGCTGGCTGGCCAGCCCGTCCGGCGTCTGCGGATGAGTCCGTTCAGGGCGAACGGGGGGTCCGGGGGCGAGGCCCCCGGGGCGGCGACGTCAGACCAGGTTCACCGAGCGGGCGGACGTCGCCCCGATCTCCTCGGCCACCTCGGTCAGAACGTTCTGCGGCACCGTGTCGTCGACGGTGAGGACCGCGAGAGCCTCACCGCCCGCGATGTCACGGGCGACCTGCATCCCCGCGATGTTGATACCGGCCTCGCCGAGGATGCGGCCCAGCGTGCCGACCACACCCGGGCGGTCGGTGTAGCGCAGTACGACCATGTGGTCGGCGAGCGCCAGGTCCACGTCGTAGTCGCCCACCGCCACGATCTTCTGGTGGTGCTTCGGGCCGGCCAGCGTGCCGGACACCGACACCTCCTCGCCGCCCGCGAGCGTACCGCGCACCGTGACCACGTTGCGGTGGTCAGAGGCCTCCGAGCTGGTGGTCAGGCGCACCTCGACACCGCGCTCCTGGGCGAAGAGCGGCGCGTTGACGTACGAGACCGTCTCGGCCACGACGTCCTCGAACACGCCCTTGAGCGCGGACAGCTCGAGCACCTTGACGTCGTGCTGGGTGATCTCGCCGTACACCTCGACATCGAGCCGGACGGCGACCTCGCCCGCGAGCGCGGTGAAGATGCGGCCGAGCTTCTCCGCGAGCGGCAGACCCGGCTTGACGTCCTCGGCGATGACACCGCCCTGCACGTTCACCGCGTCCGGGACCAGCTCGCCGGCGAGCGCGAGGCGCACCGACTTGGCGACCGCGATGCCCGCCTTCTCCTGCGCCTCGTCCGTCGAGGCGCCCAGGTGCGGGGTGCACACGACCTGGTCCAGCTCGAACAGCGGCGAGTCCGTGCACGGCTCCTTCGCGTACACGTCCAGGCCCGCGCCCGCGACGCGGCCCTCCTTCAGCGCCGAGTACAGCGCCTCCTCGTCGACGATCCCGCCGCGAGCGGCGTTGACGATACGGACGCTCGGCTTGACCTTGTGCAGCGCCTCGTCGCCGATCAGACCGAGGGTCTCGGGCGTCTTCGGCAGGTGGACGGTGATGAAGTCGGAGACCTCGAGCAGCTCGTCCAGGGACAGCACCTTGACGCCCATCTGCGCGGCCCGGGCGGGCTGGACGTAGGGGTCGTAGGCGACGACCTTCATCCCGAACGCGGACATGCGCTGCGCGACCAGCGCGCCGATCCGGCCGAGGCCGACTACGCCGAGGGTCTTCTCGGCGAGCTCCACGCCCGTGTACTTGCTGCGCTTCCACTCGCCGTTCTTCAGCGCGGCGTTGGCCTGCGGGATGTTGCGGGCCGTGGAGATGATCAGACCGCAGGCCAGCTCGGCGGCGGTCACGATGTTCGAGGTGGGGGCGTTGACGACCATCACGCCGGCCTTGGTGGCGGCGGAGACGTCCACGTTGTCGAGGCCGACGCCGGCTCGCGCGACGACCTTCAGCCGCTGCGCGGCGGCGACGGCCTCCGCGTCGACCTTCGTCGCGGAGCGGATCAGGATGGCGTCGACATCGGTGATCGCCGACAGCAGCTCACCGCGGTCCGCGCCGTTGCAGTGCCGGATCTCGAAGTCCGGGCCGAGTGCGTCGACGGTCGCGGGCGACAGCTCTTCAGCGATGAGTACCGTGGCTTTTCGACTGGGGTACGAGCTCACGTGAGTCCTCACATGTCCAATGCGGACGGCCGTCCCGACGGCCGCAGGCGGTGGAGGGGCTAGCCGCGTGGAAGACGCACGACGCTGTGGGCCTGAACGCGATTGTTGTGGAGCAGTCTAGTGGCGCCGCACGTGTCGTATTACGCCGCTGCGGAAGGATCACCCGTCCGTGGCTGGACGGGGTGGACAATGTCTCAATCCAGACGTTACCCCGGGTTCACCGAAGGGGCCGGAGCAGATTGCTCCGGCCCCTTCGGCCGCGAGGCTTACGCCTCCTCGTTCACCCAGCTCATGAGCTTGCGCAGCTCCTTGCCGGTGGTCTCCAGCAGGTGCTCGGAGTCCTGCTTCTTGTACTCGTTGTACTTCTTCAGACCGCCGTGGTACTCGTCCATCCAGTTGCGGGCGAACGTGCCGTCCTGGATCTCGGCGAGGACCTTCTTCATCTCGGCCTTGGTGGCGTCGGTGATGATGCGGGGGCCGGTGACGTAGTCGCCCCACTCGGCGGTCTCGGAGACCGACCAGCGCATCTTCTCCAGGCCGCCCTCGTACATGAGGTCGACGATCAGCTTCAGCTCGTGCAGGCACTCGAAGTAGGCGATCTCCGGCTGGTAGCCCGCCTCGACCAGGGTCTCGAAGCCGGCCTTCACCAGGGCGGAGGCGCCACCGCACAGCACGGCCTGCTCGCCGAACAGGTCGGTCTCGGTCTCCTCGGTGAAGGTCGTCTTGATGACGCCGGCGCGGGTGCCGCCGATGCCCTTCGCGTACGACAGGGCCAGCGCGAAGGCGTTGCCGGTGGCGTCCTGCTCGACGGCCGCGATGCAGGGAACGCCGCGGCCCTCCTCGTACTGGCGGCGCACCAGGTGGCCCGGGCCCTTCGGGGCGACCATGCAGACGTCCACGCCGGCCGGGGGCTTGATGAAGCCGAAGCGAATGTTGAAGCCATGGCCGAAGAACAGCGCGTCCCCGTCGTTGAGGTTGGGGGCGATGGACTCCTCGTAGACCTGGGCCTGGATCGGGTCCGGGACCAGGATCATGATGACGTCCGCCTCCGCGGCGGCCTCAGAAGGCGTCACCACGCGCAGGCCCTGCTCCTCGGCCTTCTGCTTGGACTTGGAGCCCTCCGGCAGACCGACCCGGACGTCGACACCCGAGTCGCGCAGCGACAGCGCGTGGGCGTGGCCCTGGCTGCCGTAGCCGATGACCGCGACCTTGCGGCCCTGGATGATGGACAGGTCGGCGTCGGCGTCGTAGAACAGCTCGGCCACTTTGGGTTCTCTCCTTGTGTACGGATGGTGCGTCCCACCGTATGACGGCGGGGAGAAGGGAAGTTTCGGGGTCTCGGCATACGGGCGGCCGGCGGCCTGCCGGCCGCCCGTTTCCGGTCGTACGGGAATGTTCCCGGGTGTCCTAGGCGGACCGGTCGAGGGCGCGCAGCGACCTGTCCGTGATCGAACGGGCGCCGCGGCCGATCGCGATCGTGCCGGACTGGACCAGCTCCTTGATGCCGTACGGCTCCAGCATCTTGAGCATGGCGGACAGCTTGTCGCTGCTGCCGGTGGCCTCGACCGTGACGGCCTCCGGGGAGACGTCCACGGTCTTGGCGCGGAACAGCTGGACGATCTCGACGATCTGGGAGCGCGTCTCGTTGTCGGCGCGCACCTTCACCAGGACGAGTTCACGCTGAACGGCCTGGGACGGCTCCAGTTCGACGATCTTCAGGACGTTGACGAGCTTGTTGAGCTGCTTGGTGACCTGCTCGAGCGGCAGGTCCTCGACGTTCACCACGATGGTGATACGGGAGATGTCGGGGTGCTCGGTGACGCCGACCGCGAGCGAGTCGATGTTGAAGCCGCGGCGGGAGAACAGGGCGGCGATCCGGGCCAGGATGCCGGGCGTGTTCTCGACGAGGACCGAGAGGGTGTGCTTGGACATGGTTCTCACTCGGCTCTCTCTCAGTCGTCTTCGTTGTCGCCGAAGTCGGGGCGGACGTCCCGGGCGGCCATGATCTCGTCGTTGGAGGTGCCGGCGGCGACCATCGGCCACACCATCGCGTCCTCGTGGACGACGAAGTCCACGACGACCGGGCGGTCGTTGATGGAGTTCGCCTCCTCGATGACCTTGTCCAGGTCCTCCGGGGACTCGCAGCGGATGGCGTGGCAGCCCATCGCCTCCGACAGCTTCACGAAGTCGGGGACGCGGGTGCCCCGGGCCTCCGGGTTGATGTCGTCCGGGCCGGAGTGCAGCACCGTGTTGGAGTAGCGCTGGTTGTAGAAGAGGGTCTGCCACTGGCGGACCATCCCGAGGGCGCCGTTGTTGATGACGGCGACCTTGATCGGGATGTTGTTCAGGGCACAGGTGGTCAGCTCCTGATTCGTCATCTGGAAGCAGCCGTCGCCGTCGATCGCCCACACGGTCCGGTCGGGCTGCCCGGCCTTCGCTCCCATCGCGGCCGGGACCGCGTAGCCCATCGTCCCGGCGCCGCCGGAGTTCAGCCAGGTGGCGGGCTTGTCGTACTGGATGAAGTGCGCGGCCCACATCTGGTGCTGGCCCACGCCCGCCGCGAAGACCGTGCCCTCCGGCGCGAGCTGCCCGATGCGCTCGATGACCTGCTGCGGCGACAGCGAGCCGTCCTCCGGCTGGTCGTAGCCGAGCGGGTAGGTGTCGCGCCAGCGGGTGAGGTCCTTCCACCAGGCGCTGTAGTCGCCCCGGTGGCCCTCGCTGTGCTCCTTCTGGACGGCCTGGACGAGGTCGGCGATGACCTCCCGGGCGTCCCCGACGATCGGCACGTCGGCGGCGCGGTTCTTGCCGATCTCAGCCGGGTCGATGTCGGCGTGGACGATCTTGGCGTAGGGGGCGAAGCTGTCCAGCTTGCCGGTGACACGGTCGTCGAAGCGGGCTCCGAGGGCGACGATCAGGTCGGCCTTCTGCAGCGCGGTGACGGCGGTGACCGAACCGTGCATGCCCGGCATCCCCACGTGCAGCGGGTGGCTGTCGGGGAATGCGCCGAGCGCCATCAGGGTCGTGGTGACGGGCGCTCCGGTGAGTTCCGCGAGGACCTTGAGTTCGGCGGTGGCCTTGGCCTTCAGGACGCCGCCGCCGACGTAGAGGACGGGCCGCTTCGCGGAGGTGATCAACTTGGCGGCCTCGCGGATCTGCTTGGCGTGCGGCTTGGTCACCGGGCGGTAGCCGGGCAGGTCGGTGACGGGCGGCCAGCTGAAGGTGGTCTGGGCCTGGAGGGCGTCCTTGGCGATGTCGACCAGGACCGGGCCGGGGCGGCCGGTGGAGGCGATGTGGAACGCCTCAGCGATCGTCCGGGGGATGTCCTCGGCCTTGGTCACGAGGAAGTTGTGCTTGGTGATCGGCATGGTGATGCCGACGATGTCCGCTTCCTGGAAGGCGTCGGTGCCGATCGCCTTGGAGGCGACCTGGCCGGTGATCGCGACCAGCGGCACCGAGTCCATGTGGGCGTCCGCGATGGGGGTGACCAGGTTGGTGGCGCCGGGGCCCGAGGTCGCCATGCAGACGCCGACCTTGCCGGTGGCCTGCGCGTAGCCGGTGGCCGCGTGGCCCGCACCCTGCTCGTGCCGCACCAGCACGTGCCGCACCCGCCGGGAGTCCATCAGCGGGTCGTACGCCGGAAGGATCGCACCGCCGGGAATACCGAATACCGTCTCGGCGCCGACCTCCTCGAGAGAGCGGATGAGGGACTGCGCACCCGTGACATGCTCGGGTGCGGACTGGTGTCCTCCGGATCGGGGCCGCGGCTGCGGGTGATGGGCCCCGGTGGCCTGCTCGGTCATCGGCATTCTCTTCTCGATGCTGAGGGTTTTTGCGAGGTTCGGGCGGTGTTCGACTGGTGCGTGTGCAACAAAAAACCCCTCGTGCCGGTAGGCAAGCGAGGGGAGCGCGCCGGGTGTGGTCGCTGGGTGTTCCGGTTCATTTCCGGTGGGTCCCAGCTCAGCCGACGCGCTTTCCAAGTACGAGAATTCGGGTGCGCATGGCACTGACCCTCCCCCCGGCACGCCATAACTGTCAAGTGGGTGGGACGGGAGTCTCACTATGTGAGCGTAGGGCGTTCCCACCCCCGAAAACGGCAGGTACACCGCTTGTGTACAGCGTCGCTCCCCCGATCGCGAACGCCGGCGCCGGCTCCACCGGCCCGTGCGGCACGGCACAGTGGCCGGAAGTGAGCGCCCGGCGCAGCCGGTGCTCGTCCAGCGGTCCCGAGAATGCCATGCCCTGCCCGTGCGTACAGCCCATCGCGCGCAGGGCGACGACCTGCTCGGGCAGGTCCACCCCGTCGGCGACCGACTGAAGACCGAGGTCCGTGGCGATGCGCAGCAACCCACTGGTGATCTTGTGCAGACGCGCGGACTCCACGACCCCTTCGACCAGGCCGCGGTCGAGCTTCAGTACGTCGACGGGGAGCCGGCGCAGCGCCGTGATCGCCGCGTAGCCGCTGCCGAGCCCGTCCAGGGCGACCCGGACGCCGATCCTGCGCAGTGCGCCGAGTCTGCGCTCCAGCTCGTCCAGGGAGACCTTCGGGTCGATGTCGGACAGCTCGATGACCAGGGCACCCGATGCCAGGCCGTGCCGGGTGAGCAGGCCCTCGACCGAGCCGAGGGGCAGGGAGCGGTCGAGAAGGCGGCGGGCGCTCATCCGTACGACGACCGGAACGGCGAGCCCGGTCGCGTTGCGTTCGGCGGCCTGCTCGACGGCCTCCTCCAGCACCCAGCGGCCGAGCTCGGCGGCCTTGTCGCTGTCCTCGGAGACCCGCAGGAATTCCGCGGGAGTGAAAAGCACGCCCTGGGAGCGCCAGCGCGCCTGCGCGCTGACGGAGGCGATCCGGCCGTCCTCGAGCGACACGACGGGCTGGTGCAGCAGGGTGAACTCGCCGTCGTGCAGAGCGGCCCGCAGCCGGGTGGCCAGCTCGCCCTTGCGTACGACGTCCTGCTGCATCTGGGGCACATAGAGCTCGACGCGGCCCTTTCCGGCGGCCTTGGCGCGGTACATGGCGAGGTCGGCGTTGCGCAGCAGTTCGCCCGCGCCCAGCCCGGGCTCCGCGAAGGCCACTCCGATGGACGCGGCCACCCGGACATCGTTGCCGTCGATGTCGTACGACTGCGAGAGAGTGATCCGGAGCCGGTCGGCGAGTTCCAGGATGTGCCCCTCACGGGCGGCGCGGTCACGGGTGCCGTCGCCGACGATGAGAGCCGCGAACTCGTCACCGCCCAGGCGCGCGGCGGTGTCCCCCTGGCGTACCGAGTCCTGGAGTCTGCGGGCGGCCTGGACGAGCAGCTCGTCGCCGGCCTGGTGCCCGATGGTGTCGTTGACCGCCTTGAAGCCGTCGAGGTCGATGAAGAGGACCGCCGTGTTCCGCAGGGCGGCGCCGCGGTCGGAGGCACGGCGGCCGGAGAGCGCCTGCTGGACGCGCTTGGTGAACAGGGCGCGGTTGGGCAGGTCGGTGAGCGGGTCGTGTTCGGCGTTGTGCTGCAGCTGTGCCTGAAGGCGCACACGTTCGGTCACGTCGCGGCTGTTGAAGATCAGGCCGCCCTCGTGGCGGTTGACGGTGGACTCGACGTTGAGCCAGCCGCCGTCGCCGGACCTGAAGCGGCACTCGATACGGGTGGTGGGTTCCACGAAGGGGCTGACGGCCAGGAAGCGGCGCACCTCGTGGACCACGCAGCCCAGGTCGTCCGGGTGGATGAGCGCGGCGAGTTCGGTTCCGACGAGCTCCTCGGCGGGGCGTCCGTAGACACCCGCGGCCGCCGGGGAGACGTACCTGAGGATGCCGCTGGGGGCGGCGATCATGATGACGTCGCTGGAGCCCTGCACCAGGGAGCGGAAGTGGTTCTCCTTCTGCGCGAGTTCCTGGGTGAGGGTGATGTTGTCGAGCAGCATGATGCCCTGGCGGACGACGAGCGCGAGGACCACGGCTCCCGCGGTGATGAGCACCACGCGGTCGACGCTGTGGCCGTTGAGGACGTTGTAGAGGATCCCCAGGGTGCAGACGGCGGCGGCCAGATAGGGGGTGAGCGCGGCCAGCGATCCGGAGATCGGGCGTGTGGCCGGGTAACGGTCGCGCTCGGTTCCATGGGGGACCCCGGCCGGGTAGCGGTCGTACGCGGGCTGCTGCGCGGAGCCGGGCCCCGCCTGCCGCGGGAGTACGGGCGTGTGCCCTTGCCCCCGGTCCACCCGTCCGGAGTCCGGCCGGCGCCGGCCCGGTACGTGCTGGTGCACCACGCGCGCGTGGGCGCGGTCGCGCGGCAGCCGGTTCCGGACGCCGACCCAGGGGGCGTACGCGAGGAGCAGCGAGCCGGAGAACCAGCCGGCGTCCAGCAGTTGGCCCGAGTGGTAGCTGTTGTGCAGCAGCGGCGATGTGAACAGGGCGTCGCACATCACCGTCAGGGCGAGCGCGCCGATGGCGGTGTTGACCGCCGACCGGTTGACCGCCGAGCGGCGGAAGTGGAGTGCGACCACCATGCTGATCAGGGCGATGTCCAGCAGGGGGTAGGCGAGCGACAGCGCGGCGTGCGCGACGCTCGGTCCGTCGAACCTCGCCGCCTGGGCGAGCGCGAGGCTCCACGACAGGGTGAGGAGCGAGCCGCCGATCAGCCACGCGTCGAGCGCGAGGCATACCCAACCCGCCTTGGTGACGGGCCTTTTGGCGAGCACGAGCAGTCCTACGATGGCGGGCGGAGCGAAGCAGAGGAAGCAGAAGTCGGCAAAGCTGGGCGAGGGGACGGGGCGGTCGAGGACGACCTCGTACCAGCCCCATACGCCGTTGCCCAGTGAGGCCATGGCGGAGGAGAGCGCGAACAGCAGCCAGGCGGGTCGAAAGCGGCTGCGGCTGCGGCGGGCGTAGACAAAGCAGGAGACCGATGCACTGCCCGCCGCGAGACTCAGGCCGAAGTCACCCATGAAGAGCGCGAGGCTCCGGCTGCCCCAGTCGAGCGCGGAACCGAGGGCGTATCCCGCGCACACCAGGGTCAGGACCAGTTGCGGAACCAGACGCGTCCGGCCTCCCAGGTCCGGACGGCCGGCCGGCAGTGCTCCGGGGGAACTCACCGGATCCTCCCGGTCCGAGGCGCCGCCGGGTCCCGCTGGTCCCGGTGCGCCGGGTGCGCATGCCTCTTGCGGCCGCTGTGCCGGCGGTGGTGGTGATGACCGCCGTGTCCGCTGTGGCCGCGTCTGCGTGTAGTCGCTCGCCAGGGTCGCAGCCCGCGACCCCGCCGCGTCGGATCGTTCGTCCATAGGCCGTGCATCGCCCGTCGCCCCCCTCGCATGTCTGAAAATTCCGTCCCCGGCGCCGAGCGGTGCGCGGCGCAGCCCCTGTCCGGGACGATACACCAGTCTCGTCACTCTGGGACATAGCTTCTCTACGCTCAGTGACGACCAGCGAGGATGCGCGTACGTACTGCGTACGAGGGACTGCGGAGCGTACTGGAAGCGGACGGGGGGACAACGGGGAACGACACGTGCGCCGGTGGTGCGCCCCCTCGAGAGGCACGCGCGCGGGCGGCGGCGATGGCGTGAAACATACGCCCACGGGTTGTCCCGGCGTCCGTTCGCCGGCCCCTCTCCGCCCCGGTGCGGCGGCTTATTCGAGGCCGGTGGTCAAGACCACGTTCGCCATCGGTTCCCCCTGCGCGAAACGGTTCAGCTGGGCGCTCAGAAGGCGTGTGGCGCGGGGCCGGAACGCCGAAGTGGGACCGCCGACATGAGGGGTGATCAGCACGCCCGGCGCATGCCACAAGGGGTGTCCCTCGGGCAGCGGTTCGGGGTCCGTGACGTCGAGGGCGGCCGTGATGCGGCCGGCCTCCAGCTCGGCCAGCAGCGCCTTGGTGTCCACGACGCCGCCGCGCGCGACGTTGACGAGCAGCGCCCCGTCCTTCATCCGGGCCAGGAAGCCCGCGTTGACCAGGCCTTTCGTCTCCGTCGTGAGCGGCGTGACGACCACCACGATATCGGCGTCGGGAAGAAGTTCCGACAATCGGGAGAGGGGATGCACAGGACCGCGCCCTGACTCACGCGCACCGCGCGCGATGCGCGCCACCCGCGCGACTTCAAAGGGCGCGAGCCGGTCCTCGACGGCGGCGCCGACCGAGCCGTATCCGACGATGAGGACCGACTTGTCGGCGAGTGCGGGACGGAAACCGGAACGCCACTCCTCGCGATCCTGTCCCCGGACGAAGTCGGGGATGCCGCGCAGCGAGGCGAGGATGAGGGTCAGGACGAGCTCGGCGGTGCTGGCGTCGTGCACCCCACGCGCGTTGCACAGCTGCACCCCGTCGGGCAGCAGTGGCAGGCCGGGTTCGACGTGGTCGTAGCCGGCGGAGAGCGTCTGCACGACCTTCACGGACGTCATGGCGGCCATCGGGCGCACCGCCACCTCGCTGCTCTTCATGTAGGGCACCACGTAGAACGCGCAGTCGGCGGGATCCGCGGGAAACTCCCGGTCGCCGTCCCAGAAACGGTAGTGGAAGCGCTCGGGGAGGTCCCCTGTCTCGTCGGTGCGGAACGGAAGCCAAACGTCTTCGGTCATGGTCAGGAGGCTATGCGAAGGATCGCGTGTCGCATTGGTTAGTTTGGGGTGCAAGGAAAGGGAGGACACGGCCAGGTGGAGCGCAGGACGATCGGCGCGGCAACGCTCGAAGTGGGGGCCGTCGGACTCGGGTGCATGCCGATGAGCTGGGCGTACTCCGGTTCGCGGCAGCGGGGCGACGAGTCGCTGCGGACGGTGCACCGGGCGCTCGACCTGGGAGTGACGCTGCTCGACACGGCCGACATGTACGGGCCGTTCACCAATGAGCTGCTGGTGGGCCGGGTGCTCAAGGAGCGGCGTGCCGAGGCGTTCGTGTCGACCAAGGTCGGTCTGCTGGTGGGCGAGCAGCACATCGTGGCCAACGGCCGTCCGGGCTATGTACGGCGGGCCTGTGACGCCTCGCTGCGGCGGTTGCAGACGGACGTCATCGATCTGTACCAGCTCCACCGCGCGGACCCCGAGGTTCCCGTCGAGGAGACCTGGGGTGCCATGGCGGAGCTGGTACGGGCCGGGAAGGTACGGGCGCTCGGGCTGTGCGCGGTGGGCGCGCGGGGCGGGCGGCGGACCGGGGCGCGGCTGCACGACGGCACGATCCGGCAGCTGGAGCGGGTGCAGCAGGTATTCCCGGTGAGCGCGGTGGAGGCCGAGCTGTCGGTGTGGTCGACGGAGGCGCTGGACGCGCTGGTGCCCTGGTGCGCGTCGCGCGGGGTCGGCTTTCTCTCCGCGATGCCGCTCGGCAATGGCTTCCTGACCGGCACGCTGACGCCGGGCGAGGGCTTCGAGCCGGACGATCTGCGCGCCCGGCACCCCCGCTTCACCGCCGAGATGATGGCGGCCAACCAGCCCATCGTGGCAGGCCTGCGCCGGGTGGCGCTCCGCCACGGCGATGACGTCACGCCCGCTCAGGTGGCCCTGGCCTGGGTCCTGGCACAGGGACGGCACGTGGTCCCGGTGCCGGGGGCGAAACGGAAGCGCTGGGTCACGGAGAACGCGGGCGCGCCCGGCCTCCGGCTGACCCCGCAGGACCTCACCGACCTCGCGGGCCTGCCGACGGCGCAGAGGTCCTGGGACTGAGCGGCGGCGTGGGGCCGACCCGATCGGTCGGTTCTCCGCCGGGCGGGGAACCCTGGGGCGTCGCGCAGCGTACGTAGGGAAGAAGCCCCGCGTCGAAGGGACCTGGATCGTGCGACGTCGAGCTGTGGCGGCCGTGTCGGCCGCGGCCGCGCTCCTGCTGGCGGCGGGCTGCTCCTCCGGTGCCGGGGGCACGCCCGGCGACGGGAACTCCTCCTCCGCACCGGGGACGTCCAGGCCCGGGCAGACGGGCGAACGGACCCCGCCCGCAAGGGGTTCCGTCCGCGTGGTGCGGACGGTCGCCGAGAACCTCAGGACCCCCTGGGGCCTCGCCCCGCTGCCCGGCGGCGGGCTGCTGGTCTCCTCCCGGGACGACGGGACGATCACCCGTATCGACGACAGGAGCGGGAAGAAGACCGAGCTGGGCGCGGTGCCCGGTGTCTCGGCCGCCGGCGAGGGGGGCCTGCTGGGTATCGCCCTCTCCCCCGGCTACGCCTCGGACCACCTGGTCTACGCCTACCTGACGACCGACTCCGACAACCGCATCGTGCGCATGCTGTACGACCCGCGGAAGCCGGCCGGTGCGCAGCTGGGCGCACCGGACACGGTCTTCAAGGGCATCCCGAAGGGAATGATCCACAACGGCGGCAGGATCGCGTTCGGCCCGGACGGCATGCTGTACGCGGGCACGGGCGAATCCGGCGAGCGGGGTCTGGCTCAGGACCGGGCGTCCCTCGGCGGCAAGATCCTGCGCATGACGCCGGAGGGCGAGCCCGCCCCCGGCAATCCGTTCGGGAACTCGGCCGTGTACTCCTTGGGCCACCGCAACGTCCAGGGCCTGGCCTGGGACGGCAGGCAGCGGCTGTTCGCCGCGGAGTTCGGCCAGAACACCTGGGACGAGCTGAACGCGATCAAGCCGGGCGACAACTACGGCTGGCCGAAGGCCGAGGGGAAGTCGGCCGATCCCGAGTACCACAATCCGCTCGCCCAGTGGCACACCGACGTCGCCTCCCCCAGCGGTGTCGCCTACGCCGAGGGCTCCCTGTGGACGGCGGGCCTGCGCGGGCAGCGGCTGTGGCGCGTGCCGCTGAACGGAACCGAGGCGTCCGCACCCCCGCAGGCGTTCCTGACGGGCGCCTACGGCCGCCTGCGCACCGTGGTCGCGGCCGACGGCAACAGACTGTGGCTGACCACGAGCAACACGGACGGCCGGGGCAAGCCCGCGAAGCCCGACGACCGGATCCTGGAGCTGGAGGTCTCGTAGGGCACCCGCCACGCTCAGGCCGGGCGGCTGTCCGGATCGTCGTCGGGAGCCTGCTGCGGGATCCGTATGACGACCTTGCCCGAGGCCAGGTCGATCGGGCCCGTCCCCGGATCGCCGTCCGTCACGTCCACCCGGGACAGTTCCAGGCGCCGCTGCTCGTCGTGGGTGTGCTTGCGGCCCGGTGCGAACAGTTCTTCGAACATGTTGAACACAGTGCCTCCTAGTGCCCCGTTCCCCGGGGCGCAGTCCTCACCCCGAACTCGCCGGGACGGCCATCCCTTTGAACGCGCGAAGGGGCCCCGGCGCTCCCGCTGAACACGTGAAAGGCCCCGGTCCTTCCGCACGGATACGGCGGAAGGACCAGGGCCCCTGTCAGGAGCTGCGCGGACTCAGCCGGCGGACGGCAGTCCGAGCAGGACGTCGGTGTACTTGAGGACGGCCAGGAACAGCCCGATGACGCCCAGGGCGACACCGCCCCAGGCGACCGACTTGATCCACACGGCCTGCGGCTTCCCGGGCGCCCCGAACGCGGGGCGGGCCAGCACGACGACGCCCACGATCAGCGCTGCCAGCGCGAACAGGCCGCCCCACAGCGCGGTGGCGTGCCAGGCGTCGCCGTACACCTCCTTGATCTGCTGGGAGACGCTGGCCGTCGACGAGGTCCGCAGCTGGCCCACGAGGGTCTCCCGCGCGGAGGCCACCGTGGAGACCCAGCTGCCGGTGAGGGAGACGATGCCGAGCCCGGCCGCGACGACCGCGCCCGCTCCCTGACCGACCCCGGACGGCCCCTCGGGCGTCTTCTGCTCGGACGCCGTCTCGTCGGACGCCGTCTCCTCGGGCGCGTTCTCCTCGGGCCGGCCCTCGGCCCCGGGCTCCCCGGCCCTCTCCTCGCCGTCGATGGCCTCCACCTTCTCCTCGTCGTTGGTCGCCTGGGCGCCGGTTGCGGCCCCGGCCTCGTCGACTGTCTTGGTTCCCATGTCCCGCACCGTACGGACGCTGTCTGAGAGGTCTCTTAATGATCCTCCGATGACCGTCGCGGGCGCCGTGCACGCGTGCCGCCCGCCACTCGGGCGCGAGCACCGACCACACCTCGGTGTCCTGGCGCACACCGCGGTACAGGTGGCTCTCGCGCAGTACGCCGTCCCTGGTCATGCCCAGCCGCCGGGCCGCCTTGATGCTCGGGACACCGGCGGAAGACGCGTACCACTCCACACGGTGGATACCACGCTCGTCGATCGCCCAATCGATGAGCACCCGCATGCCACGGGTGACGAGTCCCCGCCCGGTCGCGGCCGGCTCGGGCCGGCAGCCCGGGTGACGAACTCGCGCCCCCGGCCGAGGTGCGCCAGGAACTTCCCGGCATGCCACGGTTCCACGGGACGCAGTTCCGCCCCGTCGTCACCCAGGGATATCGCGTACGTCCCGCTGCCGCTCCCGCACGAGTACGCTCGCCAGCGCGTCCTCGTCGACCCGCTGCCCCGGCGTCGCCGCACGGCACTCCGGCGGTTCGATGCAGAGACGCGGCAGCCGGCGGTCCAGCCAGGTCGGCAGCCACCAGTTGGCGCCGCCGAGCAGATGCATCAGGGCGGGGACGAGAAGGGTGCGCAGGACGAACGCGTCCAGCGCGACGGCCGAGGCCAGCGCGACACCGAACATGGCGATCACCCGGTCGCCGCCGGCCACGAAGGCGAGGAAGACGGAGATCATGATGACGGCCGCCGAGTTGATCACCCGGCTGGTCTCGGCGAGGCCGACCCGCACGGCCCGCCTGTTGTCCCGGGTCTCCAGCCACTCCTCGTACATACGGCTGACCAGGAACACCTGGTAGTCCATGGAGAGGCCGAAGAGCACCGAGACCATGATCACGGGGAGGAAGGGCTCGATCGGTCCGGCCCGGCCGAGACCCAGCAGCTCGCTTCCCCAGCCCCATTGGAAGATCGATACGACCACTCCGAACGCGGAGGCGACGGCGGCGAGGTTCATCGCCGCGGCCTTCAGCGGGATGCCGAAGGACCGGAAGGCGAGCAGGAGCAGCACAGAGCCCAGGCCGATCACCACGCCCACGAACAGCGGCAGCTTGCCGACGATCACCCCGGCGAAGTCGTCGTAGGCCGCCGTCACACCGCCCACCGACACGTCCAGCGTGGTGCCCTGCTCGGCGCGCGGCAGCACCTCGTCGCGCAGCCGGTGCACGAGGTCGCTGGTCTGCTGGGACTGCGGGGAGGACTGCGGCACGACGCTGAGGTAGGCGGTGTCGCCGCCGCTGTTGTAGGTCACCGGGGTCACCGAGGCGACGCCCTTGGTGGCCGCGAGGGTCCTGTCGAGGTTGTCGAGCGCGAGCCTGTCCTCGGCGCCGCCGACGTGGGTCACCAGGGTGAGCGGGCCGTTGACGCCCGGTCCGAAGCCGTCGGCGAGCAGGTCGTACGCCTGCCGGGTGGTCGACGTCTTCTGGTCGTTGCCCTGGTCGGAGGTGCCGAGGTGAAGGGAGAGCGTGGGCAGCGCGAGCACGGCCATCACGGCAAGCGCGACGGCGCCGAGCTTCTTGGGGTGACGCTCGACGAACGCGGACCAGCGGGCGGCGAGCCCGGTCGGCACCTCGGGTTCGGGCCCGTGCTCGGACAGCCGGCGCCGCTCGCGCCTGCTGAGGGCGCGCGGACCGATGAACGACAGCAGGGCGGGCAGCAGGGTCACGGAGGCCGCGACGGTGAGAAGGACGGTCAGACACGCGGCGAACGCGACACCGTTGAGGAAGCCGAGCCGCAGGATCAGCATGCCGAGCAGCGCGATGCACACGGTCGCGCCCGCGAAGACGACGGCCCGTCCGGTGGTGGCGACGGCGCCCACGGCCGCCTCCGTCACCGGGATGCCGCGCTTCAGGCTCCGGCGGTGCCGGGTCACGATGAACAGCGCGTAGTCGATGCCGACGCCGAGCCCGATCAGCAGGCCGAGCATGGGCGCGAAGTCGGCGACGGCCATGGCGTGGCTCAGCAGACCGACGCCGGAGTAGGCGGTGCCGACGCCGATCAGTGCGGTCGCGATGGGCAGCAGGGAGGCGGCGAGCGAGCCGAAGGCGAGGAAGAGGACCACAGCGGCGACGGCCACGCCGACGGCCTCGGCGAGATGCCCGCCCTTCGGCTGGGTGAGCGCGACGGCGCTGCCGCCCAGTTCCACCTTCAGGCCGGTGGTCTCGGCGGCCTTGGCGGTGTCGACGACGGCCTTGGCCTCACCCTTGCCGATGTTCTCGCTCGGCTCGTCGAAGGTGATCGTGGCGTACGCGATACGGCCGTCGCCGCTGATCTGGCCGCTGTGGCTGCCCTCGTAGGGGTTGGTGACGGAGGCGACGCCGGGCAGGTTCCCGATCCGGTCCAGGGTGCGGGTCATCGTCTGCTCGACGTCGGCGGAGCGCACACCGCCGGGGTCGGTGGTGCGCCATACGACGCTGTCGCTGTCGCCGCCGAGGCCGGGGAAGCCCTGCTGGAGCAGCTGGGTCGCGCGGCCGGCCTCGGTGCCGGGGGCGTCGTAGTGGTTCGAGTACGCGGAGCCCGCGACGGTGGCGCCGACCGTGACACCGGCGAAGGCGATCAGCCAGAGCAGGACGGTCACAAGGCGGTGGCGTACACACCAGCGCGCGAGGGCTGCCACAGACGTGCTCCCTGGGGGGTGGTTCGTGGATCTTTGACCGGGAACAGCCGCTGATGGAACTGAACAGCCCGCAAAGAACGAATGAGCGATCTCCAACACTGTGGCATCCGAAGGAGATCATTTGTCGCTTTCGTGGGGTTAGTCACATGAATGAGACCCAGGTCACACAAAGGGGCGGTCCATCGCATGCGATGGACCGCCCCTGAGGACGTACGCCCCTGAGGACGTTCCGCTCGTGGCCTCTCAGCCTTCGCTGACGCCCAGCTTCTCCAGGATCAGCTCCTTGACGCGGGCGGCGTCGGCCTGGCCGCGGGTGGCCTTCATGACCGCGCCGACCAGGGCACCGGCCGCGGCCACCTTGCCACCGCGGATCTTGTCCGCGATGGCGGGATTGCCGGCGATGGCCTCGTCGACGGCGGTGGTCAGTGCCCCCTCGTCGGAGACGACCTTCAGACCGCGCTTCTCGACGACCTCGTCCGGGGTGCCCTCGCCCGCGAGGACGCCCTCGATGACCTGGCGGGCCAGCTTGTCGTTGAGGTCGCCGGCGGCGACCAGCTTGGCGACCCGGGCGACCTGCTCCGGCGTGATCGTCAGCTCGTCCAGGGCCTTGCCGGTCTCGTTCGCGTGGCGGGCCAGCTCGCCCATCCACCACTTGCGGGCGGAGGCCGCGTCGGCGCCCGCCTCGATGGTGGCGACGATCAGGTCCAGGGCGCCGGCGTTGAGGATCGCCTGCATGTCGGTCGCGGAGATCCCCCACTCCTCCAGCAGCCGGGTGCGGCGCACGAGGGGCAGCTCCGGCAGCGCCGCGCGCAGCTCCTCGACCCACTCGCGCGGGGGCGCGACGGGCACCAGGTCCGGCTCGGGGAAGTAGCGGTAGTCCTCGGCCTCCTCCTTGGTGCGGCCCGAGGTCGTCGAGCCGGTGTCCTCGTGGAAGTGGCGGGTCTCCTGGATCACCTTGCCGCCGCCGTCGAGCACGGCGGCGTGGCGCTGGATCTCGTAGCGGGCCGCGCGCTCGACGGAACGCAGCGAGTTGACGTTCTTCGTCTCCGAGCGGGTGCCGAACCTCTCGGCGCCCTTCGGCATCAGCGACAGGTTCACGTCGCAGCGCATCTGGCCCATCTCCATCCGGGCCTCGGAGACGCCCAGCGCCCGGATCAGCTCGCGCAGCTCGCGGACGTACGCCTTCGCCACCTCGGGGGCGCGCTCGCCCGCGCCGACGATCGGCTTGGTGACGATCTCGATCAGCGGGATGCCGGCCCGGTTGTAGTCGAGGAGCGAGTGGGACGCGCCGTGGATACGGCCGGTGGCGCCGCCGACGTGCGTCGACTTGCCGGTGTCCTCCTCCATGTGGGCGCGCTCGATCTCCACGCGGAAGGTCTCGCCGTCCTCCAGTTGTACGTCGAGGTAGCCGTTGAAGGCGATCGGCTCGTCGTACTGGGAGGTCTGGAAGTTCTTCGGCATGTCCGGATAGAAGTAGTTCTTCCGGGCGAAGCGGCACCACTCGGCGATCTCGCAGTTCAGCGCGAGACCGATCCGGATCGCGGACTCCACGCCGATCTCGTTGACGACGGGGAGCGCGCCGGGCAGGCCGAGGCAGGTGGGGCAGGTCTGCGAGTTCGGCTCGGCGCCGAGCGCCGTGGAGCAGCCGCAGAACATCTTGGTCTTGGTGCCGAGTTCGACATGGACCTCGAGGCCCATGACGGGGTCGTACGACGCCAGCGCGTCCTCGTACGACACCAGGTCGGTCGTGGTGGTCACGGTGAAACTTCCCTCTCAGCCCAGCAGGACGTCGTCGTCGCCCAGCCGCTTCAGCTCGCGGTAGAGGATCGCGAGGCCGGTGACGATGGCGGCGGCGGACACGGCCGCGTCGATCAGGCGCAGCGTGTCGTTCTCGAGGCGGGCCTTCTTGGCCTGCTTCGCGACACTGATCGCGCCGAACGCGGTGGTGGCCATGGACAGGTACATACCGGACTTGGACTTCTTGAAGCCCTTGGCCTTGGACAGTGCCTTACTCACAGCGACGGAGCCTCCTCGAGAAGCGGGTGCCCCCACTTTTCCACGAAGGCGGCCTCGACGGCAGCGCCCACCTTGTACAGCCGCTCGTCCTTCAGCGCCGGGGCGATGATCTGGAGGCCGACCGGGAGGTTGTCCTCCGGGGCGAGACCGCAGGGCAGCGACATGGCGGCGTTGCCGGCCAGGTTGACCGGGATGGTGCACAGGTCCGCCAGGTACATCGCCATCGGGTCGTCGGCGCGCTCGCCGATCGGGAAGGCGGTTGTGGGGGTCGTCGGCGAGACGATCACATCCACCTGCTCGAACGACTTCTCGAAGTCGCGGGTGATGAGCGTGCGGACCTTCTGGGCGGAGCCGTAGTACGCGTCGTAGTAGCCGGAGCTGAGGGCGTACGTGCCGAGCATGATGCGGCGCTTGACCTCGGCGCCGAAGCCCGCCTCACGGGTGAGGGAGGTGACCTCCTCGGCGGAGTGCGAGCCGTCGTCGCCGACGCGCAGGCCGTAGCGCAGGCCGTCGAAGCGGGCGAGGTTGCTGGAGCACTCGCTCGGGGCGATCAGGTAGTACGCGGCCAGCGCCAGGTCGAAGGACGGGCAGTCCAGCTCGACGATCTCGGCGCCCAGCTCCTCGAGGACCGCGACGGCCTCGTCGAAGCGCTGCACGACACCGGCCTGGTATCCCTCGCCGCGGAACTGCTTGACGACGCCGATGCGCATGCCCTCCACGCTGCCGTTGCGCGCGGCCTCGACGACCGGCGGGACCGGGGCGTCGATGGAGGTGGAGTCGAGCGGGTCGTGGCCGCCGATGACCTCGTGCAGGAGGGCGGCGTCCAGGACCGTACGGGCGCAGGGGCCGCCCTGGTCGAGGGAGCTGGAGAAGGCGACCATGCCGTAGCGGGAGACGCCGCCGTAGGTCGGCTTGACGCCGACCGTGCCGGTGACGGACGCGGGCTGGCGGATGGAGCCTCCGGTGTCCGTGCCGATGGCGAGCGGGGCCTGGAACGAGGCGAGCGCGGCGCTCGACCCGCCACCGGAGCCACCGGGGATACGGGTGAGGTCCCAGGGGTTGCCGGTCGGGCCGTAGGCGCTGTTCTCGGTGCTGGACCCCATGGCGAACTCGTCCATGTTGGTCTTGCCGAGGATGACGACGTCCGCGTCCTTCAGCCTCTTGGTGAGGGTCGCGTCGTACGGCGGGATCCAGCCCTCGAGGAACTTGGACCCCACGGTGGTGGGCACGCCCTTGGTGGTGAAGATGTCCTTGAGCGCGAGCGGCACGCCGGCCAGCGGGCCGAGCTTCTCACCGCGCTCCCGCTTCTCGTCCACGGCACGGGCCTGCGCGAGCGCGCCCTCGCGGTCGACGTGCAGGAAGGCGTGCACCTTCTCGTCGACGGCCTCGATCCGGGCCAGGTGGGCCTCCGTGACCTCGACGGCCGTCAGTTCGCCGGAGGCGATCTTCTCGGCGGTCTGGGCGGCGGTCAGCCGGATGATGCTGTTCTTGTCCGTCATGGCGGGCTACTCCTCCCCCAGGATCTGCGGCACCTTGAAACGCTGCTGCTCCTGGGCAGGGGCGCCGGACAGCGCCTGCTCGGGGGTGAGCGACGGACGGACCTCGTCCGCGCGCATGACGTTCGTCAGCGGCAGCGGGTGGGAGGTCGGCGGTACGTCTTGGTCGGCGACCTCGCTGACGCGGGCGACCGCGCCGATGATGTCGTCGAGCTGGCCTGCGAAGTGGTCGAGCTCTTCGGGCTTCAGCTCCAGACGCGCCAGCCGGGCGAGGTGGGCGACCTCCTCGCGCGTGATGCCAGGCATGCAGCGATCCTCTGGGGTGAGTGTGAGTGGTTTGGGGCCAATCCTATGGCGCGAGCCCGGGTGCCCGCGCATGGGTTTGCCCCGGCCCCGCCGCGCCCGGCCCACACGACACCACGAGGGACAAGCCCCCTCGCCCTCGCCGGGCGGCCCACCAGCACCGGCGACCCGCCGACCGCGGGCGGCCCGCCGGGCTCCGGTCGGGCCGCCGGCTGGTGCCGGACCGCCTCGCCGACAACGGGCCACGCGTCGGCCACGAGGCGCACAGGCCGGTGGCGGGGCACTCCACACAAGACACGCCTATGAAACAAGACACGCCTACGAACCACTCGCCCGGCGCGCACCGCTTGCCGGCCGGAGGCCCCCCCTGCACGTCCGCTCGTCTACTCGTCCGTCGCCGCCGCGGGAAGGGCGGCCCGCGGGCGCTGCCAGCCTCGGGCGCCGCGCGCTCGGAGCCAGGCCGTCGTCTCCTCGGGCGGCATCGCGGCCGCGACCAGCCAGCCCTGGACCGCATCGCATCCGAGGTCGCGCAACCGCTCCCACGTCTCGTCGTCCTCGACCCCCTCCGCGACGACGAGCAGCCCCAGCGAATGCGCCAGGTCGACCGTGCAGCGCACGATCTCCGCGTCCTCCGCGTCCACCGCGAGCCGCGCCACGAACGAACGGTCGATCTTCAGCTCGCTCACCGGCAGCCGTCGCAGATGGACCAGCGACGAGTACCCCGTGCCGAAGTCGTCCAGCGACATCTTCACGCCGTGCCCGGCCAGCCCGGCCAGCGTGTCCGCGGCGCGCTGCGGGTCCTCCAGGAGCACGTGCTCGGTTATCTCCAGTTGCAGCGCACCCGCGGGGACCCCGTGCCGCGCCAGCCGCGCGGCCACCGCGCCGGCGAATCCGGGCGTGTGCACGTCCCGGGGCGAGACGTTCACGGCCACCGGGACCCGCAGCCCCTGGGCCCGCCAGCGCGCCACCTGTCCGAGTGCCGTCTCCAGTACGTACTCCGTCAGGTGCGGCATCAGCCCGGACGACTCCGCGATCGCGATGAACTCGTCCGGCGGCACCTTCCCGCGTTCGGGGTGCACCCACCGCACGAGCGCCTCCAGCCCGGCGACCTGCCCGTCGAAGCGCACCTTGGGCTGGTAGTGCAGCTCCACCTCGTGGGCGTCCAGCGCGCGTCGCAGATCACCCAGCAGCCCGAGCCGGTCCGGGGTGTTCGAGTCCCGCTTGGACTCGTACACCTCCACCCCCGTACGGTCCCGCTTCGCCTGGTACATCGCGACGTCCGCCCGCTGGAGCAGCCCCTCCGCGTCCAGCGCGTGCTCGGGGAAGACGGCGACCCCGGCACTGGCCTCCAGGACGAGCGTGAGTCCGTCGAGGTCGAGCGGCGAGCCGAGCGCCGCGACCAGGTTGCGGGCCGCCCGTGAGGCGGATGTCGTGGAGTCCGCGACGGGAAGTAACACGGCGAACTCGTCCCCTCCGAGCCGCGCCGCCTCCGCCCCGCGCGGCAGCGCGAGGCGCAGCCGCTCGGCTATCTGGAGGAGCAACCGGTCGCCGGCGAGATGACCGAGCGTGTCGTTCACCGACCGGAAGCGGTCGAGGTCGATCAGCATCAGGGCGGCCCGCGCACCGATCCGCTCGGCGTCGTCCAGCGCCGTCCAGGTGCGCTCCAGCAGCCACTGCCGGTTGGGCAAGCCGGTCAGCGGGTCGCGCAGCTGTTCCTCGGCCCGGGCCCGGGCGATCCGCAGGGTGGAGTCCAGCGCGATGAGCGGGATGGCGAACAGGGGCAGCAGGATCGGCAGGGCGACGGCGACGACGCAGATCAGCGGGGCGATACCGAGCAGGGCGACGGCGACGATTCCCTGCCTGACCAGGGCGGAGCGGGCGACCGTGGGCAGTCCTCCGGCGCGCGGCACCTGCACGTACCACAGCAGCAGCCGGGTCACCACGAGGTACGCGGCGGCGACGAGGACGACCTGGGGGGCGGCGTAGAGGGTCCAGCTCTGCGGGTTCCAGGGGTCCTCGACGGTCGGGACGCGTCCGAAGACGGCCAGGACGAGGGCTCCGGCGCCGATGCCGAGGATGTCGACCGCGCCGTACAGGATGCCCTGCCGCCAGTGGCCGAGCCGGGCCGCTCCGGCCAGCGCGACGACGGTGAGGCTGACCAGTCCGGCGGGCACCCAGCCGTACAGCAGCAGCACGGCGAGGGTCAGGGCGGCGCCGGAGCCCGTGGCGCCCCACCACCGCACACGGCCGAGCGCGACCAGGTGGCCGACGATGATGCCGGTGAGCACGGCCAGGGACCAGCCGACGGTGCCGGACGGGAAGAGCGCATGGTGTCCGCCGAACGCACGGTAGAAGCCGGCGCCGAGGACGCCCGCGGCCGCCGCGACGACCGCCGCGGGCAGCACGCGCCGGGACCCGTGCCCCTCGCCGTCCGGACCGGGCGGGCCGGACGGCAGCCCGGCGGGGAGCGGACCGGCCCCGGGCGGGGCGGCCTGCACGGGGATGAGGGCCGGCAGGTTCCTCGGGGGGACGTCGGCGCCGTGAGCGGTGCCCGCCGCGGGTGCCGGGCCCGGGAGGGAGCCCGGCACGGCGCTCGTGCCGTGGTTGCGCCGCGGGGTGCGCGCGGTGCGGCGGCAGGGCCGCCAGGCGCCGGACATCCGGCGCAGGCGCAGCCGTGAGTCCGAGGGGGCGCTCTCGGTCGGTTCCATTCCCGTCCCTCTCACAGCCGGCGGTGCCCACGCCACGCGGCCCGCTGCCCGACGAACCGTCAACGGCACCGCGTCTGAGAACCCGCCACGCGTCCGGGCACGGCAGGCGCACACCTCAACAGTAGGCCGCAGAAGGCTTTCACGGGCAGCGGTCGGAGACGGTTGCCCGAATGCAACCCGGCCACCCTATGCATCTGATATGCGCAGAACGGGTGGCCTTCAACCACTACTCTCCGGTCGGAAGGGCCACTTCCGCCGCCGCGTCGGGCCCCTGCTCCAACAGAACGGTGAAACCGTCCTCGTTGAGCACGGGAACCTTCAGCTGCATGGCCTTGTCGTATTTCGAGCCCGGGTTCTCACCGACGACCACGAAGGACGTCTTCTTCGAAACAGAACCGGTCACTTTCGCTCCCCGGCTCTGGAGGGCTTCCTTGGCCCCGTCGCGGGTGAATCGTTCGAGAGTGCCCGTGACGACGACGGTGAGCCCCTCCAGCGGGCGCGGGCCCTCGTCCTTGCCCGAGCCCTCGTCCTCCATACGGACGCCCGCGGCCTTCCACTTGCGGATGATCTCGCGATGCCAGTCCTCGGCGAACCACTCCTTGACGGAACGCGCGACGATCTCCCCCACGCCGTCCGTGTTCTTCAGCTCCTCCTCGCCGGCCTGGTCGATACGGTCGATGGAGCGGAAGGCACGGGCCAGCGCCTCCGCGGCGACCGGACCGACGTGACGGATCGACAGACCGGTCAGGACACGCGCGAGCGGGCGCTGCTTGGCGGCCGCGATGTTCTCCAGCATCGCGAGGGCGTTCTTCTTGGGCTCGCCCTGCTGGTTGGCGAAGACCGTGACGATCTTCTCCTCGCCGGTCTTCGGGTCACGCTTGGGCAGGCCGCTGTCCTGGTCCAGGACGTACGCCTTGATGGGCAGCAACTGTTCGGCGGTGAGGTCGAAGAGGTCGCCCTCGTCCCTCAGCGGCGGCTCGGAGGGCTCCAGCGGCTTGGTGAGGGCGGCGGCGGCGACATATCCGAAGTGCTCGATGTCCAGCGCCTTGCGGCCGGCGAGGTAGAACAGCCGCTCGCGCAGCTGGGCCGGGCAGGTCCGGGCGTTCGGACAGCGGAGGTCGACGTCGCCCTCCTTCATGGGCCGCAGCGGCGTACCGCACTCGGGGCACTCGGAGGGCATCACGAACTCGCGCTCGGTGCCGTCCCGCAGGTCGACGACCGGGCCGAGGATCTCCGGGATGACATCACCGGCCTTGCGCAGCACCACCGTGTCGCCGATGAGCACGCCCTTGGCCTTGACGACGTCCTGGTTGTGCAGGGTGGCGAACTCGACCTCGGAGCCCGCGACGGTGACCGGCTCGACCTGCGCGTACGGTGTGACCCGGCCCGTACGGCCCACCCCCACGCGGATGTTGACGAGCTTGGTGTTGACCTCCTCGGGCGCGTACTTGTACGCGATCGCCCAGCGCGGGGCGCGCGAGGTGGAACCCAGGCGCCCCTGGAGGGGGATCTCGTCGAGCTTGACGACGACCCCGTCGATCTCGTGCTCCACGGAGTGGCGGTGCTCGCCGTAGTACGCGATGAACTCGCGTACGCCGTCGAGGTCACCGACCACCTTGTTGTGCTTGGCGGTCGGCAGGCCCCAGGAGTGCAGCAGGTCGTACGCCTGGGAGAGACGGGTGAGGCCGTCCTGGAGGCCCTTCAGGGCGCCGATGCCGTGCACCACCATGTGCAGCGGGCGGGTGGCCGTGACACGCGGGTCCTTCTGCCGCAGGGAGCCCGCCGCCGCGTTGCGCGGGTTGGCGAAGGGCTTGTCGCCGCCCTGGACCAGGCGGGCGTTCAGCTCCTCGAACTTCTCCATCGGGAAGTAGACCTCGCCCCGGATCTCCACGAGGTCGGGGACCCGGTCGCCCGCGAGGCGGTCCGGGATCTCCGCGATGGTCCGGACGTTCGGGGTGATGTCCTCTCCGGTGCGGCCGTCTCCCCGGGTCGCCGCGCGCGTGAGGCGGCCGTGCTCGTAGGTGAGGTTGACCGCGAGGCCGTCCACCTTCAGCTCGCACAGGAAGTGGTGCGCCGAGGTGCCGACCTCCTTGGCGACGCGGTCGGCCCAGGCGGCGAGCTCCGCGTCGTCGAAGGCGTTGTCGAGGGAGAGCATGCGCTCGCGGTGCTGGACGGCGGTGAACTCCGTCTCGTAGGCCCCCGCGACCTTCTGGGTGGGCGAGTCGGGGGTGCGCAGCCCGGGGTACTGCTCCTCGAGCGCCTCCAGGGAGCGCAGAAGCCGGTCGAACTCCGCGTCGCTGATGACGGGAGCGTCCTTCACGTAGTACCGGAAGCGGTGCTCCTCGATCTGCTCGGCGAGCTGCGCGTGCTGCTCCCGGGCCTCGACGGGCACCGTCGTCTCCGCTTGCTTGTCGCCGGCCACCGTGTTGTCCTCCCGTTACTCTGGGTTGTCCGCGAGGGATCTCGCCGCCCGGACGCAGTGGGCGAGCGCCCTGCGGGCGTAGTCCGGGGAAGCGCCCGCGAGCCCGCACGTCGGGGTGACCGTGACCGTCTCCGCGAGAAGCCCCGGACGCAGGCCCAGCCTGCGCCACAGCGTCCTGACCCCCATGACGCTACCGGCAGGGTCCGACAATGGGCCGTCCGTGCCCGGCACGACCCCGGCGAAGAGCCGGGTGCCGCCCTCCACCGCCTCCCCGATCGCCTCGTCGTCACGCTCGGTGAGGAGCGAGAAGTCGAAGGACACGGCGGCGGCACCCGCCCGGCGCAGCAGGGCGAAGGGCACGTCGGGTGCGCACGAGTGGACGACGACCGGGCCGTCCGCGTGCACCGCGACGACGTCCCGCAGGGTGGCCTCGACGACCTGCCGGTCGACGGCCCGGTGCGTCCGGTAGCCGCTCGCGCTCTTCACCTGCCCGCGCAGCACCGCGGTCAGGGACGGCTCGTCGAGCTGGAGGACCGGCCGGGCGCCGGGTACGCGGCGCCGCACCTCCTCGAGGTGGAGCCGCAGCCCCTCCGCGAGGGACCCGGCGAGATCCCGGCAGGCGCCGGGGTCGGACAGCGCTGCCTCTCCGTTCCTCAGCTCCAGGGCGGCGGCGAGCGTCCAGGGCCCCACCGCCTGCACCTTCAGCGGCCCCTCGTACCCCTGGGTGAACTCCTCGAGCGCGTCCAGGTCCTCGCCCAGCCAGGAGCGGGCCCGTCTGGTGTCCCGCCCGGGCCGGTCACCGAACCGCCAGCCGCTGGGCTCCACGCGCGCGTACAGGTCGACGAGCATCCCGGCGGTCCGCCCGATCATGTCCGCGCCGGGGCCCCGGGCGGGCAACTCGGCGAGGAACGGGAAGTCCTCGAAGCTTCCGGTGACGGTCTTGGCGGCTTCCCGGGCGTCCCCACCGGGCATGGACCCCACCCCGGTCGCGGCACCGAACCTGAACTGGCTGTTTTCGCTCACCGGTGCAGCCTACGGAACGACCCCGGGCCGGTTTCAACGTCTGTGCGTTCCGTGCCGCTCCGGAAAGGCGAGCAGCCCGGCGGTACGCGCCCACGCCTCGTCCAGCCAGGCGCGGATCCCGTCACCGCCCGCCGCGCCGGCCGCCCTCCGCGGGCTCACCGTCCCGGCCGCACCGTCAGATCGTTGACCTCCGCGTCCCTCGGCAGGTCCAGGCACATCAGAACCGTCGTCGCGACCGACTCGGGTTCGATCCACCCGGAGGGGTCGTACGGCTTGCCCTCCTGCTGGTGGACCTTGGCCTGCATCGGGGTCGCGGTGCGGCCCGGGTAGACCGAGGTGACCCGGACACCGTTCGCGCGCTCCTCCTGGCGCAGGGAGTCCGCGAGGGCCTTCAGACCGTGCTTGGAGGCCGCGTACGCCGACCAGTCCGCATGCGCGTTCAGGCCCGCGCCGGAGTTCACGAACAGGACGTGGCCGCGCGCGACCCGGAGCTGGGGCAGGAAGTGGCGGGTCACCTCGGCGGGGGCGATCAGATTGACGTTCAGCTGGTGGCGCCAGGACTTGGGGGTCAGCTCGCTCACCGGGCCGAGGTCGACCACGCCCGCGATGTGCAGCAGGGAGTCCACCCGGTCCGGCAGGGCCTGGTGCGAGAACGCCCAGGACAGCTTGTCCGGGTCGGCGAGGTCGCCCACCAGGGTCGTGGCCCCGGGGAACTCGGCGGCCAGGTCCTTCGCCCTGCCCGCGTCGCGCGCGTGGAGCACGAGATCGTCCCCGCGCGCGTGCAGGCGGCGGGCCACGGCCGCGCCGATGCCGGAACCGGCTCCGGTGATCACATGTGTTGCCATGTCCGCCATGCTCGCACCCCGGCGCTAGCGGATGCCGAGCGACTCCTCCAGATACGCGAGCGCCCCCACCGGTTCCTCGGCGAAGAACACCAGCTCCGCGAGCGGACGCGGCAGAAAGCCCTCGTCCTCCATGCGCCGGAACTGCTCCTTCAGGCCGTCGTAGAAACCGGCCGAGTTCAACAGGACCACCGGCTTGTCGGTGTGGCCGTGCTTCTTCAGCTCCAGGATCTCGGTCGCCTCGTCGAGCGTCCCGGTCCCGCCGACCATGATCACGACCGCGTCCGCCTTCTCCAGAAGCAGCCTCTTACGCTCGGCCAGATCCTCGGCGACCACCATCTCGTCGGTGCCGGCCCGCGCCTTGGCGGCCAGGAACCGGACGGAGACGCCCACGAGCCTGCCGCCCGCCTCCTGCACTCCGTCGGCGACCACCTTCATCAGGCCGACGTCGGATCCGCCCCACACCAGGGTGTGACCGCCCTTGCCGAGCAGCTCCGCGAACTCGCGCGCGGGGCGGGTGTAGCGGTCGGCGAGGTCGGCGGCGGAGAGGAAGACACAGATATTCATGCAGCACACCGTACGCGGGAAGAACCGCGGTCCCGCAGGTGCTTTCCCGGTATGAGCAACGGACACACGATCACCATCGAGCAGGGCGACCGGCACGTGCGCGTGGTGCACGGCGGACAGGTCCTGGCGGAGAGCGACCGCGCCCTCGTGCTGCGGGAGACCGGCTGTCCCGAGCGGTACTACATCCCCGCCGAGGACGTCCGTATGGATCTCCTGACACCGTCCGAGACCCACACCCACTGTCCCTTCAAGGGGACGGCGTCGTACTGGTCGCTGCCGGACGCGGCGGACCTCGTGTGGGCGTACCCCGAGCCCAAGCCGGACGTCGCCCCGATCAAGGACCACCTCTGCTTCTACGAAGTGGAGGTGTCGTGAGCGACTAATGCCGCGCCCTGCGGCAGTCTCGCAGACATGGACAAGCAGACCATCTCACGCGACGGCACCCGCATCGCGTACGAACGCACCGGACAAGGCCCGGCGGTGGTCCTGGTGAGCGGCGCGATGTCCACGGGCGCCACGGTGGCACCCCTGGCCGCGCGCCTCTCCGACCGCTTCGGCGTCATCGTGTACGACCGCCGGGGCCGCGGCGGGAGCGGCGACACACAGCCGTACGCCGTGGCCCGCGAGGTCGAGGACCTCGCGGCGCTCATCGAAGCGGCGGGCGACGAGGCGTGGCTCTACGGCATCTCGTCCGGCGGCGCGCTGGTCCTGGAGGCGGCGGCGAGCGGGCTGCCGGTGCGCGGGGTCGCCGTCTACGAGACGCCGTACGCCGACTACGGGGGCGGTGAGCCGGAACGCGCGGAGTACACGATGAATCTCCGCGAGGCACTCGAACAGGGCCGGCGCGGTGACGCGGTGGAGCTCTTCCTCCGGCTCACCGGCCTGGCCCCCGGCGTGATCGCGAGCGCTCGCGAGTCCCCCATGTGGGCCGACATGGAGGCGATCGCACCGACCCTCGCCTACGACGACGCCGTGATGGGCGGCGGACTGGTGCCCCGGGAGCGACTGGGCTCGATCCCCGCCCCCGTGCTGTCCCTGGCGGGCGGCGCGAGCCCGGAGTGGCTGCGCAGGGCGGCCGAGGCGGTCGCGGAGTCGGCACCCCGCGGCACCTACCGGACCCTGGAGGACCAGAACCACATGGTGGAGCCCCAGGTGCTCGCCCCGGTGCTGGCGGAGTTCTTCGGGAGCTAGCGGCCGCACGCCGCAGCGGCCGCGTGCCCGGGCCTCAGGCCACCGCGCTCGTCGCGCGGGTCGTCGACGCGATCGTCGCCGAGCCCACCACGCGTGTGCCGTCGTACAGGACGATCGCCTGGCCGGGGGCGACGCCGCGGACCGGCTCGCCGAAGGTGACCCGCAGCTCGCCGTCGACGAGTTCCGCGGTGACCTCGCTCTCGCCGCCGTGGGCGCGCAGCTGGGCGGTGTAGGTGCCGGGGCCGGCCGGGGCGGTGCCGCACCAGCGGGGCTTGACGGCGGTCAGGGCGCTGACGTCCAGGGAGGACGCCGGGCCCACCGTCACGGTGTTGGTGACCGGCGAGATGTCGAGGACGTAGCGCGGCTTGCCGTCGGGCGCCGGGGTGCCGATCCTGAGGCCCTTGCGCTGGCCGATCGTGAAGCCGTAGGCGCCCTCGTGGGTGCCGACCTTGCTGCCCAACTCGTCGACGATGTCGCCCTCGGCCTTGCCGAGCCGCTCGGCCAGGAAGCCCTGGGTGTCGCCGTCCGCGATGAAGCAGATGTCGTGCGAGTCGGGCTTCTTGGCGACCGCGAGGCCCCGGCGCTCCGCCTCGGCCCGGATCTCGCCCTTGGTGGTGACCGTGTCGCCGAGCGGGAACATCGCGTGCGCCAGCTGCTTCTCGTCGAGCACGCCGAGGACGTACGACTGGTCCTTGGCCATGTCGGAGGCGCGGTGCAGTTCGCGCGTGCCGTCGTCGAGGATGACGACCTTGGCGTAGTGGCCCGTGCAGACGGCGTCGAAGCCGAGCGCGAGGGCCTTGTCGAGCAGCGCCGCGAACTTGATCTTCTCGTTGCAGCGCAGGCACGGGTTCGGGGTGCGGCCGGCCTCGTACTCGGCGACGAAGTCCTCGACCACGTCCTCGCGGAACCGCTCGGCGAGGTCCCAGACGTAGAACGGAATGCCGATGACGTCCGCGGCGCGGCGTGCGTCGCGCGAGTCCTCGATGGTGCAGCAGCCGCGCGCGCCCGTGCGGAACGACTGCGGGTTCGCGGACAGCGCGAGATGGACGCCGGTCACGTCATGGCCCGCTTCGGCGGCGCGGGCGGCGGCGACGGCGGAGTCGACTCCGCCGGACATGGCGGCGAGGACGCGGAGGGGGCGCTGCGGGGTCTCAGTCATAGCCCTTCAAGAGTACGGGGCGTCCGGTGCCCCGGGCTCGCGAGTATCCGTGGGGGCCGGAAAGGGGCCGCTCAGGTCAGGCCCGCGCTGCGCGCACGCTCCACCACGGGCCCGATCGCCTTGGCGACCGCCTCCACGTCCGCCTCCGTGGAGGTGTGGCCGAAGGAGAACCGGAGGGTGCCGCGGGCGAGGTCGGCGTCGGCTCCGGTGGCGAGCAGGACATGGCTCGGCTGGGCCACCCCCGCGGTGCAGGCGGAACCCGTGGAGCACTCGATGCCCTGCGCGTCCAGCAGCAGAAGCAGCGAGTCGCCCTCGCAGCCGGGGAAGGTGAAGTGGGCGTTGGCCGGAAGCCGGTCCACCGGGTCCCCGCCGAGGATCGCGTCCGGGACCGCCGTACGGACCGCGCTGATCAGCGCGTCGCGCAGCGCGCCGATCTCACGGGCGAACCACTCGCGCTGCTCGGCGGCGAGCCGTCCGGCGACCGCGAAGGAGGCGATGGCCGGCACATCGAGGGTGCCGGAGCGCACATGGCGTTCCTGGCCGCCGCCGTGCAGCACGGGCACCGGGCTGTACTCGCGGCCGAGGACCAGCGCGCCGATGCCGTACGGGCCGCCGATCTTGTGGGCGGAGACCGTCATGGCGGCGAGGCCGGACGCCTCGAAGTCGACCGGTACCTGGCCGAAGGCCTGGACCGCGTCGGCGTGCAGCGGGACGCCGAACTCGCCCGCCACAGCGGCGAGTTCGCGAACCGGCATGACCGTGCCGATCTCGTTGTTGGCCCACATGACCGTGGCGAGCGCCACATCGCCCGGGTTGCGGGCGATGGCCTCGCACAGGACCTCGGGGCGGACGCGGCCGTAGGAGTCGACGGGCAGGTACTCGACCGTGGCGCCCTCGTGTTCGCCCAGCCAGTGGACCGCGTCGAGCACCGCATGGTGTTCGACCGGGCTGGCCAGGACCCGGGTGCGGGCCGGGTCGGCGCCGCGGCGGGCCCAGTACAGGCCCTTGACGGCGAGGTTGTCGGCCTCGGTGCCGCCGGAGGTGAAGACGACCTCGCTGGGGCGGGCGCCGAGGGCTTCCGCGAGAGTCTCGCGGGCCTCTTCGACGGTGCGCCTCGCGCGGCGGCCGGATGCGTGCAGCGAGGAGGCGTTGCCGGTGGCCACGAGGTGGGCGGTCAGTGCCTCTGCCGCCTCGGGGAGCATCGGAGTGGTCGCGGCGTGGTCGAGGTAAGCCATGGTGGGCCAATTCTATGACCGGCCGTTTTCCGCTCGGGCCGGGGCCCGTTGCCGGGGGCGGGTACGGCCGGGCGTCCCGGCCGTCGCGGCGCCGCCCCTAGAAGCTCCAGGAAACGGTGTGGTCCATCTGTATGACGGTCAGCAGGACCACCAGGTCCGCGATCCCGAGGCCGAGGCCGAGGTAGGCGCGGCCACGGCGCTCGGTGCCGCGCCACAGGGCCACGGCGGCCAGGACGATGGCGATGGGGCCCAGGAAGACATTGAGGACGAGCAGGCCGAGGAGACCCAGGATGAAGGACGCCACGGCCATGCCCTCGGTGTCGCGCGTGCCGGTGCGGCGGGCCGGAGCCGTGGTGTCCCGGGTGGCCCGGGCCGTGGTGCTCTCGTTGCGTGTCGCGGTGAGGTTCATGATGCGGTCATCTCCCGAACGGTCGGATGGCGTACGGCGGTCAGTGGGCCGACGTGTGCCGCCGGCGCGCGTGCCGCTCACGGACCGCGAAGATCACGAGCCAGACGGCGATACCGGCCGCGGCCACGAGGGTGACGGGCAGCGGGGCATGCGCGACGGTGCCGAGGACGGTCCCCAGCAGCAGTAGGGCGGCGACGAGGAACAGCATGGGATGAGATCCCCTTCCGGAATACCTCGTGTTACGGGTCGGTGAACGGTTGTGGTTACAATCGTTCACTGACTTTCTAGTCTAACGTGTCTCACAGCTTTTCAATTCCAGCGAACAGTTGTTAACTGCATGGCATGAGTCACACCCTCGGCATCCGGCAGGCCCAGAAGCAGAAAACCCGCCAGGCGCTCATGGACGCGGCGCTCGGGCTGCTGGAGGAGCAGAGCCTCAGCAGCCTCGGTCTGCGCGAGGTCACCCGCGCGGTGGGCGTCGCCCCCACCGCCTTCTACCGGCACTTCCGGTCGACCGCGGACCTCGGCGTGGAACTGGTCCAAGAGGCCCTCGGCAGCCTCCACCCCATGATCGAGTCAACGGTCACCGCGGAAGGCGACAGCGACGAACGCATCGTGCGCACCGTCGAGCTGATCGCCCGCCACGTGGACGCGTACCCCGCGCACGTACGGTTCATCGCACGGGAGCGGCACGGTGGCGTCCAGCCGGTGCGCGAGGAGATCCAGCGCCAACTGGCCCGGTTCGCCGAGGAGGTGACGGACGCGCTGGCCGGGCACCCAGAATCCGCGGGGTGGAGCCGGGAGGACCTGCTGATGCTCGCCGGTCTGTACGTCGACCAGATGCTGGCGAGTGCCTGCCAGTTCCTGGAGGCACGGGAGGGTCCCGCCGAGGAGCGGGAGCAGGTGGCCAGGATGGCGGCCCAGCGGCTGCGCCTGATCAGTATCGGGCGCCATCACTGGAAGTCGTAGCGGGCCGGTCCGTGGCGTACAGGTCCGTTACGGAGGCCGCCGCCCGGGCCAGTTCCTCGCGCGCCTCCGGCGGCGTCAGCACCTCCACCCGGTCGGCGAACACCAGCAGTGAGCGCACCTCGCGCACGACGCCGTACGACAGCCGGGCGGTCACCCAGTCGCCGTCGCCGTTCTCCTCCGGCGGGGCCACCAGCGCGAAGGCGGTCAGGCGCCGGAACATGCCGAGGTGTTCGCGGCGCACCCGGACCGTCACCTCCAGACCGCCCGGCCGCTCCTCGACCTGCCGGCGCAGCACCTCCCAGGCGTCGGCGAGTTCGACCCCCGGGCGCCGCCGGACGGGATCGCTCAGCAGGGTCGCCGCATGCACCCGGTCCGCACGGAAGAGATGCGGTCTGCCGCGACGGTCTGCGACCAGGTACCAGACGCCCGCCTTGGAGACGAGGCCGTAGGGGTCGACGGTGTAGGTGCGCGGCTCTGTGTCCCCGCTGTGCCGGTAGCGCAGCCGCAGCCGGCGGTCGGTGAACACCGCGTCGTGCAGGGTGTCCAGGTCGGCGGCGGCCTCGGGGCCGCCCCTCCAGCGCGTCGCGTCCACGAGGATGCGGCGGCTGGTGGCCTCGGCGGCGGGCCGGTGCGGTACGGGCAGCGCCGCCATCACCTTGCGCAGCGCGGAGCCCAGGGCCGCGTCAAGACCGAGGGCGGCGTGCGCATCCTGCGCGGCCAGGACGAACAGGGCGCGCGACTCGTCGGCGGTCAGCCCTGTGACGTCCGTACGGAATCCGGCGAGCAGTTCGATGCCGCCGTACCGTCCCCGCTCGGCGTACACCGGCACACCGGAGGCGGACAGGGCCTCGATGTCGCGGTAGACGGTGCGCACCGACACCTCCAGCCGGTCGGCGAGTTCGCGGGCCCGGACGCGGCCGCGGGTCTGGAGCAGCAGGAGGATCGAGAGCAGGCGGTCCGACTTCACCGGCCCAGCATCGCGGCGGCGGCGGAAGGTCCGCAAAAGTTGACGGAAACTGTCAGGTTCTGCGGGGAGCCTCGCGTCACCGACTCACCGGGAGGACCCTCATGAACACCGATCCCCGTCCCCTGTACGCCCGTGCCGCCGCGCAGGTCGCCGCGCTGATCGAGACCGTACGGCCGGAGCAGCTCGCCGGCCCCACGCCGTGTACCGAGTTCGACGTACGGACGCTGCTGTCGCACATGGTCGGCGGCACCCGCCGGATCGCCGTGGTCGGCGCGGGCGGCGACGGGCTGGCCGTGCGCCCGTTCGCGGACGGCGTCGCGGACGACGGCTGGGCGGCCGCGTACGACGCGGCCGGCCGCGAGGTCCGGGAGGCCTGGGCGGACGACGCCCGGCTGGACGCGCCGGTGCGGGTGCCGTGGGGCGAGACGGCGGGGCGCAACGCGCTGTCCGGGTATGTGATGGAGACGGTCACCCACACCTGGGACCTGTGGGAAGCGCTCGGCCGGCCGCTTGAACTCGACCCGGAGGTGGCCGAGTTCGCGCTGGCCGTCGCCCGTGCCGTCCTGCCGGAGCCGGAGCGCGGCGACGACGTGCCCTTCGACTCGGCCCGCCCGGCTCCCGAGGGGGCCGACGCCTACGGGCGGCTGGCGGCCTGGCTGGGCCGCGGGCCGGCGGCCGCCCGCTGAGCCGCACCCGGCCGGACCGTGGGACGTCCCGGCCGTGCCCCCGCCGGGGCGCGGCCCGGATCCGCGGTCGGTCTCAGCGCAGCCTGACCCGGGCCAGCTGACGGGACTGCGCGACCAGGCGGTCCCGGCTGTCCCAGACCTCGGCGTCCTCCTCCAGGAAGCCGCCGGCGAGGTTGCGCGTGGTGATCGACACGCGCAGCGGTCCCGGCGCCGGACGGCACCGCACGTGCACGGTCAGCTCGACGGTCGGCACCCAGCCGGAGATGCCGAGCTCGAAGGCGGTGGGCGGCAGCGCGTCCACCGTGAGGAGCAGCGACAGCGGGTCCGCGTCGCGGCCGTCGGCGAGCCCGAACCACGCGCGCATCTCGCCCTTTCCGGAGGGCGCACCAAGGGCCCAGCCGAGGGTGGCCGGGTCCAGCTTGATCATCAGCCGGTCGGTGATCGCCGAGCTGCCGGGGACCGGCGCCGGGCCGTCCTGGGGACCGAAGCACTGGTCCATGGGCGGGATGACGGGCGGCCGCGCGGTGGTGCGCACGTCGTCGGGCAGGGAATCCAGGTCGCCGTACGAGGCCAGGACACGGATGCGCTCGACCTCGCGGCCCTCGTCGTCGTACTGGAAGAGGGACGCCTGGCCGGTGGAGAGGGTGCGGCCGGTGCGGACCGCGTCCGTGCGGACCACCGCGGGTCCCGGCTGGGAGGCGGTGAGGTAGTGGGCGGAGATCGTGAACGGGTCCGCGTGCGGCAGGGCGTCCGCGAGCGCACGGCCGAGGACGGCCAGCAGATAGCCGCCGTTGACGGCGCTGATGATCGTCCAGCCGGCGGAGAGGTCGATGTCGTAGACGCCGGGTTCCCGGAGGGTGACCGCGGTGTCGCGGTCGAACTCGCTGTCGCCGATCGTGGCGGTCGCGGCCCGTGCGGCAGCTGCTTCTGACATGCGGGAACCGTACAACACGAAATTACTAAGCAGTAGCTTTTCTCTGTTGCGAGTCCGTGACATCCGGCCGCCGGCGCACGGATCCAGCCATTCCTAGGTGAGCTTTTGGCAATTTTTAGGTAAGTGTCCGCACTCGTCCGTGACGGATGACCCCCGGTTTCCCTCTGAGAAGACGTACAGCTTGTTCCGCCCGTTCACAGGAAGAGCCGCCACGCCGATGAGCCTGACAGGGACGCCGTTCCTCCTCACGTCGATCGTCCTCGTGGCGGTCGCCCTCATCCTGCCTCTGGTCCTGTGGTCCCGGATCCGCGGCCCGGTACTGCTGCGGCACGCCGCCCGGATGGTGATGCTGCTGTTCGCGCAGGTCACCGCGGTCACCCTGGTCTTCGTCCTGGTGAACAACGCCAACAGTCTGTATGACAACTGGTCCGATCTGCTCGGCACGGGCAACCATGTGCGCCAGGCCGCCGACCTCGGCAAGGACGGCACCGGCGGAATCCAGATCAGGGCCCTGCCCAAGGTCCGCCAGACCTTCGTCCCGGCCGAAGGGCCGGGCATGCGCGCGGCCGGCGGTGTGCGCGTCACCCAGCTCAAGGGCCAGGTGTCGGGCGTCGACGCCGAGGTCTACGTCTGGCTGCCGCCGCAGTACCACGACCCCGCCTACAAGAACAAGAAGTTCCCCGTCGTGGAACTGCTCTCGGGCTACCCCGGCTCGGCGAAGGCGTGGTACGGGTCGCTCAAGGTGCACGAGCAGCTGCTGCCGCTGATGCGCAGCGGTCAGGTGGCGCCCTTCATCCTGGTGGCGCCGCGCACCAACCTCATCGCCAAGGTCGACACGGGCTGCGCCAACGTCCCCGGCGTGGTGAACGCCGACACCTGGCTCAGCATCGACGTGCCGAAGATGGTGACGGACAACTTCCGCGCCCAGTCCGCGCCGAACGGCTGGGCCGCGGCCGGCTACTCGGCGGGCGGGCACTGCGCCACGAAGCTGGTGACCGCGCACCCCGACCGCTACCGGGCCGCGATCAGCCTGTCCGGCTACAACGACCCGATCGGCGAGCGCAAGTCGCTGGCCGCGCGGAACGCCGCGCTGCGCCGGCAGAACAACCCCTACTTCCTGCTGAAGGCCCGGCCCACCCCGCCCCGTATCTCCCTGTACCTGTCCGGCCAGCTCGGTGACGGCTACCAGGCCGCCGCCGCGCTGGAGCAGATCGCCAAGCCTCCGACCGTGGTGCGCTCGATGCTGATCCCGCGCAGCGCGGGCGGGCACAGCATGGCCCTGTGGCGGCCGCAGATCCCGTACGTGTTCACCTGGCTCAGCCAGCAGATGACCGGGAGGGACACCATCGGGACTACTCCTCGGCAACCGTTGACCGACGGTTCCAAGCGCGCGGCGCTCGCCAGTGGAAGCGCATCGCCAAAAGGCGTAGTACGAAAGCGGTGACGACCGCGAGCCCCGACGTCAGCGGGGTCAGCGCGCCGTAGCGGATGCAGAGCACGACCATGGTGGCACCGACGATGGCCGGCACCGCGTAGAGGTCGCGGTCCCAGCGCAGCAGCGAGGGCACCTCGTTGGCGAGGACGTCGCGCAGGACGCCTCCGCCCACCGCCGTGGCGAGGCCGAGGGCCGCGCTCGCGGTGAGGCCGAGTCCGTATTCGTAGGCCTTGGTCGTCCCCGCGACACAGAACAGGCCGAGGCCGGCCGCGTCGAAGACATTGACGGCCACCTGGATCCGCTCCACCTGCGGGTGGAGGAAGAAGACCAGCAGGGCGGCCAGGAGCGGGGTCAGGAAGTACCCCAGGTCCGTGAACGCGGCCGGCGGTACGGCCCCGATGATCACATCGCGGAACAGCCCTCCGCCCAGCGCCGTGACCTCGGCGAGCACGGCGATGCCGAAGACGTCGAAGTTCTTTCGGACGGCCAGCAGCGCGCCGGAGATCGCGAAGACGAAGATGCCTACCAGATCCAGCGTGTGCTGGACGGAGGGGCTGAACAATTGCTGGAGCACCTTTACATTCTCACCCATCAGAGTGAATGCGCCTTGCAATACAAGGCCAGTGCTCCGAAAAATCTAGGTTACAAGACCGGCTTCCCCGTGCTGTAGATCCACGTCCGGAACAGGTCGTCCAGCTGCTGCCCGGAGACCCTTTCAGCGAGCCGGACGAAGTCGCCGGTGTTCGCGTTGCCGTAGCGGTGGAGCTTGGTCCAGGCGGGCAGGAGCCTGAAGAACGCGGTGTCGCCGATGCGCTCGCGCAGCGCCTGGAGGGCCATCGCGCCGCGCTGGTAGACCGCGGAGGCGAACATGGTGTCACGCTGCGGGTCGGCCACCTGGATCTGCCAGAACGCGCTCTCGGCCGGGCGGGCGTTGTACGCCGCGAGGAACGAGTCGTGCGCGGAGCGGGTGCCCTTGTGCTCGGCCCACAGCCACTGGGCGTAGGTCGCGAAGCCCTCGTTGAGCCAGATGTCCTTCCAGCGCTCCACCGAGACCGAGTCGCCGAACCACTGGTGGGCCAGCTCGTGCACGATGGTCGTCTCGTTGCGGACGGCCGAGTACGCGGGCTTGGACTGGACCTCCAGCGAGAAGCCCGCCTCGGGCATGTCGTCGACGATGGCACCCGTCTCCTCGAAGGGGTACGGGCCGAAGATCTGCGACCAGTAGTCGGTGGCCTCGGCCGTGACGGCGTAGACATCGACGTTCTCGCCGCTCTCGAGGGACGGGTCGATGGCCACGTAGATCGGGATTCCCGACGGTGTCATCCCGGTCCGCACGTCGAACCTGCCGATCGTGGCCGTCGCCAGGTAGGTGGCCATCGGCCGGGACTCCCGCCAGTGGGTGACGGTCCGGCCGCCCTTGTCGTGCGTCGACACCAGCCGGCCGTTGGACACCGCGGTCAGGCCCTTCGGTGTATTGATGCGGATGTCGTAGGTGGCCTTGTCGGCGGGGTGGTCGCTGGAGGGGAACCAGGTGGAGGCGGCATTGGGCTCGCACGCGACGAAGACGCCGTCGGCCGTCTTCATCCACCCGTACTGCGAGCCGAAGACGATGGGGCCGCCGAGCGGCTCGGGGACACCGCCGTAGGTGACGGTGACCGTGAAGTCGCCGCCCCGGGGGAGGACGCCGCGCGGGGTGATCCGTATCTCGTCGCCCGCGCGCGTGAACGCGGCCCGTCTGCCGTTCACCTCGATCCGCGTGACATCCAGCTTCTGGAGGTCGAGATCGAAGGACGTGAGGCTGTGGGTGGCCCGGGCCCTGATCGTCGTACGGCCGTCCAGACGGCCGCTGCCCGGGTCGTACGCGACGTCGAGAGCGTAGTGGCGGGCGTCGAAGCCGCCGTTGCCGAGCTGCGGGAAGTAGGAGTCGCCGATGCCGTCCGCCCCGGGCGAGGGGGCGGAGGAGGCCGCGATGACGAGGAAGGAGGCCGCCGTGGCGGCGAGTGTCCCTAAGCGTGCCGAACGGGAGAGTGCCATGAGTCGTCCCTTCGAGCGTGCTGTCGATCCGGCGATCAGACGGACACGCCAGACTCTGCGCTCTTCCGTTCGGTCATGTACATGGCTTTACCGATTTGTCATGCGCCACCCGGCCACTGGCTCCTGACACGTGTGCCCCGGCGACCGGGAATCGGGTTGCCGGGGCACATGCGTCGGTGCGACCGTCTGTCTACTTCCGGCCGCCGGACTCCGGCGCGTCGTCGGACGCGCCCGCTGCGCCGGGGGACGCATGCTCGGCGGTCTCCTCCGTGGAAGCCTCCGCGGCGTCCGCAGTCTCTTCCGCGGCCTCCTCGGAACCGGCCTCCGCGGCCTCGGAGGACGGAGCCTCAGCCGACTCTTCGGAACCGGCCTCCGCCGCCTCTTCGGAACCGGCCTCCGCCGCCTCCGAAGACGGAGCCTCAGCCGCCTCCTCGGCGGCCGGCTCGGACGACTCCTCCGCGGCCGGCTCGGCCGTGTCCGCGTGGACCTCCGCGGCCACGGCCGCCGACGTCTCCGCGGACTCCTCCAGCACCGCGTCCGGTACCAGCTCCGCCGCCTCCTTGGCGGCGGACAGCAGCACGGTGTCCTGCGGCGCCTGGTCCTCGAAGTTCTCCGGGTGGTGGCAGGCCACGCGCTGGCCGGGCTTCAGCTCCAGAAGCTGAGGCTCGGTCGTCCGGCAGATCTCCGTCGCCTTCCAGCACCGCGTGTGGAAACGGCAGCCGCTCGGCGGCGCGATCGGCGAGGGGACGTCGCCCTTGAGCAGGATCCGCTCGCTCTTGGCCGACTTGCGCTTGGGGTCCGGGATCGGCACCGCCGACATCAGCGCCTTGGTGTACGGGTGCATCGGCGCCCTGTACAGCGATTCCCGGTCGGCCAGCTCGACGATCTTGCCGAGGTACATCACCGCGATCCGGTCCGAGACGTGCCGGACGACCGACAGGTCGTGCGCGATGATCACGTACGTCAGGCCCAGCTCCTGCTGGAGGTCGTCGAGCAGGTTGACGACCTGTGCCTGGATCGACACGTCCAGCGCGGAGACCGGCTCGTCGGCCACGACCAGCTTCGGGTTGAGCGCGAGCGCGCGGGCGATGCCGATGCGCTGGCGCTGACCGCCGGAGAACTCGTGGGGATACCGGTTGTAGTGCTCGGGGTTGAGACCCACGACCGACAGCAGCCGCTGCACTTCCTTCTTGATCCCGCCCTCGGGCGTGACGCCCTGGAGCCGGAAGGGAGCGCCGACGATCGTGCCGATGGTGTGGCGCGGGTTCAGCGACGAGTACGGGTCCTGGAAGATCATCTGCACATCGCGGCGCATCGGGCGCATGCCGCTGACACCGAGATGCGTGATGTCCTTGCCCTCGAACTCGATGGTGCCGGCGGTCGGTTCCAGCAGCCGGGTGATCAGCCGGCCCATCGTCGACTTGCCGCATCCCGACTCGCCCACGACGCCCAGGGTCTCACCGGACTTGACCTCGAAGTCGATACCGTCGACCGCGCGCACCGCGCCGACCTGACGCTGGAGAAGGCCCTTGCGGATGGGGAAGTGCTTCTGCAGCCCCGTGACCTTCAGCAGGGTCTCGCCCGGCGCGGCGTCCTTGGTGAGGGTGGCCGTACCGGAGCTCTTCGCCTCCGCGCCGTCGCTCTGGGCAGGGATGCTCACTGCCTTGTCCTCTGCGTTCTCACTCACAGCTTCGGCGCAATCTCTTCGGTCCAGATCCGCTCCCGCTGCTCCTGCGTCATATGGCAGGCGGCCCAGTGCCGGCTGCCGACCTCGGTCAGCTCCGGCCGGACCGTGCGGGTCACGTTGTCCTTCGGGACGTCGGCGTACGGGCAGCGCGGGTTGAAGGCGCAGCCGGACGGGACATTGATGAGGGAGGGCGGGGAGCCCTTGACCGGGATCAGGCGCTCCTGCTGCTCGCGGTCCAGGCGCGGCATCGAGCCGAGCAGGCCCCAGGTGTAGGGGTGCCGGGGCTCGTAGAACACCTTCTCGGCCGGGCCCCGCTCGACGCAGCGGCCGCCGTACATCACCAGGATGTCGTCGGCCAGCTCGGCGACGACGCCCAGGTCGTGGGTGATGACGATGACCGCGGAGCCGAACTCCTTCTGGAGATCGCGGATCAGGTCGAGGATCTGCGCCTGGACGGTCACGTCGAGGGCGGTCGTCGGCTCGTCCGCGATGAGCAGCTCGGGGTTGTTGACGAGCGCCATCGCGATCATGGCGCGCTGCCGCATACCGCCGGAGAACTCGTGCGGGTAGCTGTCCACCCGCTTGTCCGGCTGCGGGATGCCCACCCGGTCGAGCATCTCGATCGCGCGCTTGCGTGCGGTCTTCTTGTCGACGTTGTGGTGGATGCGGTACGCCTCCACGATCTGCTGGCCGATCGTGTAGTACGGGTGCAGCGCGGACAACGGGTCCTGGAAGATCATCGCCATGTCGCGGCCACGCAGCCTGCGCACGTGGTCGGGATCGGCGGACAGCAACTCGGTGCCGTTCAGCCAGATCTCGCCGGAGATCTGCGCCTTGCGCTTGCCGTACTGGCCCGCGGTGTGCAGGCCCAGGATGCCGAGCGAGGTCACGGACTTGCCGGAGCCGGACTCGCCCACGATGCCGAGGGTCTTGCCCTTCTCCAGCTGGAAGCTGAGCCCGTCGACGGACTTCACCAGGCCGTCGTCGGTCGGGAAGTGCACCTTCAGGTCGCGCACTTCCAGGAAGGCGTTCGGAGCAGGGGAGGCGGTGGTGGGCTCCCCCACGGCCGCTCCGCTCTTGCTGAGTTCGGTCATGCGAGCCTCACTCGGGGGTCGATCACGGCGTACAGGACGTCCACCACGAGGTTGGCGAGCAGCACCGCGAGGGAGGTGATCAGGGTGACGCCCAGGATGATGGGCAGGTCCTGGTTCCTGATGGCGTTGAGCACGGCCTGGCCGAGGCCGGGCAGGCTGAAGGTGGTCTCGGTCAGGATCGCGCCGCCGATGAGGGCGCCGAGGTCCATACCGAGCATCGTCAGGATGGGCGTCATCGTGGAGCGCATGGCGTGCTTGCCGATGACGGTCTGCTCGCGCAGGCCCTTGGCGCGGGCGGTGCGGATGTAGTCCTCGCCGAGGACCTCCAGCATGGTGGCCCGGGTGATCCGCGCGTACATCGCCGCGTAGAGGAAGGCGAGGGTGACCCACGGCAGGATCATGCCGCCGAGCCAGCCGGTGAAGCTCTGACCGAGGGGCACGTACTGCGCGTCGATCCACTTCAGACCGAAGGCGAAGATCGCCAAGGAGAGCAGACCGGTGAAGTAGATCGGGAGGGAGACGCCCGCGAGGGCGACGACCATCGCGCTGCGGTCCCAGAGGCTGCCGCGCTTGAGCGCGGAGAGGACACCCGCTGCGACACCGAAGACCAGCCACAGCACCGCGGCACCGAGCGCGAGACCCAGGGTCACCGGGAAGCGGTCGGTCAGCACCGGCCAGACGGCCTGTTCACTGCGGAAGGAGTAGCCGAAGCACGGCGCGGCGCAGTGGGTGACGTCGCCACCCGCCGCGTAGGTGCGGCCGGCGAAGATGCCCTTGAAGAAATCCCAGACCTGGATGTAGATCGGGTCACCGAGGCCCAGCTTCTCCCGCACCGCCTGGACGGCGGCGGGGTCGGCCTGCTTGCCCACGAAGCTCGTGGCGATGTCGACGCCCGCCCACTTGGGGACGAGGAAGAAGATGCTGAAGACCACCAGGATGATGACCATCAGCATCACTACGGCGGCGAACAGCCGCCTGATGAGGTAAGCGAGCACAGCTTACGGCCCGCCGCGGGACCGCGGGCACCGGAGGTTGTCCGGTGGCCCGCGGCCCCGCCGCGCCGGCCTTCACCTGCCTTTCGTGCCGTGCGGCGGGTGTGCCGGGGTTACTTCGCGGACTTCAGGCCCAGGTTGACGAAGTCGTACTGACCGCTGTACGCGTCGGTCGTGTACACGTTCGCCAGTCGGTCCCCGCGCCAGTTGATGAACTTCTCGAAGACGAAGGGCAGGTAGTAACCGCCCTCCATCACCTTGTGGTTGATCTGCGTGGCGATCTGCGTCTTCTTCGCCTCGTCGAGCGTGTTGACGTAGTCGTTGAACAGCCCGTCGATCGCCTTGTCCTTGATCAGGGCGTAGTTGTTGTTACCGCTCTGCAGGATGTACTTGCTGTCCCACAGCGGCAGACCGAAGCCCTGGACGGTCGGGAAGTCCGGACCCCAGCCCATGATGATGACGCCGTAGCCCTTCTTCTTCACGTTCGAGGGGCTGCCGATGATGCCGGTGGTCTGCGAGCCGTCGTACTGGTCGATGTCGGCGGTGATGCCGACCTTCTTCAGCGACGCCTGCAGGGACTGGGCGGTGGCCACCTCGACCGGCTTGTTGTTGCGGACGGCGATGGTGGTCTTGAAGCCGTTCGGCTGGCCGCAGGCCTTCAGCTCTTCCTTGGCCTTGGCGGCATTGCCGGTCTTGTTGGCGCCGGCCAGCTCGAACGGGTCGTACTTCTGGCCCTCGGAGCCCGGGACGGACGGCGGCAGCATGTTGGTGCCGATGTCACCACCGGCGACCGGGCCACCGCGCGCGGTCTGCAGCGACACGTGGTCGGCGCCGTAGATGACGGCGTTGCGGCAGTGGATGTTGTCGAACGGCTTCACGCTCTGCGGGAAGGCCGCGTAGCGGATGTAGCCGGAGACCGGGTTGTCCAGGTTCGCCTTGTGCTGCTTCAGGGCGGCGGTGCGGCCCTGCGGCGACATGCCCGTCTGGTTGATGTCCAGGTCGATGTCGCCGTTGATCAGGCGCTGGTCGAGGTCGTTGGCGTTCGAGAAGAACTTGATCGTGATCTTGTCCGGGTACGCCTTGCGGACCGGGTCCGAGGACTGCTTCCAGTTGGTGTTGCGGACCAGCGTCAGGTCCTTGCCCGGGTTGTACGACTCGAACTTGTACGGTCCCGAGGAGAACGGGTGCAGGGAGTACTTGGACTTGGTGTCCTGGTCCTGGCGGACCGGGGACGCCGAGGTCAGCGCGAGCACTTCCTCGAAGTCCGCGTTCGCCTTGGGCAGGTGGAAGACGATCGTCTTGTCGTCGGGCGTGTCGATCGCCTTGAGACCGAGGTGGTCCGCGGCCTTGTCCTTGTACGGGCCCTGGTACTTGCCGTCGGGGTCCAGGAAGTCCTTGAGGTAGGTGGGACCGCCGGACAGCACGTCCTGCGCCCAGACACGCTCGATGCCGTACTTGATGTCCTTGGAGGTGATCGGCTTGCCGTCCTCCCAGGTGATCCCGTCGCGCAGCGTGTACGTGTACGTCTTGCCGCCGTCGCTGACCTTGGCGAGCCCGGTGGCGAGGTCCGGGGTGAGCTTGGCGCCTTCCTTGCCCGGCTCCGTCTTGTTCGTGACGAGCTGACGGCTGTAGTAGCGCATGAAGTTCCACGCGAAGCCGTAGTAGCCGCGGGTGGTGTCCCACGAGTCGGCGTCCTGGGCGCCGCCGAACCTCAGCGTGCCGCCCTTCTTGGCCAGCGAGGCCTGGGCGACCTTGTTGTTCGCCGCGTCGAAGCCGGCCGCACCGTTCTTCGAACCGTCGCTGTCCTTGCCGCCGCCGCACGCCGCCGTGGTCAGCAGCGCGGCGACCACGGCGGCAGCGGCCATGGCCTGCTTGCGCCGCCCTGAGGTGCGTTGGGTAGTCACGATCTCGGATCCTCCGGGTTAGATGAGAGACCCCGTGTGTAGTGCCACGGGTCGCTTGGGGTACGGCAGTTCAGCGGGAGCCCTTCGGGTCCAGCGCGTCGCGCACGCCGTCGCCGAAGAGATTGAAGGCAAGAACGGTGATGAAGATCGCCACGCCCGGGACCACCATGTACATCGGGTCCGAGTCGTAGTAGTCGATCGCGTTCGAGAGCATCTGCCCCCAGGAGGCCGTGGGCGGCTTGACGCCCACGCCCAGGAAGCTGAGCGCCGCCTCGGTGAGGATGTTGGTGGGGATCATCATCGTCGTGTACACGATGATCGGCGCGACGAGGTTGGGCAGCAGTTCCTTGAAGAGGATGTAGAAGCGTCCTGCACCCAGCGAGCGGGCCGCCTCCACGTACTCGCGCTCACGCAGCGAGAGCGTCTGGCCGCGCACCACACGTCCGATGTAGGGCCAGCCGAAGAAGCCGATGACCAGGATCATCACGAACACTCGGACGCCCGTGCCGCTCAGTCCCAGCATCTCGTTCGGCATGACCGAGACCAGGGCGATGATGAACAGCAGCTGCGGGAAGGCGAGCAGTCCGTCCATGACCCGGCTGATGGCGGAGTCGACCCAGCCGCCGAAGAAGCCGGCCAGGATACCCAGGACGGTACCGAGGATGACGGCGACGACCGCCGAGAGGAAGCCGACCAGGAGCGAGATCTGGGCGCCGTAGAGGATGCGGGCGAAGATGTCGCGGCCGTTGACCGGCTCGATGCCCAGCAGGTGGTCGCCGCTGATTCCACCCAGCGAACCCGTGGGTGTGCCGAACAGCGGGTCGATCAGGTTCTCGTGGTAGGCGTCCGGGTCCTGTCCGACGAGGTTCGTGATGACGGGCGCGAGCAGCGCGATCACGATGAGGACAAGCACGACGACGCCGCCCGTCAGGGCCAGCTTGTCCCGCTTGAGGCGCTCCCAGGCGATCCGGCCCAGGGAACGCCCCTGTACAGCCTTCGCGTCAGCGCTGACTACGGCCGCTTCCTCGGCAGCACTCGGCGCCGCTTCCGCGGTCGGCTCGTGCAATGGTGCCGTCATCTGGCAGGGACCCCTCTCAACCGGCGGTGACCGGCGCGCACTTGCCGCGGTGGCGGCATGATCAGTCCGTCGTACACAGGGGTCGAACCCCTTGAAGCGGGAGTCTTCAACGCTTCGGCGATCAGTTGCCAGACTTGAGGGTGAAAGGATGCGTAAACGTGATACGGGTAGAGGGGTTCCGTTATCCGGACGGTGGGTAACGGGGTGCGGACACCCGCCAATCAGGGCACTTCGCACGTTAACTGGACTATCCACGCTCATCTACGCGCGAAGAGGGGCTCTCGGTGGCGGAGGTGACCGAAAGCCGGACACCGCACGGAGGGTCACCACCGCGCGGCCGGACATCAGTACGCGCCGCGCACCGGCGGGTAGCCGTATCCGCCGCCCGCCGGGGCCTGGACCGGGGGCGCATGGGCCTCGCGGTCGTAGAACGGGCGGGCATGGGCGCGGAGCCACATCGCGACCGGGTCGTGCTCGTCGGACATCGCGACGGTCGACACGGGCAGTCCCTCCGGGACCGCCGCGACGGACTGCTGCATCATCGCGCGCACCGAGTCGACGGCGGGCGGCGAGGTGTCGTAGACGTCCAGGCCGATCGCCAGATAGGGCGCGCCGAGGGCAGGCTGCACCCAGGCGCGGCGCAGCGAGCGCACCGCGGGAGTGCGGTGCGCGTTCTGCGTGAGGAGGGCGTAGAACTGCGGGATCTCGATGGCCGGTTCACCGAGCCGGAGCGGGCCGGCGGGCTGGCGCTCGAGACCGGCCGCGATACGGCGCAGGTCCAGCCAGGGGATGCCTACGCCGCCGCCCGGCGCGTGCGGATTCAGCCAGAGGCCGTAGTGGTCCGGGTAGAGGGTGCGGGCCACGTCGAGGCCGTCGACCACCTCGTAGGAGCGGTTCCAGCCGCTGGCCGAGAGTTCCTGGGCGGAGGTGACGCAGGGCGCGTAGCCGTAGCCGTTCACCTCCATGTTGCCGTACTGGGCGTCGGGCGATCCGGCCTGGCCGTGCCAGAGCAGCATCCAGACCTGGCCGGACGACGGGGTCGCGAGTACGCCCAGCAGCGCCTCGTAGGCGTCGTAACGCCCGGGCGTCACCTGGCGCAGCATCTGCTCGACCTGTCCGGCCGCGGCCGTGCCCGACGCGCTCACCCTCTACCGCCCCTTCACCACAAACCTGACAACCCCGACGGAGGCTCTTCGGTGCGGTGTGCACGGTTTTCAGCCGCGTCACTCCGACCGAGCCATTCTCCCCTGTCCGCAGGACACCGCATCCCACCGTGTACGGCCGCGGCGCGGGCCGGGCCTCCGGCCGGAAGCGGGCTTGTTCCGTCCCGGCCATGAAACCAGGTTAAGGCGCCATACTGACAGCACCTCGGCGCGCACCACCCCGCATCCCCGGGCACCGCGCGCCGCGTCCGCGGGCGGCTCGGTGACCGGGCCGGCGAAGGCTCAGTAACCGTGCTGGTAGAAGGGCCGCACCCGCTCTCGCAGCCACTCCCCGACCGGGTCCTGGGCGACATCCAGGAACACCATGTTCACGGGCGTCGCCACCGGTACCTTGCCGAGCGCCCGGCCGAGCGCGTCGAGCGGGAGCGCACGTATGTCGGCGTCCCAGGAGGAGAGTTCGACGCCGATGAACATCACCGGGTCGGCGGTCTCGATCGCGGCCAGGCAGCGCCGTGCGGTGAGCACCACCCCGGTCGCCGCGAACTCGGCCGACGCGGCGGCGAGGAAGTCCACCGGGTCGTCCTGCCAGTCGGGCTCGAAGAGCCGGACACGCCCGCCGCTCACCGGGCCGTCCAGAGGGGTACGCCCGGCGCGGCACAGCTCGGCCACCGCGTCCGGCGGCAGCGGCACCCCGACCACGCCGCCCAGGTTGACCGCGATGCCGACCTGCGGGGGCAGCCCGCGGGCGAATTCGACGGCGGGCGCGATCGTGTACGACATGTGGTTGCCGACGACCTGGCGGAACTGCTCCTCCGAGCTGAACACCGGCACGTACGCCTGCCCCTCGATCTCCGTCGTGGGCAGGTCGAGCGGGCCGCTGTGCGGGCCGCCGCCGCTCGGCAGCGGCACCCACAGGAAGCTGCGGCCGAGGACCTCGACGATCCGGCCGCCGGCCGAGGGGATGCCGAGCGAGGCGGAGAGCACCTCCTCCAGCTCGTTGCCCGGCCATCCGCCGTGCGGGTGGGGGTGTGCCTGTGCGGGGAAGTCCGCGGGAAGATCCGCCGGGAAGTCCATCTGCTACCGCCTGCTGAGGAACCACTGCTGAGACCGGAAAGGCTATCGGGCGCCGGGGCCGCCGGTCGGCCCCACCCCGCAGCCGCCCCCGAAATCGATACGGCCCACGAGACCGACGCGCCTCGGCCCGCGACGTCGAAACGCCCCGGCCTCCCGAAACCGACTCGGCTCGGCCCGCGACGCCGATTCGACCCGGCCCCCTGAAGCCGGGGCGGCCCGCCCCCGATGTGGACGGGCTCGGCCCGCAGAGGCCACGTAGTCCCGCACCCGAGTGGATACGGCCCCGCAGCCGAATGGATACGGCCCCGCGCCCGAATGGATACGGCCCGGCACCCTAAGCCGATACGGCTCAGTCCTCGAAGTCGATGCGCCCCAGGACGTCCGCCGCTTCCCGGTCCAGGAGGATCACCGAGCCGCAGCCGTCCGGGACCGTGCCCTGCTCGACGGAGCCCAGCAGGCGCCGGGTGGCTCGGCGGTGCTTGAGGAACGCGTACCGCGAGACGCCCCGGCCGCGCTCGCGCTGGCCCGCCAGGGCGGTGTCGGCGGTGACGTCGAGCACGAGCAGGTGGAGCGTGCCCCCGCGGCGGCGGGCCGACCGGGCCAGCCAGGCACGCACCCAGGTCTGCGCACCGCAGTCGTGGACGACGACACCGGTGCCGGCCCGCAGGGCGCGGCGCAGGCCGGCGTAGTGGGCGAGGCGGACGAGGGGGCGGTAGACCGCGTACGGCAGGAAGCGGGAAAGGCGCGCGTCCCAGCGGTCGCGGACGTCCTGGGAGTCGATCCGCACGCCCCGCACGGCACGGCGCATGAGAGTGGACTTGCCGCTGCCGGGCAGACCCGTGATCACGACGACGTCGCTCGGGCCGAAGGTGAGGCCCTGGGGGCCACGGCCCGCGCGGTCGCGCAGGTCGCGGACCCTGACCGCCCGCGCCGGCCGGTGGGCCTGACGGGCCGGGGATCCCGGCTGCCCGGGCACCGCGATGCCCGACGTCGTCGCGTAAGCCGTCGTCCTGTTCACCGTGATCGTCCTCCCCTGGGGGTCAGGAAGTCCCGTGCCCGTCGAGTGTAAAGAGAAGGTAATGCGCGGTGTCTCGTGATTCCGTCGTCGTAGCGCCACAGGCCGGTTACAGATGCGGCCCTGCCACGATCGGACGAGGCATGCAATGATGTGCCCGCCAACTGCATACCGGCCGCTTGAATCCGCGCGGGAGAGTCCCGGGCCCGTACCTCTGCCGTACGACCGCCCGGGCGCCGAAGGAGCAAGTCCCTCCCTTGAATCTCTCAGGCCCCGATACCGCGCGGGCGAGGCACATCTGGAAAGCGGGCCGCTTCAGGTGGCTCCACCCAAGGTGCAAGCCGTGACGACCCGCCCGGCGGGGTCATGGCGAACCTCTCAGGTTCCGATGACAGATGGGGAGGAACGACCTCGCCCCTCCCCCACGTTCGCGCGGGGGACCCCATCGCCCTGGGAGCACAACCGATGAGCAGCAGCCCCCTGCGCCGTACCGCGCTCGATGCCCTGCATCGTTCGCTCGGCGCCACGATGACCGACTTCGCCGGCTGGGACATGCCCCTGCGGTACGGCTCCGAGCGCGACGAGCATGTCGCCGTCCGGACCAGGGCGGGCCTCTTCGACCTCTCGCACATGGGCGAGATCACGGTGACCGGCCCCGAGGCGGCCCGGCTGCTCGACCATGCCCTGGTCGGCAACATCGGCTCCGTCGGCGTCGGCCGCGCCCGCTACACCATGATCTGCCAGGCGGACGGCGGCATCCTCGACGACCTGATCGTGTACCGGCTCGGTGAGCGGGAGTACATGGTCGTCGCCAACGCCTCCAACGCCCAGGTGGTGCTCGACGCGCTCGTGGAGCGTTCCGCCGGCTTCGACGCCGAGGTGCGCGACGACCGGGACGCCTACGCGCTGATCGCCGTCCAGGGCCCCGAGTCCCCCCGCATCCTGAAGTCCCTGACCGACGCCGACCTGGACGGCCTGAAGTACTACGCGGGCCTGCCCGGCACGGTCGCCGGCGTCCCGGCCCTCATCGCCCGCACCGGCTACACCGGCGAGGACGGCTTCGAGCTGTTCGTCGCCCCCGAGCGCGCCGAGAAGCTGTGGCAGGCGCTGACCGAGGCGGGCACGCCGGCCGGCCTGATCCCCTGCGGCCTGTCCTGCCGGGACACGCTCCGCCTGGAGGCGGGCATGCCGCTGTACGGGCACGAGCTGACCACCTCGCTGACCCCCTTCGACGCCGGGCTCGGCCGGGTCGTGAAGTTCGAGAAGGAGGGCGACTTCGTGGGGCGCACCGCGCTCCTCGAGGCCGCCGAGCGCGCGGCGCAGAACCCGCCGCGCGTCCTGGTCGGGCTGGTGGCCGAGGGCCGGCGTGTGCCGAGGGCCGGGTACGCCGTCGTCGCCGGCGGCGAGGTGATCGGCGAGGTCACCTCCGGCGCTCCCTCGCCCACGCTGGGCAGGCCGATCGCGATGGCGTACGTCGACGCCGCGCACTCCGCGCCCGGCACGGCCGGGGTCGCGGTGGACATCCGGGGCAGCCATGAGCCGTACGCGGTCGTGGCGCTGCCGTTCTACAAGCGCCAGAAGTAGACACTGGGCCCGGGCCGGACGGACACCGCACCCGTCCGCCCTGCTCACGCGCGTCCTCAGCACTCCCCCCTTCACCATCACTCCCCCGCGTACAGGAGAATTCAGGCCATGAGCAACCCCCAGCAGCTGCGCTACAGCAAGGAGCACGAGTGGCTGTCGGCCGCCGAGGACGGCGTCTCGACGGTCGGCATCACGGAGCACGCGGCCAACGCGCTCGGCGACGTCGTGTTCGTCCAGCTTCCGGAGGTCGGTGACACGGTGAGCGCGGGCGAGACCTGCGGCGAGCTGGAGTCGACCAAGTCGGTCAGCGACCTCTACTCCCCGGTCTCCGGCGAGGTCACGGAGGTCAACGAGGACGTGGTGAACGACCCGTCCCTGGTGAACACCGCCCCGTTCGAGGACGGCTGGCTGTTCCGGGTGCGCGTGTCGAAGGAGCCCGCCGACCTGCTCACCGCGGACGAGTACACCGAGTTCTCCGGCAGCTGAGGAACCGCATCCATGTCGCTTCTGAACACACCCCTGCACGAGCTCGACCCTGACGTCGCCGCCGCCGTCGACGCCGAGCTGCACCGCCAGCAGTCCACCCTCGAGATGATCGCCTCGGAGAACTTCGCCCCGGTCGCGGTCATGGAGGCCCAGGGCTCGGTCCTCACCAACAAGTACGCCGAGGGCTACCCGGGCCGCCGCTACTACGGCGGCTGCGAGCACGTCGACGTGGTCGAGCAGATCGCCATCGACCGCGTCAAGGCGCTCTTCGGCGCCGAGCACGCCAATGTGCAGCCGCACTCGGGCGCGCAGGCCAACGCGGCGGCGATGTTCGCGCTGCTCCAGCCCGGCGACACGATCATGGGTCTGAACCTGGCGCACGGCGGCCATCTGACCCACGGCATGAAGATCAACTTCTCCGGCAAGCTCTACAACGTGGTCGCGTACCACGTGGGCGACGACGGCACCGTCGACATGGACGAGGTCGAGCGCCTCGCCAAGGAGAGCCGGCCGAAGCTGATCGTCGCGGGCTGGTCGGCCTACCCGCGGCAGCTGGACTTCGCCGCGTTCCGCCGGATCGCGGACGAGGTCGGCGCGTACCTCATGGTCGACATGGCGCACTTCGCAGGTCTGGTGGCGGCGGGCCTGCACCCGAACCCGGTCCCGCACGCCCATGTGGTCACCACCACCACCCACAAGACGCTGGGCGGCCCGCGCGGCGGCGTGATCCTGTCGACGGCCGAGCTGGCCAAGAAGATCAACTCCGCGGTCTTCCCGGGCCAGCAGGGCGGTCCTCTGGAGCACGTGATCGCCGCCAAGGCTGTCGCCTTCAAGGTCGCGGCGAGCGAGGACTTCGAGGAGCGGCAGCGGCGGACGCTGGAGGGCGCCCGCATCCTGGCCGAGCGCCTGGTCGAGGACGACGTCAGGGCCGTGGGCGTGGACGTCCTGTCCGGCGGCACCGACGTGCACCTCGTCCTGGTCGACCTGCGCGACTCCGAGCTGGACGGGCAGCAGGCCGAGGACCGCCTCCACGAGGTCGGCATCACGGTGAACCGCAACGCGATCCCGAACGACCCGCGCCCGCCGATGGTCACCTCGGGCCTTCGGATCGGCACGCCCGCCCTGGCCACCCGCGGCTTCACGGCCGAGGACTTCGCCGAGGTCGCGGACGTCATCGCCGAGGCGCTGAAGCCGTCGTACGACGCCGAGGCGCTGAAGGCCCGGGTGAAGGCCCTGGCCGACAAGCACCCGCTGTACCCGGGTCTCGGCAAGTAAGTCACCTACCGGCCGGCACCGCGCACACTGGAGTGTGCGCGGTGCCGGGTCGGCCCCTGCACCACCCCGTAATTGAGGAGTCACCGTGGCCATATCGGTCTTCGACCTGTTCTCGATCGGCATCGGCCCGTCCAGCTCCCACACGGTCGGCCCGATGCGCGCGGCGCGCATGTTCGCCCGCCGCCTGGAAAACGAGGGCCGGCTGGAATCGGTCGCGTCCGTGCGCGCGGAGCTGTACGGCTCCCTCGGCGCCACGGGCCACGGCCACGGCACGCCCAAGGCGGTCCTGCTCGGGCTGGAGGGCTCCTCGCCGCGCACGGTGGACGTGGAGGGCGCCGACCAGCGGGTGGAGGACATCAAGGAGTCCGGCCGTCTCCGGCTGCTCGACCGGCACGAGGTCGCGTTCTCCTTCGACGACGACCTGGTGCTGCACCGCCGCAAGGCGCTCCCCTACCACGCGAACGGCATGACCCTGTGGGCGTACGACGCCTCGGATGCCGAGCTGCTCACCAAGACCTACTACTCGGTGGGCGGCGGCTTCGTCGTCGACGAGGACGCCGTCGGCGCGGACCGCATCAAGCTCGACGACACGGTCCTGAAGTACCCCTTCCGCACCGGGGACGAGCTGCTGCGCCTGACGAAGGAGACGGGTCTGTCGATCTCCTCGCTGATGCTGGAGAACGAGCGGGCCTGGCGGACGGAGGAGGAGATCCGCGAGGGCCTGCTGGAGATCTGGCGGGTCATGCAGGGATGCGTGGCACGCGGCCTGTCCCGTGAGGGCATCCTGCCGGGCGGCCTCAAGGTGCGCCGCCGCGCGGCCGTCACCGCGCGCCAGCTGCGCGCCGAGGGCGACGCGCTGGCCCACGCGATGGAGTGGATCACCCTCTACGCGATGGCGGTGAACGAGGAGAACGCGGCGGGCGGCCGGGTGGTCACGGCCCCGACGAACGGTGCCGCGGGCATCATCCCGGCGGTGCTGCACTACTACATCAACTTCGTGCCCGGCGCGGACGAGGACGGGGTGGTCCGCTTCCTGCTCGCCGCGGGCGCGATCGGCATGCTGTTCAAGGAGAACGCGTCCATCTCCGGCGCGGAGGTCGGCTGCCAGGGCGAGGTCGGCTCGGCCTGCTCGATGGCGGCGGGCGCGCTGGCGGAGGTGCTGGGCGGCACTCCCGAGCAGGTGGAGAACGCGGCCGAGATCGGCATGGAGCACAACCTCGGCCTGACCTGCGACCCGGTCGGCGGTCTGGTCCAGATCCCGTGCATCGAGCGCAACGGCATGGCGGCGGTCAAGGCCGTCACGGCGGCCCGCATGGCGATGCGCGGCGACGGCTCGCACAAGGTCTCCCTGGACAAGGTCATCAAGACGATGAAGGAGACCGGCGCCGACATGAGCGTGAAGTACAAGGAGACGGCCCGGGGCGGGCTTGCGGTGAACATCATCGAATGCTAGGAAGCAGGCCCTGACCAGCGCGTTACTTCTTTCGGCGCTGTCAGGGCCTTCCCTGTCCACATGGCGGAATGGACGTTGGCGGTGCGGTGGCCGGGCGACGACCGCACGGTGCGACACGTGGCCGGAGGGCCGAAGACCGCAAGGAACGGTCTTCGGCCCTCCGGCTGGGTACAGCGGCCGTGGCGGCTATGACGACGGGCGGCAGGTGTGGGCCTCCGCATCACAGCACGGCCTCCGAGGCAGGCTAGTGGTGGCCGAAGTAGCGGTCGTGATCCCGGTACCGGTCGCCGTACCAGCCGTGGCGCCCGTCCTGGCCCCGGTGCCAGCCCCGGTTCCGCTCCCAGCCCCGGTGCCAGCCCCTGTTACGCTCCCAGCCCCGCTCCCAGCCCCGGTGCCAGCCCCGGTCCCGGTCGCCGAAGGGACCGTCGTGGTCGCTCCTGTGGCTGAGCGAGTGACCCCTGCTGTTGTCGCGGTCATCGCCGGCTCCGGCGGCCAGGGCCGGCATGGCGGCCGCGCCGACGAGTGCGCCCGAAGCCACACAGATGGCGATCAGGCGAACCGCCGTACGAGAAACAGACATGAATCTGTCACCTCACGTTCGTGCACACCGACCCCGGTCGGGGCGGACGTGCAATCCCAAATTCCCGGCTCGGTGCCGAGACCCCACACGGTGGCTCCCCACGGCGACACCAGGCCAAGGAAACGATTCGCGTTACAAAGCGCGGATATATCCGTAACTCTCCCTTGTATGGGCCATTGATACCGGGGAAGGGCCTGGGCGTCGGCCCTGTCCCCACTCGGAACCACGCTGAGAGCAGGCGAACAAGCAGCTGACGGTCCGTCACGCTCCTGACTGTCTCGCTGCCTCGACTCCTTCGAACGGCTCAATGGCTTCGGTAACGACCGGGGGGCGTCTGTTCGGGGGACCCGTTGCGGTCCGCGGCGATCCGGTCGACCGGCAGCTCCGACCGGCCGTGGGCAGTGGCCCGCGGCCGGTCTCGTGGGGTGCTGTGCCGCGTGCACGGTGCCCTCGTACCGCTGGGCGCAGCGGGTGCCGGTGGCGGCGGTGACCGTGACGTCGTACCGGCCCTCGTCGGTGCGCCAGGTCAGCCGGGTGCGCTCGCCCGTGCCGACCCACACGGTGCGCTCCTCACCGGCGAAGTCGTTCGGCGTGATCGTGAACGCCACCTCGGTGCCGCCGGCGTTCCGCAGCTCCAGCTCCAGCCAGGCGTGGCCCGGCTGCCGGTCGCCGTCGTACACACCGATCCGGTTCTTCGCGTCGGGTGCGTCCCTCGTCCAGTGGAAGGAGAGCCTGTCGCCCTCGTGCGGGGCGGGGGTCCTCAGCTCGACCGGGTCGCCGACGGGGGCGCCGGAGAAGCCGAACGGCTCCGTCTTGGCGAGGACGCCGTAGCCGTCCTTGGCAGATACGCGATGTACGGGCCGCCGCTCAGGCCGGAGGTGTCGAGGGTGGTCTGCCCGGACGCGCCGGGCACATACGTCCACACCAGGGAGCTGCCGCCGCTGCCGGGCAGCCGGTCGGCGGGGTAGACGCCGATCCGGTTCCTGGCGTCGGGCGCGTCCGCCGCCCAGGTGAAGGCCGGTCTGTCGCCGCGCTGCGGGGGTGCCGGGGAGGCGATCGCGATGCTGCTCCCGGACGTGGCGGCCTGTGAGAGGGCTGGCACGGTGTTGGGTCCTCTCCGCTCCCGGGTGCCGCCACGGCGATACCCGGGTGAGCAAAAGTTGTCTCGATAACTTCGCCCTCAGCAAGCCGTCCTACGACAACGGGCCAGTGAACGACGGGTTGCCGCCATCCGGGAAGCAGACAGAAATCCAAGGTTGCCCGGTGGGCGCCGGACGACCGACACCGGACCTCGAAACCCGGTCTGATCAGGGAGGTTATGAGCCGGCCGGACTCCTCGACGGTCCACGAAGGCCCGGAGCCGCGTCTTTGGCCGGACGGCGGCTCAGGGAGACATGGCGCCCCTCGCCCTTCGGCGACCCGCAAGGTGCTGTGCACACATCGGCCCGTACGCGGACGGCCGCGGTGCCGTCCACGGCCCCGGGCCGCCCCGGGGCCGTTGTTCCCCCCGGGGCTACCGTGCAGTAATCCGCCCCTTCTAGGCTTCCGCCAACTCGGTTCGGCAGAAGGGGAGTTGATGTGCGAGTGATGAGACGGGTGGCGGCACTGCTGGGTGCCGCCGCGATGGTGACGGCAGCAGGGAGCACCGCCCATGCGGCGACGCCCACATTCACCGACGCGACCACGATCGGGACGCACAACGCCTACGACAAGGCCAAGTACACGTACTTCGCACAGGCGTTGGACTCCGGCGCGTCACTGCTGGAGCTGGACGTCTACGTCGACAGCCTGACCAAGCGGTGGCGAGTGAGCCACAGCAACCCGCTGGGCAACAACAACAACTGCGAGGCCGCGAAGACGCCGGGCGAGCTGTACAGCAAGAGCCGCGACCAGGATCTCGGCAGCTGTCTGGACAACATCGCGGCCTGGAACCAGCTCCACCCCGACCACCCGCCGATCGTTTTCAAGGTCGAGATGAAGGTCGGCTTCAACAACAACGCGGGCCTCGGCCCGGACGAGTTCGACACTCTGGTGTCGCAGAAGCTGGGCAGCAGCGTCTACAAGCCGTCCGACCTGATGGGCGGGACGTACTCCTCCCTGGACGCGGCCGCCAAGGCCAACGCCTGGCCCTCCCGCGACTCCCTCAAGGGCAAGTTCCTCTTCGAGCTGATCCCCGGCACGGTGGAGCAGGCCAACCCGTTCGACCACTACTGGACGGACCGGGAGTACGGCGACCACCTGCGCGACCTGTACGCATCCGGGAACATCTCCAAGGCCGAGGCGTTCCCGGCCGTTCTGGGCGCCTCTTCCGGCGATCCGCGTGCCGGCCGCTACGACGCCTCGATCCGCCCGTGGTTCGTGTTCTTCGACGGGGACGCGGCGGCGTATGTCAACAACGGCTACGACACCGCCTGGTACGACACCGACCACTACTTCCTGATCATGACGGACGCGGCCGGCGTCTCGCCGGCGATCTCGTCCACGAACCCGACGGACGCGGAAGTGGCGGCACGGCTCTCGCTGCTGGCCGGGCGTCACGCGAGTGTGATCACCTCCGACTGGGCGGCCAAATCGGCCTCGGTTCTCGGTTCGGTGGCCGAGCGCGGCTGACAGGCCCCCTCAGGGGGCATACCACCGGTACCAGGGTGAACCAGGCAGCGATCCCTGCCCCACGAGCACTTCAGGGAGCCCCCATGCTGCGAGGCATCGACGTCAGCGCGTACCAGTCATCCGCCTACGACACGGACGGCCTCTCCTTCGTCTTCATCAAGGCGACGGAGGGGCGTTCGTATGTGAACCCCAAGCTCACCGCCCAGACCAAGACGGCCCGGGACGCCGGCTGCGTGGTCGGCTTCTACCACTTCCTGTGGCCCGGGAACATCGCGGCCCAGGCCGAGTACTTCGTCGCAAAGGCCCCGGAGAAAGCGGGCGACGTACTGGCCGTGGACTGGGAGACGACCGGCGACGGCACGCACGCGAGCACCGCGGAGAAGGACGCCTTCATCCGCCAGGTGAAGCGGCTCCGGCCGGACAACCGCGTCGTCCTCTACGCCAGCCGCAACTTCTGGCTCACCATCGACACCACCTCCTACGCCGGGGACGGCCTGTGGATCGCCGACTACGTCACGGCGGGCAAGCCGCGCATCAAGGCGGCGTGGCGCTTCCACCAGTACACCTCCGACCCCGTGGACAAGGACGTCGCGAATTTCACCAGCAAGGCCGCCCTGCGGGAGTGGGCCACGAGCGCCTGAACCGCTCGTGTTCCCTCACAACCGCCTGTGCGGCTCCGGATCGAGCAGCACCTCGCCCAGCTCGGCGGCGGTGAGCGGGGGCGCGGGCAGGCGGGGTACGGCGGGGCGTGCGCGCAGCCCGCCCCGTGGTGTGGCCGCCGGTCACGGTCGCGGGCCGTCGATGGATGGACGGCGGCTCACGTTCGACCGCCGACCTCCGACTGGCCCGCGGCTGCCGTCGGGTGCCGGCGGGTGCCGGCGGGTGCCGGCGGTCGTACCGGTCCCCCGCGCGGTCGGCCCGCATCCGAACGCCTCGCGGGAGGCCGACGAACTGTCCGCCGACGGGACGCGCGTCGTCCTGCTCTCGCCGGACCGTGCCGCGCGGCGGGCGATGGGCCGCAACCCGGCGGACGACTCGCGCCGCCCGGCCGCCGCCCGCGCGGGCCACACCCGGGGAGTCGCGGCCGCCGCGTCCGTGACCGGGATCTGGCAGGGCTGACGTCCGGGCGGGCCCGGCGAACGGGGGCGGCGGGATACCCGACGGGGCCGGGGTGCCGAGGTCTTCCTGCCCGGCCTCGGGCGGCGGCGGCCCTTACCCGCGGAACTCGGGGGTGCGCTCGGGGGACGCCTCCGCGAGGGCCTTGGTGACGGCGCCGGCGCCGGCCCGCAGGCCGTACACGGGGGTGGCGGGCTGCTGGCGCCAGGAGTCGTCGATGCCGCCGGCGTCGACCGTGTCGAAGCCCAGCTCGTCGACCAGGGCCCGCACCGTGCGCTTCGCCGCCTCGTCGTCGCCCGCGACCGGGAGCGCCATCCGGTCGGGGTCGCCGGCCGGGCGGGGGCCGTCCAGGAGGTCCTGGGCGTAGGTGCCGTTGAACGCCTTGATCACGGGGTGGCCGATCTGCCGTTCGGTCCAGCGGCTCTCGGTGAGGCCCTCGTCCTCGATCGCCGCGATCCGCCCGTCCCGCTCCCTGGGGTAGTAGTTGCCGGTGTCGATCACGGCGACGCCCTCGGCGGCGCCGTCCAGCAGCCCGGACGGCAGGTCCGGTACCGCCTTGACGGGAATCGTGATCACGACGACTTCGGCGCCGCGTGCCGCGTCCTCGACCGTGACGGGGGTCGCGCCCGTCTCCTCGGCCAGTGCGGTGAGCGTGTGGGGACCACGGGAGTTGGCGACGGAGACGTCGTGCCCGAGGGCGGTGAGCCGCCGGGTGAGGTTGCCGCCGATGTTGCCCGCCCCGATGATGCCGATCTTCATCACTCGTGTCGCCCTTCCGGGGGTCGGTGTCCTTGCACGGTGTTCGTGGGCAGCACCAACCCCGGGACGCTCCGGACTATTCCACCCGTGTGCGCCTTATGGCCGACGAGGGGGCTCCCGTCCCTCACCGGGCGGGCGCCCCTTCGTCATGGGCTCACTTGTTCAGGTACGTCCAGAACTCGTCGAACGACAGAACCTTGTCGCCGTTGAGGTCGCGGGTCCTGATGACGGCCTCGGCCACCGCCTCGGTGACGTTCCAGTCGCCCCCCTGGGCCAGCGCGGACTTGAACTCGGCGGCGGTGATGAATCCGTCACCGTCCGCGTCGATCCGTTCGAACTGCCTGCGTGCTTCCTCGATGTCCGCCACCGATCCGCCCCTTCTTGGTGCCTTTGCCGTCGTACGGCCGTCCTACTGACGGAGGTCAGATTAACGGCACCCCCGCGCCCCCAGCCCGGCGGCCACCCGGGCGGACTCCTCCCTGTGAGCCGGCCGGGGTCCGGCAGACGCGTCAGCGGAAGACGCCCGTGTGCCCCAGCGAGTAGCGGCCGGGCTGCGGATAGACCGCGAGGCCGTGCGGACCGCTGCCCACCTTGATCCGGGCGAGCTGCTTCCCGGTCCGCGTGTCGATGGCGTACACCACGGAGTTGTACCGGCCGGACAGCCACAGCACGGTGCCGTCCGTGGAGACGCCGCCCATGTCGGGGCTGCCGCCTCCCGGCAGGCGCCACTTGGCGGTGAGCTTGTTCTTCGGGAAGTCGAAGACGGAGATGGTGCCCTCGCCGCGGTTGGAGATGTACATCTCGCGGGAGTCGCGGCCGACGTAGAGGCCGTGCGCGCCCTTCCCCGTGGCGAGGAAGGACGGCTTGGCGAAGGTGTCGCCGTTCAGGACCCACACTCCGTCGGCCACCATGTCGGCGACGTAGAACGTCCTGCCGTCCGGGGAGATCTTCACGTCCTGCGGCATCGCACCGTGGAACGGCAGCTTCTGCTGGCCGGCGACCTCCATCTTCGCGGTGTCGACCTTGAGCAGCTCGCCGCTGAACTCGCAGGAGACGATGAAGTAGCGGCCGTCGGCCGAGAAGTCGGCGTGGTTGACGCCGTAACAGCTCACCGGAAGGGTCTTGGCCACCTTCATGGTGTGCGCGTCGCGGAAGACCAGTTGGCGGTCCTTGGAAGCCATCACGACCGCGTACTTGCCGTCCGGGGTGAAGTACAGGTTGTACGGATCGTGCACGGCGACCGGCCGGCCGGCCTCGCCGGTCTTCGGGTCGATGGGGGTGAGGGAGTTGCCCAGGTCGTTGTTGACCCACAGGGTCTTCAGGTCCCAGGACGGCACGACGTGCTGGGGCTGCCGGCCGACCTGGATCGTGTCGATGACCTTGTACGTCTTCGGGTCGATGACGGTCACGGTGTCGCTGTTGGTGTTGGGCACATAGACCCGGGACGGGAACTTCCTGACCACCTCGGAGAGCCGGCCCGGCCGGTCGGCCGTGTAGATGTCGTTCCCGTCCAGCACGGGCGGCATGCCCGGCAGGACCTGTACGGCGCTCTGCTGCTGGGAACGGCGGTCCGGGGCCTTGGAACCGTGGCTCCGGTCCTTGTGGGGGGATCCGCTGCTGCACCCGGCGAGCGCGACGAGGGCGGCGCCGGCGATCAGTACGCGCGTGACGGTCGAGAGGGGCATCAGCTCAACAGCTCCGTGGTGGTCACCGCGGAGAGGCCGCGGCGGTCGAGTGCGTGGAGGAGGGCGGGAAGGGCGACGACCGTGTCCGCGTACCCGAAGTGCAGGCTCACCACGGACCCGTTGCGGACCTCGTCGGCGATCTTGCGGGTGACGGCCGAGGCGCCGGGCGAGGTGTAGTCGAGCGAGTCGACGTCGTACGACAGGACGTGCGGGTAGCCGACGTCGCGGGCCAGCCGCGAGACGAGCGGCGTCGCGCGGCGCGCCCGCGAGGGGCGGAACCAGGTGCCGATGGAACCGGTGAGCCGCCGCAGCCGGTCCGCGCACTCCTGGATCTCGGCGCGGGCGTCCGCCTCGGGCATGGTGTTGATGTCGAGGTGGCGCTGGGTGTGGTTGCCGAGGTCATGACCGCCCCTGAGGATCCGGCGGGTGATGTCGGGGTGCTCGTCCAGCCAGGAGCCGACCGCGAGCACGGTGATCCTCGCGCCCGCGTGCTCGGCCGTGTCGAGGATCGTCGTGGCGATGGAGGGGTCGCCCTGCCCGTGGAAGGTGAGGGCCACCCGGGGGCGGTCGCGGGGACCGTGGGAGATCTGGTCGGGCTGGCCGGGAAGGGCGCGGGGCGGGGGCGCCTGGATGCCGGCCCCGGCGGAGCGCCTGTCGGTGGTCCGGGCCGGGAGGGCCGACGGGTGGACGACGGTGGGGCCGGGGGAACAGGCGGTGGCGATCGTGCCGACGACGAACCCCGCGCCCGCTCGCAGCGCCGAGCGACGGTCTGGCACCGGGCGCGGGGTGCCCGTCGCACGGTCCCGTGGGGCGGGGTCCGGGACGGCGGGGTCCGAGGGAGGGGGAGGGACGGGCGTGGTCACTCTCCCATTTAAGGGCCAGACTGTGTCCAAAGCGGCGATTGGCCCGTCCGGTGGAAGCGCGGGTCGTACCGGCACATGATCGGACGAACTGCCCGCAGACTCCGGCTCCGTGCGGTGCTCCGGAGGAAACCCGGCCGCCGGGCGGTGGGGGTTTTCGCCGTACGGGCGCACGCCTGCCGGCGGTTCCGGGCGTGCAGTCAGCGGTCGGCCGCGCGCATCTCGAACCAGGTCGTCTTGCCGCGCGGCAGCAGGTCGACGCCCCAGCGGTCGGCGAGCTTGTCGACGAGGAAGAGGCCGCGGCCGCTCACGTCCATGTCCTGCACCGGCATCAGACAGGGCAGTCCGCGGGAGGGGTCGCGGATCTCGACGCGGATCCAGCCCCGGCGACGTCGCATACGTAACCCGAAGACGCGGGCACCGGTGTGCCGTACGGCGTTGCCGACGAGTTCGGAGACGAGCAGCACCGCGTCCTCGGCCATCCTCGGGGAGTGCCCCCAGTGACGCAGGACCACGACCTGGGCGAGGCGGCGCGCGATGGCCGCGGATTCGGGGCGGGACGGCAGCGGGACCTCCGCCTCGGCGGGGTTGCCGAACAACTCCACCGCCTTCAGCGCCCGTTCGTCCTCGACCGCAGGTGACCAGCGTGCCGCGGTCGCACTCGCGTGCCGCCGCGGCTGTTCGAAACCCTCCAGCCCCGCCATGGCCCCATCATGGCCGTCCAGGGGCCACCGGGGGGCGTTACGGCGGAACACGCCCCCCGGAACCACACATTCCACACGATTCGATTGACATATGTCAGACGCAACTTGAGGCCCTTGACACACCAACCAACCTGCGAAAACAGCTCAGTTGGCGGCAAGGGCCACGCGCCTGGGGCGAGACAGCCTTAAGGTTGCCTTAAGGCTGTCATAATCCGCCCCTTCGGGGGACACCGGGTAAGACGCCGCGTCAACTGCAAGTGGATCAGCGTGATTTCCTGAACAATTCTCAGGTCCACCCGGAACCGCGCGCTTCGCGACCGCGATCAGACGAACTTCGCCTTGCCCGGCCCCTCTTCCACGAAGCTGCGCATCCCGCGCTCCCGGTCCTCGGTCGCGAACAGCCCCGCGAACCAGTTCCGTTCCACCGCGAGACCGGTCTCGATGTCCGTCTCCAGACCCGTGTCGACGGCCTCCTTCGCGGCGCGCAGCGCGATCGCCGGCCCCTGGGCGAGCCTGGCGGCCCAGGCGTGCGCCTCGGTGTACACCTCCTCGGCCGGGACCACCCGGTCGACGAGGCCCAGCGACAGCGCCTCGTCGGCCTTCACCATCCGCCCGGTGAAGATGAGGTCCTTGGCCCTGGACGGGCCGATCAGGCGCGCCAGCCGCTGGGTGCCGCCCGCCCCGGGGATCAGGCCGAGCAGGATCTCCGGCTGCCCCAGCTTCGCGTTCTCGGCGGCGATGCGGTAGTCCGCGCAGAGCGCCAGCTCGCAGCCCCCGCCCAGGGCGTAGCCGGTGACGGCGGCGACGACCGGCTTGGGGATGCGGGCCACGGCGGTGAAGGAGTCCTGCAGGGAGCGGGAGCGCAGCACCATCGCGGTGTGGTCCATGCCCTGCATCTCCTTGATGTCCGCGCCCGCCGCGAACACCTTCTCCCCGCCGTAGAGGACCACGGCGCGCACGTCCTCGCGGCGCGTGGCCTCCTCGGCGAGTTCCTTGATCCGGTCCTGGGTGGCGACGTCCAGCGCGTTCATCGGCGGGCGCTCCAGACGGAGGGTGCCCACGCCCTCGGCGACTTCGAGATGCACAGTCATGCCAGGAAGGTTAACGGGCACTAACGCCGCCGGGCCCGGTGTGCTCGCTCACAGCGGCACACCGGGCCCGGCCGGAAGAAGCTGTTACTTGATCCACTCGTCCCAGGGCATGTTCCAGCCGTTGAGCCCGTTGTCGGGCGCGACCGTCCGGTCGTGCGAGCGCTTCACGACGACGACGTCACCGATCATCGAGTTGTCGTAGAACCAGGCGGCCGAGACGGACTTGTCGTAGCCGCCGCGCACGTCGCGCAGGCCGACGCAGCCGTGGCTCGCGTTGTAGTTGCCGAAGGCGTCGCCGCCCCAGTAGTTGCCGTGGATGAAGGTGCCGGAGTCGGTCAGGCGCTGGGCGTGGGGCACGTCCTTGATGTCGTACTCGCCGCCGTAGCCGACGGTCTCGCCGTTCATCCGGGTCACGACGAGGCGCTCGCTGATGACCATCTGGCCGTTCCAGGTGTCGTAGCCCGGCTTGCCGGTGGTGACCGCGAGGGTCTTGAGGACCTTGCCGTCACGCTTGACGACCATCTTGTGGGTCTTGGCGTCGACGGTGGAGACCTGGCTGCGGCCGATGGTGAAGCGCACGGTCTTGGTCTGCTTGCCGTACACGCCGGGCCGGCCCTCGACGCCGTCGAGGTTGAGGTTCACGGTGACCTTGGTGCCGGCCTTCCAGTAGTGCTCGGGCCGGAAGTCGAGGCGGTCGTTGCCGAACCAGTGGCCGCGGACCTCGACGGCCGGCTCGGTCTTGACGGTGATGGCCCTCTCGACGTCCGCCGGGTGGGTGATGCCCCGGGTGAAGCGGATCGAGAACGGCATGCCGACGCCGACGGTGGTGCCGTCGTCGGGCCGGTAGATGCCGACGAAGGTGTTCTTCGGGGTGAGCGTGGTGAACGAGGACTCCTCGGCGGACGTGAGTCCCGCGGAGTCCTTGGCGACCGCGTGGACCTTGTACGTCGTGGCCGCGGCCAGATGGGTCGAGGGCGTCCAGGCGGTGCCCGAGCCGGATATCGTCCCGGCGACCGCACGGCCCTTGGCGTCCTCGACCCTGACCTCGGTCAGCTTGCCCTTGGCGGCCGTCACCTTCAGGGCACCGGCGGTGTCCACGGCCCCGGCGCCGTTCTTCGGCGCGATGGTGACGACGGCCTGCGACTGCTTGCTCCCGGTCTTGCCCGGGTCGTGGCCCTTGCCGTCACCGGCCCCCGCACCCGAATTCCCTCCCCCGCCGCACGCGGTGGCGGTCAGCAGGACGGCACCGAGTATCAGTGCCGTGAATCCCTTGCGTCTCCGCGTCCCCGCACCAACCGACGCCCCCGATATCGGTCGCCCGCTCACGTTCCGTCTCCCCTCGCACGGCCTGATCCAGGCCCGCACCCCTCACTCCAGCGCGACCGCGCGCGCATTGCGCAAATTAATCACACCCCCCGGCCGGATGACTCCCCGCGATTGTCACTGTTCAGTCCCAACCTCGGGTGCGCCAAGGCGCATGACGGGCCGCCGGACGCGCACCCCCGCGAACCCCCGCGCCCCCTTCCGGGTTACTGCGCCGCACCGCCTGCCTTCCACTCCTGCCAGCTCATGTTCCAGCCGCCGAGCCCGTTGTCGGGAGCGACCTTCTTGTCGTCGCTGTGCACGACCTCGATCACATCCCCCACGAGGCTGCGGTGGAAGAACCAGCCCGCAGGGGTGTTCGGGCCGCCGCCCTTGACGTCCCGGAGGCCCACGCAGCCGTGGCTGACGTTGACGTGGCCGGGAGCGCCCGGCGCCCAGTAGTTGCCGTGCAGGAAGGTGCCGGAGTCGGTCAGGCGCAGGGCGTGCGGGACGTCGGGGATGTCGTACTCGCCGCCGAACCCGACCGTGCGGCCGTCCATACGGGTGACCTCCAGCATCTCCATGACCACCATCTTCCCGTTGTACGTGGTGGTCTTCGGGGCGCCCGCGGTGATCGGCACGGTGGCGATCAGCCCGCCCGCGCGGCGGACCTGCATCGTGTGCGCGGCCGCGTCGACGAGCGAGACCTGGCTGCGGCCGACGGTGAACGAGAACGTCTTGTACTGGAGGCCGTAGACCCCGGGCGCGCCCTCCAGGTCCCGCAGCCGCAGTGAGACGGAGACCCGGGTGCCGGGTCTCCAGTAGTCCCGGGGCCGGAAGTCGAGACGGTCCCTGCCGAACCAGTGCGGGCGGATCTCCACGGGCGGTCGTGCGGTCACCCGGATCGCGCGCTCGACGGCGGCCCGGCGCGCGATCTCCCGGTTGAACTCGAGGGAGACGATCATCCCGGTGCCCACCGTGGAACGGTTCTCGGGGGTGACGTACGCGATGAACCGCCGGCCGGGGACGAACGTGGTGAACGTGGCGTGCCGGGCCGAGCGGCGGCCGCGGCCGTCGTGGGCCACCGCGTCGACCGTGTAGCGGGCGGCGAGGGCGAGACGGTCGTCGTCGGGCTGCCAGACCCTGCCGTCGGCGGAGAGGTGGCCGGGCACCGGGGAGTCCTGCGCGTCCTGCGACCTGACGACGGTCACCGACTCCAGCCGGCCGTGCGCCACGCTCACTTGCAGCCGCCGGCCGGGGCCCACGGCTGTGCTGCCGTCGTCCGGGGAGACGCGGATGACGTCCTCGGGCGCCGGCGGCTTGTCGAGCGTGTCGTCGGCTTCCTGGGAGGTGCAGCCGGCCACGAGGGCCGCCCAGGTCAGTGCGGCGGCCAGGGCGGCTGCCGCGCGCCGCGCGTGCGTCTGTACGTGCATCACGCCGAGCCCAACGACCCAGGCCTCCTGGGGAAACGTGAGTGCGAGCCACGCTCTGGGCAGAACAGTGGGGAGGACGACGCGACGGGAAGCCGCGCCCGTGAGCCGCAGGGGCGCACCCGTGCCGGACGACCGAGCGTGCGCGGGCCCGAGGGTCCCGCACGGCCGGCCTCCCGGCACCGGCCGAGGCGCCCCGAAGGCGGGCAGGCCAGAAAAGGGCGGGATGCCGCGCGCCCTTTTCCCGTGTCGCCGCGACGAGCCGCGGGAGGCTGAACGGTGTCGAGCGCAGCCGAGCAGGAGGCAGTGCAGAGGGAGCGGGCGAACGGGGGACGGTCCGCCCGCCCGGCCGCCGTGCTCAACGGCAGGCGGCGCCCGGTGCCGGCCGTTCCGGTGTGGCCGGGGGCACCCACCCCGCTCGGGGCGCGCTTTCGCGCGGGTCCGGACGGGGCCGTGGGCACCAACTTCGCGCTGTGGGCCGGCGGCGCCGAGGCGGTCGAGCTGTGCCTGTTCGACGGGCGGGGCCCGGAGAGCCGGGAGACACGGGTCGCGCTCACCGAGCTGACGCACGAGATCTGGCACGGATTCGTGCCGGGCGTGATGCCCGGTCAGCGGTACGGCTACCGGGTGCACGGCCGCTGGGACCCGTGGACGGGCGCGCGCTGGAACCCGGCGAAGCTTCTCCTCGACCCGTACGCGCGGGCGGTGGACGGCGACTTCCGTCTGCCGCCGGAGGTGTACGGGCATGTGCGGGACTGGCCCGACCAGCGGGTCGCGGACACCGTGCGCGACGAGCGGGACTCGGCACCGTACGTCCCCAAGGGCGTCGTCGTGCACGATGACGACGACTGGTCGGACGACCGGCGGCCGAAGACGCCGTGGGCCGACTCGGTGATCTACGAGCTGCACGTCCGCGGCTTCACCCGGCTGCACCCCGGCATCCCCCCCGAGCTGCGCGGCACCTACGCGGGTCTGGCGCACCCCGCGGCGATCGACCACCTGGTGCGGCTCGGTGTGACGGCCGTGGAACTGCTGCCCGTGCACCAGTTCGCCGACGAGGACCATCTGCTGCGGCGAGGCCTGGGGAACTACTGGGGCTACAACTCGATCGGCTACTTCGCCCCGCACGCGGCCTACGCCTCCTCGGGCACGACCGGCCAGCAGGTCGGCGAGTTCAAGCGGATGGTACGGGCCCTGCACGCGGCCGGGATCGAGGTGATCCTCGACGTGGTCTACAACCACACGGCCGAGGCGGGCGAACGGGGCCCGACGCTCTCCCTGAAGGGCATCGACAACGGCGGCTACTACCGCCTCCGGTCCGACGGACGCGGCTACACCGACTACACGGGCTGCGGCAACACGCTGCACGTGGTGCAGCCGCACGTGCTGCGGCTGATCACCGACTCCCTGCGGTACTGGGTCACCGAGATGGGGGTGGACGGCTTCCGCTTCGATCTGGCGGCGGCGCTGGCCAGGTCCATGCACGACGTCGACATGCTCTCCCCGTTCCTGGCCGTGATCGCCCAGGACCCGGTGCTGCGCCGGGTGAAGCTGATCGCGGAGCCCTGGGACGTGGGCTCGGGCGGTTACCAGGTCGGCGCCTTCCCGCCCCTGTGGACAGAGTGGAACGACCGCTACCGCAATGCCGTACGGGACTTCTGGCGGGGTGCTCTGCCGGACGTGCGGGACCTCGGGTACCGCCTGTCGGGTTCCAGCGACCTGTACGCCTGGGGTGGCCGCCGCCCGTACGCCTCGGTCAACTTCGTGACCGCGCACGACGGTTTCACCCTGCGCGACCTGGTGTCGTACGAGCGCAAGCACAACGAGGCCAACGGAGAGGGCAACCGCGACGGCACCGACGACAATCGCTCCTGGAACTGCGGCGCGGAGGGGGAGACGGACGACGAGTCGATCCGGGCGCTGCGGCGGCGGCAGCTGCGGAACCTCCTCACCACCCTGCTGCTGTCGACGGGCGTGCCGATGCTGGTGGCGGGCGACGAGATGGGCCGCACCCAGCGCGGCAACAACAACGCCTACTGCCAGGACAACGAGACCGGCTGGGTGGACTGGGGCCTGCTGCGGGAGCCGGGCTGGCGGGAGCTGTTCGAGCTGACCTCCCGTCTGATCGCGCTGCGCCACCGCCACCCGGTGCTGCGCCGGCGGGCGTTCTTCTCCGGACGGGCCCATTCGGCGGACGGACTGCGGGACCTGGCGTGGTTCACGGCGCGCGGGCAGGAGATGACGGAACCCGACTGGTACGCGCCTGCGGCGACCCTCGGCATGTATCTCTCGGGCCGCGACATACCGGGCCGGGACTCCCGGGGGGCGCCGGTGGCCGACGACAGCTTCCTGGCGGTCCTGCACGCCGGGGACCGGCCGGTGGGCTTCGCGCTGCCGGGACCGCCCTGGGCACAGCGGTACGAGCTGGTCGTGGACACCTCCCGGGAGGAGCAGAGCCGCCCGCCGGAGACGGCGTATCCGGCCGGCTCGACCGTGACGGTGCCCGCACGGGCGGTGCTGCTGCTGCGGGTGGCGGACTGACGAGGGCGTGACCGGCTCCGCGACGACGGGTCGTACGACCCCGAACACGCAGGTCGTAGGACTTACGGCGGAGCCGGGTCCGGCCAAAACCCGGTGGGCACTGTCCGTGCCGGTCCGTACTCTCGCCAGTGATGCCCACACAACGTGTAACGCCCGAAGACCGCTCGGCCGTCCGTACCCTGCTGCGTCTGTGGCCGTATGTGCGGCCGGTGCGGACGCGGCTTCTCGCCGCCGCGTTCGTCGCGATCGTCGCCTCCTGTGCCGGCCTGGTGATCCCGCTGGTCCTGAAGTGGCTGGTGGACGGGCCGGTGGCCGACCGGGACCCGGCGGGCGTATGGCTCGGCGCGCTGTACGTGCTGCTGCTCGGGATCGCCGAGGCGGTGCTGTTCGGGATACGGCGGTGGCTGGTGGCGCGGCCGCTGTCCCGCGTCGAGGCCGACATGCGCGCGGATCTGTACCGGCATCTCCAGCGCCTTCCGGTCGCCTTCCACGACCGCTGGGCGTCGGGACAGCTGCTGTCGCGGGGTACGACGGATCTGATGCTGCTGCGTCAGTTCCTCGCCTTCCCACTGACGTTCTTGCTGGTCAACGGGGTGACCATCCTCGTGGGCGTGATCATCATGCTGGCCCAGGACACAACGCTCGGCCTGGTCATCCTGGTCCCCGGCATCCCCGTGGTGGTCATGTGCGCGGTGTTCGAGCGGCGGTACGCGGAGGTGGCACGACGGGCACAGGACCAGATGGGCGATCTGACGACCGTGGTCGAGGAGAGCGTGCTCGGCATCCGGATCACCAAGGGGTTCGGCCGCCACCGCAGCCAGGCACGGGCGTTCGGGAAGCTGTCCCGCACGCTGCGCGGGACCGAGCTGGCCAAGGCGCGGCTGCTCGCGTCGATCTGGGCGGTCATCGTCACCCTGCCGGAGGTCGCGATCGGTGCGGCACTGGTGCTGGGCACCGTGCGGGTGGCGAACGGTGACCTCTCCACGGGCACCCTGGTGGCCTTCCTGTCCACGGCGCTCGCGCTGCGATGGCCCGTCGACTCGATCGGGTTCCTGCTGGCGATGAGCCAGGAGGCGGCGACGGCGACGGATCGGTTCTTCGAAGTCATGGACGAGAAGCCGGAGTCGGAAGGACCCGAGGGTCCGGGCGACCGGTCACCGGAGACCGAGGACAGCGGACTCCGGTTCCAGGGCGTCCGGTTCCGCTACCCCGACGCCCCCTCCGGCTCGCCCCCCGTCCTCGACCGCATCGACCTGCACATCCGCCCCGGCGAGACCATGGCCCTGGTCGGTGCCACCGGCAGCGGGAAGACCACGCTCACCACACTCATCCCCCGTCTCCACGAGCCGATCTCGGGCCGCATCACGCTGGACGGCCGGGACATCACGGCCATGTCCCGCCGGGAGCTGCGCTCCGAGGTGGCCGTCGCCTTCGAGGAACCCACACTCTTCTCCGCCTCCGTCGGCGAGAACGTCCTCATGGGGGCTTCGGACACGGCCGGTGAGCAGGACCTCGAGCGCGCCCTCGGCATCGCTCAGGCCGGCTTCGCGTACTCCCTCCCGCAGGGCACCCGGACGCAGGTCGGCGAGCAGGGCCTCAGTCTCTCCGGCGGCCAGCGGCAGCGCCTCGCCCTGGCCCGCGCGGTCGTCGGCAGGCCCCGGTTCCTGGTCCTGGACGACCCCCTGTCCGCCCTGGACGTGCACACGGAGGCCGCGGTGGAGGCGGCGCTGCGCCGGGTGCTGGACGGCACGACCGCGCTGGTCGTGGCGCACCGCCCGTCCACGGTCCTGCTCGCCGACCGTGTCGCCCTCCTCTCCGGCGGCCGCATCGCCGCCGTCGGCACCCACCAGGAGCTGCTGCACACCAATGCCGAGTACGCCCATCTGATGTCCGGAGACCCCGAGCACGGCGAGGACCGCGAGGAGGCCCGATGACGGCGCAGACGACCGCCGCGCCGAACGACGAGCACGACGAGCACGACGAGAGGGGCCTGCCCGCCCCGCCCTCCGCCGCTTCCGACGACCCGTTCGGCCGTGACGCCCTGCCCACACCCCCGGGCGCCACGGCCGCGCTGCTGCGTTCGCTGCTCGCCCCGCTGCGGGCCCGGACCCTGGTGACCTGTGTCCTCCTCCTGCTCCAGCAGGCCGCCGTGCAGGTGGGCCCGCTGCTGGTGGCGTACGCCATCGACCGTGCCGTACCGGCCTTCCGGCACGGCGACCACGGCCCGCTGATCGCGGTGGGGGTCGGCTATCTGCTGTCCGCCGCGGCCGGCGGCGCGCTCCAGTACGCGTTCATCGCCGCCTCGGCCCGCGTCAACCAGGATGTGCTGCTCGATCTGCGCGGCCGGATCTTCCGCCACGCGCAGGCCCTGAGCGTCGACTTCCACGAGCGCTACACCTCCGGCCGGCTGATCTCCCGTTCCACGACGGACGTGGAGTCGCTGCGGGAACTGCTCAGCGAGGGCCTGCAGGAACTGGTCACGGTCATTCTGTCGTTCGTCTACATCTCCGTGATGCTGCTCTGGCTGGACCTCGGCATGGGAGCGGTGGCGGTGGCGTCCCTGGTGCCGCTGTACTGGCTTGTGCGGCTCTACCGGCGCCGGGCGGGCCGGATCTACCGCCGCCGGTCGACCGCGATCGCCGCGGTCATCGTCAAGTTCGCGGAGACGATGAACGGCATCCGGCCGGTGCGCGCGTTCCGCCGCGAGGCCGTCAACGACGGTGAGTTCGGCGTCCTGAACACCCGGCACGCGCGGACCAACGGTGACGCGCTCCTGGAGATGGCCCGCTATGTCACCGGCTCCCGGCTGGTGGCCAACACGGCCGTGGCCTGCATCGTGCTGTGGGGCGCATACCGGGTGGCGGACGGCTCGCTGGAGCTGGGTGTGCTCGCGGCCGCGGTCCTGTATCTGCGGCGCCTGTACGACCCCATCGACCGGCTCGGGATGTTCCTCAACGCCTACCAGTCGGCGGCGGCTTCGCTGGAGAAGATCGCGGGGCTGCTCGCGCAGAGGCCGTCGGTGCCCGAGCCGTCCGCGCCGGTGCCGCTTCCGGGGCGCGCGAGCGAACGGCCGGGCCGCGAGGTCGTGTTCGAGGACGTGCGGTTCGCGTACCGCACGGGCGGGGAGGTGCTGCCGCGCTTCTCGCTGACGCTGACCGCCGGGCAGACGGTCGCGGTGGTCGGCGCGACGGGTGCCGGCAAGTCGACGCTCGCCAAGCTGCTCGCCCGCTTCTACGACCCCACCGGCGGACGGGTCCTGCTGGACGGTGTGGACCTGCGGGACCTCACCCTGCCCGAACTGCGCCGCGGGGTGGTGATGGTGACCCAGGAGGCGTTCCTGTTCTCCGGCACGGTCGCCGAGAACATCGCCATCGGCCGACCGGACGCGACGCGCGAGGAGATCGAGCGGGCGGCGAAGGCGATCGGTGCGCACGATTTCATCAGCGCGCTGCCCGAGGGCTACGACACCGACGTCCGCAAGCGCGGTGGCCGCATCTCGGCCGGTCAGCGCCAACTCGTCGCGTTCGCCCGCGCGCTGCTGGCGGACCCGGGGGTCCTGATCCTCGACGAGGCGACCAGCTCCCTGGACATCCCCGGGGAACGGGCGGTGCAGCGGGCCATGGAGACGGTGCTGCGGGGTCGTACGGCCGTGGTGATCGCGCACCGGCTGTCGACGGTGGAGATCGCGGACCGGGTCCTGGTCATGGAGGACGGACGCGTCGTCGAGGACGGCAGCCCCGCCGAACTGATCGCGGGCACCGGCCGGTTCGCCGATCTGCACCGGGCCTGGCGGGACAGCCTGGCGTGACCGCGGGCACGCCTGAGACACCCGGCCCTGCCGGCGGGTGGCCTAACTCACCGCGTCGACCGCTGGTTTGACGTAGTTTTCGTAGGGGGCGTACCGGTCCCGGCGGCGATGGGCCACCACGACATACGGCCGGTCGCCTTCGGCACCGGTGTGACGCGCGGCCGGCATTCAGCAGTTGCAGTGAACGGGCACCGTGACCCCAAGGGGCACGGCCGGCACGGAAGGACCACCCTTGAGCGGTACCGCAACGCGTCACCCCGGCGGGGTCCGGCTGTTCGGATTCCACCACGCCGGGGGTTCGAGCAGCCTGTTCCAGGCCTGGCGCCGGCTGCTCCCGGACGGCTGGGAGCTGCGAGCGCTCGACGCGCCCGGACACGGCACCCTCATGGGACAACGGCCGATCGACGACCTCGACGACCTTCTGGCGTTCTTCCTCGACACCGTCCGTCCCGAACCGGACGTACCCTACGCCTTCTTCGGACACAGCATGGGGGGCGTCGTCGCTTATGAGCTGACCCGCCGGCTGGTCGCGGAGGGGCGCGTTCCGCCGGTCTGGCTCGGCGTCTCCGCCTGCCGGGCACCCGGCACCCCGCTCACCCTGCGCCGCCACACGCTCGGCGACGAGGAGCTGCGCCGGCATGTCGCCGGGCTCGGCGGCACGCCCCGGCAACTGCTGGACGACCCGGGCCTGTGGGGGATCTTCGGCCCGCTCATCCGGGCCGACCTGCGTCTGGTGGAGACCTGGGAGTCCACCGCGGACCGGCCGTTGCACGTGCCCCTGTCGGTGTACGGCGGCCACGACGACGCCTCCGTGTCGCCGCGGCAGCTGGCCGCGTGGACGGATCAGTCCGCCGCGTTCCTCGGCACCCGGCTGTTCGACGGGGGCCACTTCTACTTCAGCGCCGATCCACGGCCCCTGCTGACCCACGTCGTCCGGGATGTGCGCGCGGCCGTGGAGTCCGCCGCGCAGAGGATCGGGTGATCCCGGCGGCGGCCTGCCGGGTGTGGTGGGCGCGGGGCGGCGACTACCGGCCGGAACTGGACGCCCTGCTGGGCCCCGCCGAGGCCACCCGCCGCGACCGGTACGCCAGGGAGGCGGACCGGCGCCGCTTCACCGTGTCCGCCGCCCTGCTGCGGCTGGCCGCCGCCCGGGAGTTGGGGTGTGCCGCGCGGGAGGTGCCGGTGGTGCGGGACTGTCCGGACTGCGCCGTGCCGCACGGCCGGCCCCGGATCGGGGGGCCGCTGCATGTGTCGGTGTCGTACGCGGGCGAAGCGGTCGCCGTGGCGGTGAGCACGGGCGCGGCGGTCGGTCTCGACGCGGCCGAGGCGCCGCCCGACGGCCCGGCTCGGCCCCGGCTGGCCGCCCTGGAACGGGCGCTGCGGCCGGAGGAGCGGGCCGAGCTGGGCGAGGCGCCCGAGGAGCTGCGGCCGGGGATGCTGGTGCGGTGGTGGACGTACAAGGAGGCGGTCCTGAAGGCCACCGGGGACGGTCTGCGTGTCCCGCCCACGGAGATAGGGGTGAGCGAGCGGTCCGGCGCGGCGCGGCTCACCGCGTATCCGGGTCGCCCCGAACTCCTCGGCGCGGGAACGGTGTTGCGACCCGCCGGGGCACCCGTCGGACGACGTTCACCTGCGGCCGTGGCATCCGTCGCGTTCTTGGTGGATCGTGGAATCCGTGTCGATCACGTACGAGGGGAAGACGGCCGGGAACTCCTGCGCCGTGCCGCGGGACGCTGAGCCGGCCGGCCTCTCGCGCACCGGCACCGCCGCACGGGCATCATCGAGGGGAGACACGCTGTGACAGGACAGGCGAGGCCGCGGCTGACGGTCGTGGGCAGCGGAGGGCGGCCCTACCGGGAGTACTGCTTCCACGCGCTCGTCGAGGACTACGAGTTGACGGCGGTCCTGCCGGCGCCCCCCACCTGGCAGTCCCGGTATCTGGCGGATCACCGGGTGGTCGACTGCACGGACCCGGACGCGATCGCCGCCGCGGTGTGCGAACTCGCCGGGCCGGACGGGCGGACGGGGGTCTTCACCTGGGACGAGCTGGTCCTCGAGGCCACCGCCGCGGCCGCCGGAAAGCTGCGTCTGCCGCATATGTCGTCCACCGCGGTGGCCCGGTGCCGGGACAAGTACCTGACCAGGTCGCTGATGGCCGAGGCGGGGCTGCCGTCGCCCCGCCACCGGCTGGTGACGTCCGCGGACGCGGCGGCGGACGCGGCGGCGGAGTTCGGCCGGCCGGTCGTGGTGAAGCCGCGCTCGCTGGCCGGCAGCATCGGGGTGGTCAGGGCCACGGACGAGGACGCGGTCCGTGCGGGCTTCGAGCTGGCCTCCCGGGCGGCGTACGCCACGCTGCCGGCCGGTGAGGGCATCCTCGTCGAGGAGTACCTGGACGGTCCCGAGATCAGTGTGGACAGCGCGGTCTTCGACGGGGAGGTCTCCTGTGTGCACGTGGCCCGCAAGCGGCTCGGGTTCCCGCCCTACTTCGAGGAGGTCGGCCATCTGGTGACGGCCGTCACCCCGCAGTCGCTGCCGCCGGAGGTGATGGAGCTGGTGCGGGCCGCGCACCAGGTGCTCGGGGTCGACTTCGGGGTCACGCACGCCGAGGTCCGGCTCACGCCGGCCGGGCCCCGGCTGGTCGAGCTGAACGGCCGGCTCGGCGGCGACCTGATCCCGTTGATCAGCCGGATGGCGACCGGAATCGACCTGGTGAAGGCGGCCGCCGAGATCGCCCTGGGCCGCGCGCCCCGGTTCCGCGGGGCCGCGGAGGGCGACCGCGGCCGCACGGCGGAGGTCCGCTTCGTCTACCCCGCGGAAGACTGCGAGGTGCGCGGCATCGATCTCGACGAGGCCGCCGCCGTGCCCGGCATCGTCCACGCCGCGGTGCTGGCCCCGCCCGGGACCCGTCTGCTGCTGCCGCCGAAGAACCCGATTCCGCGGCTCGCGGCGCTGATCGCGGTGGCCGACGACGAGGAGGGCACGAGGCACGCTCTGGACGTCGCCGAGCAGAAGGTCGCTGCGGACGTCGTTCCGTCGGCCGGCTGAGCCGAGGGCCGGTCCGGGAGCGGCGGCACGGCCCGCCCGCGGGCTACTCGCTTCCGGCCGGCGCCTTGACGATGCGGGCGACGAAGAAGCCCTCGAAGGTGTCGGTGGGCGCCACCCGGACGGCGTCCTTCAGGCGCTCGTCGAACTTCATGCCGCGCCACGAGGTGACCCCGGGCCGGAACGACGGCTCGGAGAAGTCCAGCGGCTCCAGGGTGAGGTCCTTGTGCCGTTCGAGATTCCTGCTGACCGGGAACTCGTTCTCCTCGGGGCTGAGGGTGCAGGTGGAGTACACCATGACGCCGCCGGGCCGCAGCAGCTTGTAGGCCGCGCTGATCATCTTGGTCTGGAGGAACTTGTACTTCTCGATGCGCTCCTCGGACCAGAACCGCAGAGAGCTGGGGCGGCGCAGGTCGATCCGGCCCTCGCCGGAGCACTGGACGTCCAGCATGATTCGGTCGAAGGACTCGGCGGGCAGCGACTTGTCGATGTACTGCGCGGGGTGCGTGGTCAGCTCCGCGTAGCGCACACCGTAGACCTCGGCCAGCTCGCCCATCTTGCGGGCTCGGGGGGCCGCGCCGTCGTTGAGCCACAGCCGGCAGTCGTTGCCGACCCGCGCGGCGAGGTGGAAGGCCTTCCCGCCGGGGGCCGCTGCCACGTCGAGGACGCTGTCGCCGGGGCGCGGCGACAGCGCGACGGGCGGGATGAGGCTGGAGGCGTTCTGGAGATAGACACGGCCCTCGTGGGCCATCGCGAGGATGTCCTCGAAGCCGTCACCCTCCGGCCACAGGAACGTGTGCTCGCACCAGTCGACCGGGAAGGCCTTGGGTGCCTTCTCCCGGACGGCCCGCAGCGTGTCCTGGTACGTGTCCTCGTCGAGCAGCCGGTTGACCCTGATGGAGGTCGGGCGGGCGCCCCGGAAGATCTTGTTGACCTCGGCCGGTCGGATCCGGAGGACCTCGGCCATACGCTGCTCGAACTGGCGGATGGTCCGCGCACTGGACACGGCCGGGCTCCTTTCTGGCCGACCCCCGGGTCGGAACGGTCTCTGGGCCACCAGTCTCTCACCCGGCGGTGGCCCCCCGATCCGCACAGCGAGACGCCCGCCCCGCCCCGTTCTATTCGAACACGAGTTTGACGTGGTTCCGCGTCTCCTCGTGCAGATACGGGATCCGGTCGACGTCCGTGCAGTGGTAGAAGGCGTCGTAGGTGTACATCCAGCCCTCGCGGGTGGCCTTCGACTCACCACGGGCCGGCACCCGGTGGCCGGGCTGCAGATACTGCTGCTCGAAGTCGAACTCCGGCTGGGCGCGCACCCAGTCCAGTCCGGTGAACTCCTTGAAGATCCCGGACTCCTCGGCGTTGACGAACACCCCGAGGAGGAAGCCCTCCTTGGCGCGCGGGTACGTCCGCGGCAGCGGCTCGCCCATCTGGAGCTTGCGGCCCATGTCGCGGACGTCGACGTCGAGCCACGCCATGAGCGTCTTGGCCACGCTGCCCCCGCCGATGCGCGGGTTCACCTCGATGATCGACACGCGCTCGCCGTCCCACTTCAGCTCGATGTGGACGAAGGTGTCGTCCACGCCGAGCTTGCGCAGCGCGTCCTGGAGGATCACACGGATGCGTTCCTCCTCCTCCGCCGAGACGAACGGCGTCGGGCAGACGTTCGCCGTCTCCAGCCGGAACCCGTCCTCCTGGGCCCAGAGCAGCTTCTCCTGGATCAGCAGCGACACCAGCTGACCGCCCTGCACGAACGCCTCGAACGACAGCTCCCGGCCCTTGGCGATGAACGACTCCAGCAGCACCTCGCCGCGCGGGTCCCACACCCGGGTCCCGTCGTCGAACGGGCCGTGCGGATGGCCCTCGCGCAGGCCCTCGAAGGTCTCCGCCAGCTCGTCGTAGGCGCGCTCGGGGTCCTGCACGATCTCCACGAAGGCGCTCGCCTGGCCCCAGATCGGCTTGATCACGAAGGGCACGCCCAGCCGCTCGACCACGGCGGCGGCGTTCTCCCGGGACAGGTCGGCGGCCTTGAACACCTCGGTGCGCAGCGGCAGCATGCCGCCCAGCACCTCCCGCAGCCTGGGCTTGATACGGCAGTTCAGCTGCCCCTCGAAGCCGGGGAAGTCCATGCCGAGGCGGCGCGCGGCGCCCAACTGCATCGGCCAGATCTTGTCGTTGACGATCGAGAACCGGTCGAGCCTGCCACGGTAGGGGGTCAGCGCCTCCACCACGGCCTCTTCGGAGAAGACGTCGGAACAGACGACCACTTCGTCGGCGACCTCCTCGTACACCGAAACGAACTCGGCGGCACAGAGGAAGAGAACGGGAACGCCGTGCTCGCGAAGACTTCGGGCGCGGTTTCGCAACTCCGGCCAGAGTTCCATTCCGGGAATGGACACCTCGACGAAATATCCCGTATCAGCGGCCGAGTTGTGGTGGTCGATTGCATTCACGATGGTCACGCTAACACCGGCCCGAAGGTGCGGCAAGGCTCGACGGAGGCGCCGGCGAAGGAATGTGACAGTGCGTCATGCGAGGGCCACCGACATCACGTGCCGGCTCTCGGAGTTGTTGCGGGCGATCCACGGACCTCATAGGATCCGACCGGCCAATGAAATGATGGGGGAGGTGGCTTGTGAGCAGGACCGAGGCGGGCTTCGACGATACCGCAGTCGTTTCGGCCAGAGGCCTGAAAAAGCGGTTCGGCTCGTTCGAAGCGGTGCGCGGCATCGATTTCGAGGTGGCCCGCGGGGAAGCATTCGGCCTGCTCGGTCCGAACGGCGCGGGGAAGTCCTCGACCATGCGGATGATCGCCTGCACCTCGCCCCGCACCGGCGGTGAGCTACAGGTGCTCGGCATGGACCCGCAGACGCACGGTCCGGCCATCCGGGCCCGCATCGGCACCGTTCCGCAGACCGACAACCTGGACATGGAACTGACCGTCCGGCAGAACCTCCAGACCTACGGGCGGTACTTCGGGCTGTCCCGGGCGCACGTGCGCGGCAAGGCCGTCGAGCTCATGGAGTTCGCCCGGCTCTCCGACCGCGCGGACGACGAGGTCCAGCCGCTGTCCGGCGGTATGAAGCGGCGGCTGGCCATCGCCCGCGGCCTGGTCAACGACCCCGAGGTGCTGCTCCTGGACGAGCCGACCACCGGGCTCGACCCACAGGCCCGGCACCTGCTGTGGGAACGGCTGTTCCGGCTCAAGCAGAGCGGCGTCACCCTCATCCTGACCACGCACTACATGGACGAGGCCGAGCAGCTGTGCGACCGGCTGGTCGTGATGGACGGCGGCCGGATCGTCGCCGAGGGATCCCCCGCCGGGCTCATCGAGCAGTACTCCACCCGCGAGGTACTGGAGTTGCGGTTCCACCCCGGCACGCAGACCGACCACGTCTCCGCGGTGGAGGACCTCGCCGAGCGCATCGAAGTGCTGCCGGACCGGCTGCTGCTGTACACCAAGAACGCCGACGCTACGGCCGCCCGCGTCTCCGAGCGGGACGTCCAGCCGCTGTCCAGCCTGGTGCGGCGCTCCACCCTGGAGGACGTCTTTTTGCGTCTTACCGGCCGGACCCTGGTGGACTGAGATGGCCACCGAAACCCCCCAGCGGACTCTCGCCCCGCCCGCCCGGGCCACGGGCTCGGTGGTCGGCCCCTGGCGGGCCATGGCACTGCGCATGGAGGTCCTGTGGTCCTGGTACCGGCGCTACTGGCGCGCGAACCTGTACTCCTCCGGCCTCCAGCCGCTGCTGTTCCTCAGCGCGATGGGCCTCGGCCTCGGCTCCCAGGTCAAGGACGGCTCGTTCCTGGGCGATATCACCTACCTCCAGTACATCGCCCCGTCGCTGCTGGTCAGCGGCATCGTCGCCACGTCGGTGAACGAGGCCGGCCACCCCATCCTGTCCGGCTTCAAGTGGAAGCAGGACTACGTCGCGGTCGTCGCCACGCCCATCACGCCCCAGCAGCTGTACGGGGCGCAACTGCTGTGGATCGTCCTGCGCCTGTCGATCTCCGCGGTGATCTACGGGCTCGCCGCCGCCCTCTTCGGCGCCTGGACCGGACCGGGGGTGCTGCTCGCGCTGCCGCTGGCGGTGTTCACCGGAGCGGCGTGCGCCGCTCCGGTCATGGCCTTCGCCGCCGTCACCCGCGGGGAGGGGCACGCCTTCGTCGCCCTCAACCGGTTCGCCGTCCTGCCGATGACGCTGTTCGCCGGCACGTTCTTCCCCGTCGACCGGCTGCCCGGGCCCTGCCTGCCCCTGGTGTGGATCTCCCCCATCTGGCACGGCAACGAGCTGGTCAGGGCGGTCACGCTGGACGGTCTGCCGCCGCTGCCGGCCCTCGGGCACGCGCTGTTCCTGCTGGCCATGCTGGTCACCGGCGTGCTGCTCGGCCGCCGGAGCTTCTACCGCAGGCTGGTGATCTGAGATGACCGAGGGGACGACCCCCGCCCGGATCCCGGCGGCCGGGGCCCCCGGCGTGCGGCCGGACGACGCACGGCCGACCGTCGCCGGGCGGCCCGTCGGCGGCGGTCCGCTGCTGCGGATGCTGCCCTCCAGCTCGTACTCCGGGCTGTCCTTCCGTCTGGTCGAGCGCAGCGTGCTTCTGTACTCCCGGGCCTGGCTGGTGCTGGTGTCCGGGGTCTTCGAGCCACTGTTCTACCTGCTGGCGTTCCAGGTCGGTTTCAGCTCGCTGATCGGCGACGTGACCGGCCCGGACGGCCGCCCCATGAGCTATGTGGCGTTCGTCGCCCCGGCGCTTCTCGTGGCCTCGGCCATGAACGGCGCGGTCTACGAGACGCTGAGCATCTTCTACAAGCTGCGCTTCGACCGCCTCTACGACGCGGTGCTGGCCACGCCCATGGGCACGCTCGACGTGGCGATCGGCGAGATCTCCTGGGCGGTGCTGCGCAGCGGCCTGTACGCGACGGCGTTCCTCGGCGTCATGGCGGCCATGGGGCTGGCCACGTCCCCGTGGGCCCTGCTGCTGATCCCGACGGCCCTGCTCATCGCGACCGCCTTCGCGGCGATCGGCATGGTGTGCGCGACACTGCTGAGGTCGTCGTCGCAGTTCGACTACATCCACGCCGTCGTGATGCCGATGTTCCTGTTCTCCACGACCTTCTACCCGATGTCGGTGTACCCGTCGTCGCTGCGGTGGCTGGTGGAGCTGTCGCCGCTCTACCACGGCATCGAGCTGGCCCGCGGACTGTCCGCCGGGGCCCTGGACCCCACCATGATCGGTCATGTCGGGTTCCTCGCCGTGCTGGCCGCCGGCGGGCTGTACGTCGCCTCGCGCCGGATCGGGAAGCTGCTGCTGAGCTGAGCCGCCGGGCGTCACGCCGGACGGCGGGGTGGCCCGGGACCCGATCCCGGGCCACCCCGCCGTCGTACGCGGCCCGTTCAGAGGGTGGGGGCCAGTTCGTACCACCTGACCGGCGGATCGTCCGCCCGCAGCGGCAGCAGAAACCGATCGATCTCCAGGTCGGCCAGGGGATAGCGCTGGAATCCGTCCTGGAATCGCTGGCGTATCGCCTCGGAACGCGGATGGTAGTCGTCTTTCGTCAGCACCCGGAGGATGGCCGCCTCGGGCTGGAGCATGAAGAGGAAATGACCTTCGACGCCATTCATGTACCGCGAATGGTCATGTGGGTAGCAGGGCGCGAACACACTGATGAAACATTCCTCTCCCTCCAGCACGAAGAACCACTTGGGATCCGCGGCGATCGCCGGATCGAGACCCGCGGGAGCCGCCTCGGTGAGATTTCTGTGCAGAAACTCGACGAAATTCCTGAAAAGCTGGGTCAGATCGTCGAACGTCTCACCGAAGACCCGCGTGGGAAAGGCGTACACGAATCCGTCGATGACATCCCGGTCCTGAATCCGCAGGAAGCGGCGCACGGCCGGAAGGGACGCCTTCATGTTGTCCCCGAACGAGCGGCCCTCGTCGTAGGCCGGCGGCCCCCACAGCACCGACTTCTGGGCGAACGGGCAGAAGGTCTCCATCTGGACGGGGCGGATGATCCGCACCGACTCGGCCCGGGACGGGTCGAACTCCGACTCCTCCGCCGCCCGGTCCATGCTCCGGGTGCTCTCCAGCAGCCGCACCAGTTGCTCGCTCAGCTCCTCGTGCGAGGCGAAGCCGGCCATGGCGGCCGTCAGCAGACCGGGCAGCAGACGGCGCAGTGCCACCACGCTCGGATCGCTGCCCTGCCGGGCCTCGGAGCGGTCGAAGGCGATGGTGCGGCGGACCGGTTCGGCCGCGGCCTCGAGCCGGGCCACGGTTTCCGGCAGCGGCAGCGGCCGCTCCGACCACAGCGGCCCCTCGGTCAGGTCGGCCGGCCACGACGCCTCGTTGAAAGCCTGCTGAAGAGGGATGCCGTAGCTGTTGGCGAGCGCCACGGCCGCGACGATCACCTCGGCGAGGTACCGCCCCGCGGCGGCCTGGCCGGCGGCCTCTGCTCCGCCGGCCTCCCGCAGGGCGGCGACCCGGTCGGCGAGGTAGACGTCGGACGGGTCGGGAGCCCAGTACGGCCCCCGGTCCTCGACCATGCGGCGCACCGCCTCCTGGAGGCGCGCGATGTGCAGCTTCACTCGGCGGCCCCCTCCCTGCCTCCCTCGGTGCCCGCCTTGCGCACCAGAAACGGCCCGATGGCCAGGTAGTCGATCTCGGTCTTGAGGAAGGTGGCCAGAGCGTCGGCCGGGGAGCAGATGATGGGCTCCTGGTCGTTGAACGAGGTGTTCAGCACCATGGGCACACCCGTGAGGGTCTCGAACTCGCTGATGATCCGGTGGAAGCGGGGGGTGACGTCGGCCCGGACGGCCTGGATGCGGCAGGTGTTGTCGACGTGCAGGACGGCACCCATCCGGTCGTGCTTGTCGGCCTTCGCCGGGTAGGCCATCAGCATGAAGTCGCCCGCGCCGGTCTCCTTGGCGACCTCGAACCACTCGGGCACCGCCTCGCTGAGCACGCTGGGCGCCAGCGGACGGAAGTACTCCCGGTGCTTGACCTTGTGGTTGAGGTCGTCGCGCATGGAGCGGCTGCGGGGGTCGCCGATGATGCTGCGGTTGCCGAGCGCCCGGGGACCGAGCTCCATGGCACCCTGGAACAGCCCGATGACATGGCCCTCGGCGAGCAGCCGCGCCACCTGAACCTCGAAGTCCTCGGGGCGCTCCACGACCAGCCCGTCCCGGGCGGCCAGCTCCTTCTCGATCTCCGCCTCGGTGTAGGACGGCCCCCAGTAGGCGTGGCGCATCTCCTCGCCGCGCTCCTTGCCGAGGATCGCGTTCCACACATGGAGTGCGGCGCCCAGGGACAGGCCGCCGTCGTGCGCCGCGGGCTGGACGTACAGCTCCTCGAACGGCCCCTGCTCGAAGGCCACCTGGTTGGTGACGCAGTTGAGGGCGACACCGCCCGCGAGGCAGAGCCTGCTCGCGCCCGTCAGGCCGTGCAGGTGGCGCGCCATGTGCAGGACGAGTTCGTTGGTCTTCTCCTGGAGCGCCGCGGCGATGTCGTGGTGGACGTCCTCCAGCGGCTCGTCGGGGCGGCGCGGCCGGACGCCGAGCACCGCCTCCAGGCCCGAGGTGTCCGCGGACGGCGGGTAGTACAGGATGTCGCTGAAGTTCAGCAGGTCGTGGCGCATGTCGAAACCGCCGTCGTCGGTGGTCCAGGCGAGCCGGCCGAAGCCCTCCGCGAACCGCTGCGGGTCGCCGTACGCGGCCAGGCCCATGACCTTGGCGGCGTCGTAGACCCCGAAGCCGAGGAAGACCGACACCAGTTCCCACAGGTAGCCGATGGACGCCGGGTAGCGGACGCTCTGCACGACCTCCAGCTCGTTGCCCTTGCCGTGGTAGAAGCGGGTCGAGTAGGCGTCGTCGCCGAGCGCGTCCACGACCAGCACCGCGGCGTCGGGGAAGGTGGACGCGAAGTACGCCGAGGCGCCGTGCGCGGTGTGGTGCGCCACCCAGTGGAAGTCGCCGGTGAAGCCCAGCTCCGCGAACTTCTTGGGAATGCCCGGCAGTGTGTCCAGGAACAGCGACTGCTTCTCGGCGCTGTCCCAGGGCGAGGGCAGCCCGCCGTCCCTGACGGCCTTGATCTCCGCGGGGTCGGCCGCGCAGGTCACATGGTCCACGTCCGCCAGGGTGATGCCGGCCTTGTCCAGGCAGAACCGGATGGCGTTCACGGGCAGTTCGTCGGGGTTGTCGGCGCGCGCCTGCTTGCCGTGCTTGACGCGGTTGAAGCGCTCCTCCTCCGCCGCCGCGACCACGTTCCCGTCCTTCAGCAGACAGGCCGACGACTCGTGGTAGACCGAGTTGATGCCGAGGATGTACATGGGGGCTCCCATCGTGAGCGGTCAGACCAGCGGCTGGTAGGCGAGACGGGGGAAGTAGTCCTCGCGGGTGCCTTCGCGCCGTACGTCCCAGGTGGCGCAGTGCAGGGAGCCGCCGTACTCGAAGACGTTGCGGAAGGGGACGGTGAAGACCTCGAAGCCGAGCTTGTCGAGCAGGTCCTGGAGGGGCTTCTCCTGCTCCTCGCAGATCAGCTTGGTCGGGGAGATGCTCAGCACGTTCATCGACAGCCACTTGGAGGACTGGCAGTACAGCGGCATCTCGTCGTTGTTCAGGACCGGCTGCGGCGCCTCGACCAGCTCCCAGTCGTTGTCCAGGAACATCCGCTCCTCGCCCTCGCGCAGCGGGCGCTCCGGGTTGGTGAGGATCAGCCCCGGGCGCAGCGGTACGAAGGTGCAGTCGATGTGGGACGGGAAGAAGTCCAGCGGGAAGTGGACCGGGTGGACGCGGAAGCCGCGCGGCTCCAGGTGCCGCTTGAGCCAGTGGATCCCGGCCCGGTTGGTGGTCATCGACTCCTGGACCAGGATGTCGCGGCCCAGCCGGCTCATGTCCGCCGCGTCGAAGACGACCTCGTCCTGGGTGATGCAGAACTCGAAGGAATGCATCCGGGCGTGCCGCTTCTCCAGCGGCCACTCCCAGAACTCCTCGCGGTACATCCCGGCGGCCATGGACGGCTTGGGCGCGGTGGTCCACTCCACGCGCGGGTCGGCGTTCCAGTACTCGTACACCAGCTTGCGGTAGGGCTGGTACTCGAAGTAGCGGGCGCGGCGCGACATGGTGGCCTCGATGATCTCGTTGCCCATGGTGATCATCACGTCGCGCGGGCAGACCGCGCAGTACTGGTTCTCCACCTCGAAGTCGGGGGTGCGCACCGGGGCGGAGAAGTCGTGCGGCTGCGGGCGGCGCACGGTGACACCCTGGGACTCCAGCAGCCGGACGAGACCGTCCAGTTCCTCGTTGGCCCGGTCGATGGCCTCCTTGGGCTTGGGGCCGGTGGGGAACGGGGTGCCGGGCGCGCTGCGGACGGCGGGCCGGCTGCCCGGCTCGGTGGGTTCGAAGTTGGCGTTGTCGGCGGAGCCGACCACCATCTCCTGCAGCGGGTCCCACTCGTTCCACGAGTTGACGATCAGGGGCTTGTCCATGAAGGGGTACCTGTCTCCTGGTGTCGGGTGTGCGGGAGTCGTGCCGTGCCGCGCCGGCTCAGTCGTACGCCTTGGAAAAGAGCTCCACCACGTAGGGGCCGAACTGGCAGGGCTCGTAGCGCGGCGGGTTGTCGTCGTCGCAGCAGACGTCCAGCGGTGTGATCACGGCGTCGTAGGCGGGCTCGAAGAAGAACGGGATCGAGTAGCGGTCGACGGCCCCCGGGAGCTGGACGCGGTGCCATGTGGCGCGATAGCGGTCGTTGGTCCAACGCTGCATCATCTGGCCGATGTTGACGAGGAAGGTGCCCGGGATGTGCGGTGCCGGGATCCAGTCCCCCTCCGCGTTGCGCACCTCCAGGCCGCCGACCTCGTCCTGCTGGAGCACGGCGAGGAAGCCGTAGTCGACATGGGCGCCGAAGCCGTGGTCGACCTCGTCCATCGTCAGCTTGTCGGGCGCAGTCCCGCCGACGGTCTCGTTGTACGGCGGGTAGTGCACCATCCGCAGGTCGCTCAGCTCCATGCCGTGGAACGGGGCGAAGTAGTGCTCGTCCAGGCCGAGGCTGAGGGCCATGCCGGCGGCGATGCGGGCGCTCAGGCCGTACAGCTGGTCCCAGGCCCGCATCACGGTCTCCCGGAACGACGGCAGGGCCGGGGGCCACTGGCCCGGGTCGTCAAGGGGATGCACGTCGGCCCGACGGGCGGCCGCCGCGGCGGCGATCGTGCCGGCCTGCCTGCCGGACTGCGGCTGGAGGTCCAGGCACTCGTGCCAGTCCGTCTTGCCGGCGGTGACCTCGCCGCCCAGCGGGACATAGCCGCGGAACTGCTCGGTGATGCCGAGACGGATCCTCATCTTCTCCTCCAGAGGGAGGGCGAAGAAGTCCCGGGCCGCGTCGAACAGGGCTCGGCTGTCGGCATCGGAGATGCCGTGGTCGGTGATGTAGAAGAAGCCGACGTCACGGCAGGCCTCGCCGACCCGCTCCACGGTCAGCCGCAGCTCCTCCGGGTCGGGGTCGGGCGTCACCAGGGGGCCGATGCCGATGACCGGGACTTCCTTGAAAGCCGTTCCGTGGGTGTTGTCGCTCATTGCCCCTCTTCGTTCTCGGTGTCCGGGCCGTCGTTGTTCCGCCCGGGGAAGATCACATTCATGCGCGCCCACTCCAGCTCGCCGACGGGGGTGGTCGGGATAAGCTCCCGGCCCCCGGCGAGCCAGGAGTTGCCGGCGGGCACCGCGACGGGCCCGCTCAGCCGCGGACTCAACGCGCGGTCGACCGGCACCAGCGGCCGGCGCAGGTCGGGCAGGAAGAACGACGCGTAGGAAAGACGCTCGGCGCGCAGCGCCGAGTTGTGTACGCGGTGCGGGCAGGCCCGGTAGTAGCCGTGCGTCCACACCTCCATCAGCTCGCCGCCGAACACCGAGAAGACATCCGTGGGCGGCTCCACGGGCACCCACCGGCCGTCCGCCGCCTCGGCCTCGAGTCCGCGCTGCTCCTGGAGGCTGACGGTCAGCAGCCCGCTGTCGGTGTGCCGTTCCAGCCGGGATTGCCCGGCGCCGAAGCCGGCCGGGTCGCGGTAGCGGATCAGCCGGGAGTAGGAGCACAGCTCGCCGCTGGTCACGGCGTGGTCCGTGTCGGCCGGCTGGTCCAGGGTGAGCAGCAGGGCGCGCAGGGTCGCCAGGGTGATGCGGTCCATGGCCGCCGAGTAGGCCTCGACCACGGGCCGGAAGCGGGGCAGTACGGACGCGTCGGGCCACTGGTTCGGCCCGTACAGGCCGGCGTGCCAGGGCTGCTCCTCGCCCTCGGGCGCCGCCGTCTCCTTGCCGAACTCGAAGGACTCCTTCAGGTCCGGCACGCCGTTGGTGTACTCGGCGCCCTGTGCGACATAGCCCCGGTAGTTGGGCGACTTGTCGATGTCCAGGGCCTGTTTGGCCTCCTCGGGCAGCGCGAAGAATGCCCTCGTCTGCTCGTGCAGGGAGGGGAAGAACTCCGGGCCGAGTTCGGCCCGGGCGTCGACGTGGACGATGGCGTGGTCACGGAGCGCGTCGTGCAGCCGGTCGAGCGTCGCCGGCCGGCCGGCCTCCAGGTCGGCGAGTGCGAGTACGGGTATCACGGACTCTCCTCGGGTCGGGGCTCTGTGGATACTCGGGGGGCGTTCAGCGCGGCAGGTCGTCGACGCGCCGCTCCGGATCGGCGGCCAGTGCCTCCAGCAGCTCCCGGAACCGTGCCGCCCAGGCGCGGACGGTGACGTCGTCGAAGAGGTCCGTGCGGTAGTCGAAGTCCAGGCGCAGTCCGCCGTCGTGTTCCAGGCCGTCGAGGCGGAAGTCGGTGAGCGCGAACCGCGTCGGCACGGGCCGGAACTCGGCCCGCAGTCCGTCGAAGTCGGGGCACGGGGTGGCCCGGTCCAGGTTGAAGACGGTGCGCAGGGGCAGGGGGTAGGTGGCGGGGTCCGCGCCGAGCGCGTCGTGCAGCCGCGCGAACGGCACCTCCTGGTGCTCGAACGCGTCCAGCACGGACTTTCGGGTGGCCCGCAGGTGGTCGGCGAGGGAGGCGTCCGCGGCCAGCCGGCTGCGCACCGGCAGGAAGTGGGCGCAGTAGCCGACGGCCGACTCGCTGCCCTTGAGGGTGCGGCCCGCCTGCGGGGTGCCGACGACGATGTCGTCCCGGCCGGTCAGTTCGTGGACGAGCAGGTTGTACGCGGTGAGCAGGGTCATGAACAGGCTCGCCTTGTGGGCCCGCCCGGTCTTCTTGACCGCGGTGAGCAGCTCGGCGTCGAGGGTGGTGGTGAACCGGGCGCCGTGATGGGAGCCCGGGTCGCCGTCCCTGGCGCGGTCGGCGGGCAGCAGTGTGTCGGGAAAGCCGTCGCGGAACCGCTCCAGCCAGTACGCCTGCTGCTCGCCCAGCTCGGGCCGCCGCCGCTGCTGCCACTCCACGACGTCGCGGTGCTGGAGGGGGCGGCCGAGCGTCGCGGGGGCGCCGCGGCGTTCGGCGGTGTACAGCGCGGCCAGCTCCTCGGTGAGGACGGAGACGGACCAGCCGTCCGACACGATGTGGTGGGCGAGCAGGGCCAGCTCGTGCAGGTCGTCGGCGAGCCTGAGCACGGTGATGCGCAGCAGCGGGCCCTCGGTGAGGGAGAACGGGTGCGCCATCGCCTCCCGCCACCACTGCCCGACCGCCGCGTCGCGCCGGTCGGCGGGCGTCGCGGTGAGGTCGACGACCTCGACGGGGATGTCGGCGGCGGGCCGCACCTCGGCGGTCCCGCTCGCGCCGTCGTCGGGGAAGACCGTGCGCAGCGCCTCGTGACGGGCGGTCAGGGCGGCCGTGGCGCGGCGCAGCGCGGGCAGGTCGAGGGGCCCGTGCAGCCGGATGTCCTCGGGGACCGTCCACGAGGGCCCGCCCTCGGCGCGGCGTTCCAGGGCCTGCAGGGGCCGCTGCTCCTCGCCGAGGGGAACGCGCCGCGGGGCGCCCGCCGTGGCGCCGGGGGCGGGCGGCAGGAACTCCCCCTCGCGCATGGCCGCGATGGACTCCCTGACGGCGGTGACGATGCCCTCGATGTCCTCGTCGGTGTGCGCGCTGGACAGGAAGCAGGTGCGTCCCTCCCAGATGTAGATGCCCCGGCTCAGGAGGTGGAAGTGGAACACCTCGATCTCCAGCGGCTGGTACGCGTAGCTGGCGTTGCCGCGCCAGGCGAACCGGAACACCGAGGAGAAGTGCAGGACCCGGATGGGCACCTCCTCTTCCTCGAAGAAGGCGTTGAGGGTCTCCGCGAGACGGGTGGTGCGCGCGGTGAGGGCCTCCTGGAGCGCGGGGCCCTGGTCGCGCAGGTGGCGCAGGATGCCCCGGGCACTGGCCATGGCCAGCGGGTGCATCTCGAACGTCGACCCGATGTAGGTCTTCTCGCTGTCGGGGTCGGGGCCCGGCCCGTCGGCCCACACACCGCCGTCGACACGATCCAGGAACTCGGCCTTGCCGGCCACGACGCTCACCGGCAGGCCGCCGCCGACGACCTTGCCGTAGGCCACGATGTCGGCCCGCACGCCGAAGTACGCCTGCGCACCGCCCGGGTGGACCCGGAAGCCGGTGATCACCTCGTCGAAAATGAGGGGGATGCCGAGCCGGGCGGTCAGCTCGCGCAGTTCCTTGAGGAAGTCCGCGGGCTGGAGCGCCGGGTTGCGGCTCTGCACGGGCTCGACGAGCACTCCCGCCAGCTGGTCCGCGTGCTCCTCGATGGCCTTCAGCGACGAGCCGGCGCCGTAGGTGAGGATCAGCGGGTCCCGGGCGGCCTCCGGAGAGATGCCGGGCGCCATCGGGACGGAGTGCGTGGGGTCGCCGAGCACGTCCGGCAGGGCCAGCACCCGGTCGTCCTGGCCGTGGTAGGACCCGGAGAACATCACGAACCGGGAGCGGCCGGTGGCCGCCTGGGCCACGCGCAGCGCGCCGCGGACCGCGTCGGTGCCGGTCACCGCGAAGAACAGCCGCTCCACGCCGGTCATCTCGCACACCAGCTCGGCGACCTCGTCGGACAGCGACGAGATGGGGCCGAGCTGGAGGCCGTACTCCAGCCGGTCGGCGACGGCCCCGGCGACGAAGTCGGGGTCGTGGCCGCACAGCAGCACGCCGACCCCCATGGCGACGTCGATGTACTCGTTGCCGTCGATGTCCCGGAAGCGGGCGCCGCGCGCCCGCTCGCCGATCACCGGGTACGAGACGGAGCGGGTCTCGGGCCGCACCGACCGCATCCGGGTGTCGGCCCGCCGCGCCCGGTGGTCGACGGCCCGCGCCAGCGAGCCCGCGGTGCGCTTCTTGTACGTGTCCAGCAGCTCGTCCAGGTGGGCGCGCTGCCGCGGGGTGAGTTGCCGGGGCGGGGTGCCGGCCGCGGCGGGGCGCTGTGCGGTGCCGGGCCGGGCGACGGGGGCCGTCTCGCGGCGCGGTACGGGCAGGGCGGCGGCCGGGGCCGGGCCGGGCAGGGCGGCGGGGGCGCTTTCCCCGTGCCGGGCCAGGACCTCCAGCTGGCGCTGCATCACCTCGAGTTGGGTCGCCATCAGCCGGGCGAGTCCGCTCTGGTCCGCGGCGCCGGCCGGCAGGCCGGCGGGGGCCGGCGGTCCGGTGGGCTGCGCGGGGGCGGGCACGGAGACCGGGGCGGGCATGCGGGCCGGGGCGGGCGTGTCCCCCGGCAGGGGGTGGCCGGCGGGAACGTGGGCGTCCACATGCTCCGCGAGGGCCTCGGGAGTGTCCAGGTCGTCGAAGAGCCGGCCCACGGTGAGGGTGATGCCGTACAGATCGGTGAGGTCCTGGATGATCCGCACCATCAGCAGCGAGTCCGCCCCGAGGTCGACGAGGGTGGTCCCGGGCGGAATGTCCGCGACCTCCATCTCCAGTCCGGCGCCGATGCGTTCCCGCAGATCGGCGAGGATCCGCTCGCGCCGCCCCGCCTCGTCGGCCGGCGCGGGGTCGTACACCTGGGGCGAGGACTGCTCGGACACAGTGGGCTCTTCTCTCCGTGCGAACCAGTGGGGAGTGCGCTGGAAGGGGTACGTGGGTGCGGGCACGCGGCGACGCGGGTACGGGCCGTCGAACGCGGCCCAGTCGATGTCCACACCCGCCGTGTACAGCTCGGCGACGCTGTGCAGCATCTGCTTCCAGTCGTCGCGGCCCTCCCACAGCGAGGACGGCCAGCGCACGGCGGGTCCGGTCCAGCTCTGCCGGCCGAGCAGTTGCAGCACCGGCTGGGGACCGATCTCCAGGATCGCGCCGCAGTCCTCCCGGGCGAGGGCGGCCATGCCGTCGAAGAACCGGACCGGCTCCCGCATATGACGGCGCCAGTAGGCGGCGTCCACCGTGTCGACCGGCCCGCCGGTCACGTTCGAGATCATCTTCACGCGGGGCTCGGTGTACGCGACCCGGGCGGCGGCCTCCTCGTACGCGGCGAGAGCGGGCTCGATCATCGGGGAGTGCGGGGCGTGCGGAATGCGCAGCGGGCGGCCGTCCAGCCCCCGGGCCTTCAGCTCCGCGAGCGCCTCGGCGACGGCGTCGGCGGCGCCCGCGATCAGGGTCTCACGGGGCCCGTTCAGCCCGGCGACGCCGACCTGCCCGGCGAAGGGTTCGAGAACCGGCACGACCTCGCCCGCCGGCGCGAGGACAGCCGCCGTGGCGCCGCCCGAGGTGGTGTCCTCGATGAGCCGGGCGCGGCGGGCGACCAGTTCCAGTCCGTCCTCCAGTGAGAAGAACCCCGCCACGCAGGCGGCCGCGTACTCGCCGGTGCTGTGCCCGAGCACCACCTGCGGCTCGACGCCCCACGAGCGCCACAGCTCCGCCAGCGCGTACTCCAGCGCGAAGAGCGCCGGCTGGGCGTGCGAGGTGCGGTCGATCAGTCCCTGTCCCGGGCCGTCGGGCTTCGGGTACAGCACGTCGAGCAGCGGGACGTCCAGGAGGCCGTGCCCGCGCAGGATCTCGTCGCAGGTCTCCAGGGTCCGCCGGAAGCCGGGGTGCGTGTCGAACAGCAGCCGGCCCATCCCCGCGTACTGGGATCCCTGACCGGTGAACAGGAAGGCGACGGCGGGGCGTCGGGTGGCATGGCCCGATGAGACACGGGCGCGGCGGCCCTCCGCGTAGGCGGCCAGCAGCCCGGCCGCCTCGGTGGCGTCGGCCGCGGGGACGGCCAGCCGGTGCGGGTGGGACGAGCGTGCCGTGGCGGCGGTGTGGGCCACGTCGGCGAGCGGGGGCGCGGAAGGGTCGCCGAGCAACGCGGCGTAGCGGCCGGCGAGTTCGCGCAGCGCCTCGGGGCTGCGCGCGGACAGCGGCAGCACCTGGCGGGGCCGGTCGGGGCCCTGGGGCAAGGGGGGTGCGGCCGGTGCGGGGGCGGCCTCCAGGACGACATGGGCGTTGGTCCCGCTGAAGCCGAAGGAGCTGACTCCGGCGGCGCGGGCGCCCTCGGGCCAGTCCCGCAGCTCGGTGGGCACCTCCACGGGCAGGTCCGCCCACGGGATGTGCGGGTTGGGCTCCCGGAAGTTGAGGTTGGCGGGGACCCGGCCGTGCCGCAGCACCTGGACGGCCTTGATCAGCCCGGCCGCCCCGGCGGCGGCCTCCAGGTGCCCGATGTTGGTCTTCGCGGCGCCGATCAGCAGCGGCCCCGAGGAGCCGCGGTCGCCGAAGACCGCGCCGAGCGCCTCCACCTCGATGGGGTCGCCGAGTTGGGTGCCGGTGCCGTGCGCCTCGACATAGCCCACCTCGTGCGGCGCGATCCCGGCGTCCGCCAGCGCCGCCCGGATGACCTCCTGCTGGGCGAGGCCGTTGGGCGCGGTCAGTCCGTTGGTGCGTCCGTCCTGGTTGACGGCGGTGCCCCGGATCACCGCGTGAACGGGGTCGTGGTCCGCGAGGGCGTCCGCGAGCCGCTTCAGTACGACGATGCCGGCGCCCTCGCCTCGCGCGTAGCCGTCGGCGCGGCTGTCGAAGGTCTTGCAGCGGCCGTCGGCGGCGAGCGCCGAGCCCTTGCAGAACGCGATGAACGCGTCCGGCGACAGCATCAGGCTGGCCCCGCCGGCGAGCGCCATGTCGCACTCGCCTGCGCGCAGGCTGCGTACCGCCAGATGCACGGACACCAGGGCCGACGAACAGGCCGTGTCCAGAGCCAGGCTGGGGCCGCGCAGACCGAGGTGGTACGAGAGCCGGCCGCTCGCCACGCTCAGGGCCGTACCCGTCACATCGTGCATCTCCACGGAGTGCGCGGCCGCACGCTGCATCTGGTGGAGGTACTCGGCCTCCGAGATGCCGACGAACACGCCGGTACGGCTGCCGCCCAGCCGGCGGGGGTCGCGCCCCGAGTCCTCCAGCGCCTCCCACGCCACTTCGAGGAGCAGCCGCTGCTGCGGGTCCAGACGCTTGGCCTCGCGCGGCGAGATCCCGAAGAAGGCCGCGTCGAAACCGGCGACATCGTCGAGGAAGCCGCCGCGGCGGCAGTACATGCGGTCCTCGGCCCCGGGGTCGGGATCATAGAGGGCGTCCACGTCCCACCGGTCGGCGGGAATGTCCCCGATCGCCTCACGGCCGGTGCGCAGCAGCTCCCAGTAGGCGTCCGGGTCGGGCGCCGACGGCAGGCGGCAGCCCATGCCGACGACCGCGATCGGCTGCGACCGCTCCTGTTCGAGTTCGCGCACCCGGGCCTGAAGTCCGCGGATGGCGGTGAGTGCCTTGCGCAGCCTGAGCGCGTCGGTGCTGTCGTGGTGGTCGGTCACGGCGTGGCGTCCTCGTCGTCGTTCAGCAGCAGGTCGAGTTCGCGGTCGACAAGCGCCCGCAGGTCGTCCAGGGGCAGGGCGTCCGGGTCGCCTGAGGCGTCGGGACCGCCGGAGTTCTCCGGGTGGCCGGAGGCTTCCGCGTGGCTGGAGGCGTCCGGGTGGCCGGAGGCTTCCGCGGCCGCCGCGCCTGCGGGCTTCGCGTCGAGGCCGAGCTGTTGCTCCAGATGGGCTTGGAGCTGTTCGACCGTGGGGTGGTTGAAGGCGACGGTCGCGCCGAGCGACACCTCCAGATCGCGCTGAAGGCGGTTGCGGAGCTCGACGACCATCAGCGAGTCCATGCCGAGTTCCGCGAACGTGGTGTGCCCGTCGACTCGGTACCCGGCGGGCAGCTCCATCAGGGTGACGAGCTGCCGCTCCAGGTAGCCGCGCAGCAGTGCGGGGCGCTCGGCGGACGGTGTCCGCGCCAGCCGGGCACGCCAGGACTCGGCCGGGGCGGACGGCGCGGCGGGGGCCGGCGCAGAGCCGTCACCGGACCCGGCCCGGGCGGTCCGTTCCCGCCCGACGGCCGGCATGACGCCGATCTGCGCGACGGGCGCGCCGAGCAGGGCCACGAGCGCGTCGACGCCCTGCTCCGGAGGGATCATCGCGGTGCCGGTCCTGGCCATGCGGTCGGCCATGTGGGCGGCCATCCCGACCTCGGCCCAGGGGCCCCAGCCGATCGCGAGACCGGGCAGGCCCTCGGCGCGGCGGCGGGCCATCAGCGCGTCCAGGAAGGCGTTGGCGGCGGCGTAGTTGCCCTGGCCGCCGTCCTCCAGGAGGGCGGCGACGGAGGAGAAGGAGACGAAGAAGTCCAGCGGCACGTCACGGGCCCGGGTCACCCGGTCCAGCTCCCACGCACCCCCCACCTTCGGCCCGAACACCCGCCCGAACCGCTCCGCCGACTGCGCCCCCAGCACCCCGTCGTCCAGCACACCCGCCGCATGCACCACACCCCGCAACGGCGCCACACCACACACCCCGTCGATCAAACGCTCCACCTCACCCGGCACCGACACATCGGCCGCCACCAGATGCACCCGCGCCCCCGACACCTCCATCTCCGCAACCGCCCGCACCACCTCCGCCGACGGCTCCCCCGCACCCCGGCCCGCCAGCACCACATGACCGGCACCCTCCGCCACCAGCCGACGCGCCACACACAACCCCAGACCACCCAGACCACCAGTGACCAGATACGCCGCCTCCGACGACAACCGCACCGGCCGGTCGAAGGTGAGCACGACCTTTCCGACGTGCCGGGTGTGCTGCATATGGGCATAGGCGCGGGCCGCGTCGCGGCGGGGGAACACCGTCATGGGCAGCGGGCGCAGCGCACCGGACGCGAACAGGTCGCCCAGCGCCTTGAACAGGCCGGGCAGCAGCGTGCCGTCGCGTTCGGCGTCGTCGCCGAGGTCGAACGGGAAGTAGCCGACGTCGGGCCGTTCGCGCCGCATCCGCTCGGGGGACCAGATGCCGAGCCTGCCCATCTCGACGAAGCGTCCGCCGGGGGCGAGCACCGACAGGCCGGCGGGGATGAACTCGCCGCTGAGGCTGTTGAGGACGACGTCGACTCCCTCTCCGCCGGTGACGGCCAGCAGCTCGTCGGCGAACGAGGTGCTGCGGGAGTCCAGGACGTGGGTGACGCCCATGGCCCGTACCGCGTCCCGTTTGCCGGCGCCGGCCGTGGCGAACACCTCCGCGCCGAGTGCCTGCGCGATCTGCACCGCGGCCCCGCCGACGCCGCCGGAGGCCGCGTGCACGAGCACCCGCTCGCCCGGCCGCAGACCGGCCAGCCGGGCCAGGGCGTAGTAGGCGGTGAGGAAGGCCAGCGGGATCGTGGCGCCCTCGGCCGGGGACAGCCCCTCGGGCAACGGGGCCACCTGGCCGGCCGGTGTGGTGACGTAGTCCGCGAAGCCGCCCTCCGTCATCGCCATCACGGCGTCGCCGACGGCCGGTTCCGTGACGCCGGGGCCGACGGCGGTGACGACGCCCGCGCATTCGAAGCCGAGTGGGATGTCCCCGGCGTGTTCGAGACCGTAGGTCTCTGCGTAGTGGTCCCGCATCATGCCCAGCGAGATGAGCACGTCACGGAAGTTGAGGCCGGCGGCCCGCACCTCGATCTCGACCTCTCCCGCCACCGGGGTGCGGCGCCGGGCCGGCTCCGACCGGAGGTACTCCGGGCCGCCGTACTCGGTGAGGACGAGCCGGCTCGGGGTGGGGTCGGGGGTGGGGTCGGCGGCGGGGGCGAGTGCCGGGCGCAGACGCGTCCGCCCCCGTACCGCGCTGTACGACAGCTCCGTACGCAACAACCGCTCCAGCGGCGCCACC
>NZ_JBEYWX010000012.1:0-213929 GCF_040644655.1 Streptomyces sp. NPDC046931
GGCTCCAGCACCGCCCACTCCCCGTCCGTCAGATCTCCACGCGCCACAAATCAAGATCATCTCACGATGAAGATCCACTTTCGATACACGCCCTAAGCCCCCCTCGGTGGTCGCGGCTCCTCGGTTGTGTCGCTCCTGCACGTTTCCCCTCGGTCCTGCACGAGTCCCCCGCCGTAAGTCATGATCGAATTTACTGTGTTCCGCAGTGTCGTCGTGACCAGTTCACCATCCGGCACATTGTCGACATGGCAACTTGGCGTGAAGCATTCGATCACGAAGGGTTGCACTCGTGGGCCGTGCAGGGAAGTGCGCCTCGTCCCAGTGGCCAATCCCCATAGGGTGCGGGAGCCCTCCGGGACCCTTTCAGTGCAGGTGGAACGGGGGGTGGGGGGCCGTTCGACCCCCTGATGCACGGGTGCAAGAAGTTGGCTGAAAAGAAGCGGGGGCGTGCGCGGAAACCGGTCAGTCGACCGGAGTGTTCGCTCCCCCGCTCCGCCCGCCCCTGCGCGCCCCCGCTCCGGCCGTGCCGGGCCGGGCGAGGCCGGGTGCGCGGTCCACGTCGGCCGGCCGTGCCGCGCCCCGCTCGCACTGCCGCAGAAGCGCACGGCAGGCCCAGGTGATCGCCGTGAGGCCGAGGGTGGCGCTGATCGCACCGGCGACCGAGGTGCCGCTCCAGACGAGGACCACGGGAACCAGCACGCAGGTGAAGCAGGCCCAGCGGATCACCACGGTGGCCGTGTCGGGCGCGGGGCGGTTCCGTCGGTCGGGGCGGAGTGCGGGCACGGCGGGCTCCCTGGGGCGGCGGGTCACCGGAATCAACGCGTCTGCGGGCGGTCGGTCACTGGGGCGAGGTGGAGCGCCGGCCGGTCACAGGGGCGAAGTGGGGGCGCCGGCCGGTCACAGGGGCGAAGTGGGGGGCACCGGTCGGTCACTGGGGCGGGGGTGCCGGCGCCGGTCGGTCCATGACGGCGGGCGTGCGCCGGGCGGTTGCCGGTGACTGTGTGTGCGACCGGTCGCACACTGTCCGGGCCCTTACCGCGGAAGCCGGGCCGCCGCCCTGATTGCTCCGTGAACCCTGTGCAAACCGCCTGTACGAGGCAGCAACCATTGCGTTACGGGCGTCCTCTCGTGCATGCTCCCTGGAACCCAGTGATGAGGGTCCCCTGGTTCGAGCGAAGTCGAGAACACGGGGAGTGCACAGGATCTGGGCCGAGGAGGCGTGCCGCCGTACCCTTGGGGGTATGGGGTTGGGAAGATGTTTCCCGGACACAGCTCCGCCGTACAGTGTCGTCCCACCCAGAGGATCACAACGCCGAGACACTCATGGCCGGTCACGAATTCTTCGATCCCGCGGACCGCAAGCGCCGCGTCGCCGATCCCACGGCGGCCGAGCCCTTGGCGGCGGAAGAGTCACGCCCGTCCTGCGACCCCGCCTTCAAGCACGGTGTGGTGGTCGGCTTCGACGGTTCCACCTCCAGCGAGCGCGCGCTCGCCTATGCGATCGGCATGGCCTACCGCTCCGGTTCGGGCCTGATCATCGTCCATGTCGCCAACCGACTGCCCACCACGGTGTGGGCGGGCTGTGAGCCGCCGGTCTTCGTCGACGTGCCGGACCACCGCACGGAGGTCCTGGGGCTGGAGCTGGCCTGCGCGGAGCATCTCGCCGAGGTGCCCTGGATCCTGGTGGAGCGCGGCGGCGACATCTGCCACGAACTCGAAGAGGTGGGCCGGGAGTACGAGGCGGACGCGATCGTCGTCGGCTCCACGCACGGCATCGTCGGCCGTATCTTCGGCTCGGTCGCCGGCCGCCTCGCCAAGCGCGCGCGACGCCCTGTCGTCGTCATCCCCTGACTGCCGGGTACAGCCCGGCTTCGCCCCGCTTCTCCCGGATTGCCGCAGCAGCGCATGCGGTCTCGCCGCGACCCTGGTGTTGTCCAACCGCAACTCGCCGTTGTCCCAGGGGAGATGAGGTGGGGGTGGCGCCAACTTCCCTGCATGGACGCCTGAATCTACTCGCGCGTAGAGGTGTTTGTGCCCTTGTGAAGGGCATATATCGGTCACCGCACGACCGTACGTGCAGGACAAGAAGGGAGCCCGCCGTGGACAACGACGTCTCTGCGGGAAGCACCACCTCGATCGTCGGCCGACTCGCTCTGGGCATCACGCTGTTGGCCTTCGGTCTCGGAACCACCAAGGTGATCGACGGTGTGACGACGGCCGACGCCGTGTCACTGGCCCACTATGTGGGCGGCGTTGCCCTGTTCCTCGTCGGCCTGCTCGCTTTCCGCGACCGCGACACCGCCACGGGTACGGCGTTCTCGGCCCTCGGTGCCCTGTGGTTCACCTGGGCCGTCACGGCCGGCGGCCAGGTGTCCGACAACGCCGCAGGACTCTTCCTCCTGTTGTTCGCCCTCGTCGCCCTGAGCCTGGCGCTCGGAGCGGCCGGCGATGTCCTCGGCCAGGGCACCTACGGTCTGCTCTGCGTCTCGCTGGTGCTGCTGGCCGTCGCCCGCTTCGCCGGCAACGACGCGCTCGGCAAGGCCGGTGGCTGGTGCGCGGTCGCCGCGGGAGCGGTCGCCTGGTACGCAGCGACGGCGGTGCTGGCCAAGTGGCCCACGTCCCTGCCGCGGCGCGCTGCCGGCCGGGGGGTGACGGCCGCCGGCTGAGGCAGCGCCGGGCCGGGGAAGGGCGGCCCCGGTCCCGTGAGGGAACGACCCCCTGTGCTGGTGGCGCACAGGGGGTCGTTCACGTCATGAGACGCGGCCCTCGGACGCGTTTCGTGAGGGGAGGGGAGCCGCTACTCCACCGTCACCGACTTGGCCAGGTTCCGGGGCTTGTCGATGTCCCGGCCCAGCGCCAGTGCCGTGTGGTACGCGAGGAGCTGGAGCGGGATGCCCATCAGGATCGGGTCCAGCTCGTCCTCGTTCTTCGGGACCACGATCGTGTGGTCGGCCTTCTCCTGCTCCTGGTGGGCGACCGCGAGGATCCTGCCGCTGCGGGCCTTGATCTCCTCCAGGGCCGCCCGGTTCTTCTCCAGCAGGTCGTCGTCCGGCACGATCGCGACCGTCGGCAGGGCGGGCTCGATCAGTGCCAGCGGACCGTGCTTCAGCTCGGAGGCCGGGTAGGCCTCGGCGTGGATGTACGAGACCTCCTTCAGCTTCAGCGAGGCCTCACGGGCCACCGGGTAGCCGCGCACCCGGCCGATGAAGAGCATCGAGCGGGCGTCCGCGAACTGCTGTGCCAGCTCCTTGATCTCCTCCTCCTGCTTGAGGATCTCGGAGATCTGCTCGGGCAGCTTCCGCAGGCCCTCGATGATCCGCTTGCCGTCGCGCACCGACAGGTCCCGCGTGCGGCCGAGGTGCAGCGCGAGCAGCGCGAAGGCCACGGTGGTGTTGGTGAAGCACTTGGTGGAGACCACGCACACCTCGGGGCCGGCGTGGACGTACATGCCGCCGTCCGCCTCACGCGCGATCGCCGAGCCGACGACGTTGACGACGCCGAGCACCCGCGCGCCCTTGCGCTTCAGCTCCTGGACGGCGGCCAGCACGTCGTAGGTCTCGCCGGACTGGGAGACCGCCACGTAGAGGGTGTCGGGGTCCACGACCGCGTTGCGGTAGCGGAATTCGGAGGCGGGCTCGGCGTCCGCGGGGATACGGGCCAGCTCCTCGATCATCTGGGCGCCGATCATGCCGGCGTGGTACGAGGTGCCGCAGCCGAGGATCTTCACCCGGCGCACCGCGCGCGCCTCGCGGGCGTCCAGGTTGAGTCCGCCCAGGTGGACGGTGGAGAACCGGTCGTCGATGCGGCCGCGCAGCACCCGGTCCACGGCGTCGGCCTGCTCGTGGATCTCCTTGTGCATGTAGGTGTCGTGGCCGCCCATGTCGTACGACTCGGCCTCCCACTCCACGGTGGTCGGCTCGGCCGTCGTACGGGTGCCCTCCGTGGTGTAGGTACGGAAGTCGTCGGCCTTCAGCGTCGCCATCTCGCCGTCGTCCAGCGTCACTATCTGGCGGGTGTGGGCGACCAGGGCGGCGACGTCGGAGGCGACGAACATCTCCTTCTCGCCGATGCCGAGGACGACCGGGGAGCCGTTGCGGGCGACCACGATGCGGTCGGCGAAGTCGGCGTGCATCACGGCGATGCCGTACGTGCCCTCGACCACCCGCAGTGCCTGGCGGACCTTCTCCTCCAGGGTCTCGGCCTGGGAGCGGGCGATGAGGTGGGTGAGGACCTCGGTGTCGGTCTCGGAGAGGAACTCGACGCCGTCCGCCTCCAGCTTCTTCCTGAGGTCGGAGGCGTTGTCGATGATGCCGTTGTGGACGACGGCGACCTTGTGGTCGGCCGACATGTGCGGGTGGGCGTTCACGTCGGAGGGGGCGCCGTGGGTGGCCCAGCGGGTGTGGGCGATACCGGTGGTGCCCTTGAAGCGCGCGGGGACCTTGGCCTCCAGGTCGCGGACCCGGCCCTTGGCCTTGACCATCTTCAGGCCGGCCGTCTTGGGGGAGGTCACGACGATGCCCGCCGAGTCGTAGCCGCGGTACTCCAGCCGCTGGAGACCCTCCAGGAGCAGCGGGGCCACATCGCGCCTACCGATGTATCCGACGATTCCGCACATATATGTCCTTAGTTCTCTCTGTCCCCGTTGTGGTGAATTGTTCTACGGTGCGTCAGTCGCGTGTCGTCGCGTCTCAGCCGTAGACGATGCGGCGCAGCTGGCGGAGCGTAAGCTCGGGCGGTGCGACCGCGCGATACCTCAGATCCGCCTCGATCCGTTCGAAGATCGTCGCGTTCACCAGGCCCTGGGCCTGTAGCTCGCGGTGGCGGCGGCGGACGAACTCCTCGGTCGTCTCGTCGAAGTAGGCGAGCACGTCCTGGACCACACGCAGCGCCTCGCCCCTGCTCAGGGTCGTGGACCGCGTCAGATGATCAACGAGTTCGTCGTGCACCCGGTAGATCCTGCGGTACAAGCGCCGGAATCGCAAGAATCGTGCCCGATTTCGGGTAGACGCCCCTTGAAACTCTCATGAGCCCTTGTTCGACGGCTGTCCATTCTGTGTCTTGCGCCACGTTGCTGATGTGGAGGAAGTTCAGGCCACATGGACACACCTCGTATGGGAGTACCTGAGAAGCTCGCCACCCGCATGAGCATGGCGGAGCAGCACGAGTACCTGCGCTCGAGATTCTCCCGACGCACGATGATCAGAGGCGGCGCCGTGACCCTGGGCGCCGTCGCGGGTGGCGCGTTCGTACCGGGCGCCACCGCCCAGGCCGCCGTCCCGGCCCAGAGCACGGCCCCCGCGACCGAGTCCGTCGACGGTGCCCTCGTCGCCCCCTTCGGCCGCCACCTCGCCTTCGGCAACGACCCGCGCACCGAGATCACCGTCTCCTGGCAGGTCCCGGTCGCCGTGAAGAAGCCGTTCATCCGCATCGGCGCCCACCCCTGGGACCTGTGCCGCAAGATCCCCGCCGAGGTCCGCACCCTCTACACCCCGGCGGGCGTCGGCGCCAGCGGCGACCACACCCAGTACTACCTGCACGCCAAACTCACCAACCTGCGCCCCGGCAGGACCTACTACTACGGCGTCGGCCACGCGGGCTTCGACCCGGCCGAGCGGCACCTGCTCGGCACCCTCGGCACCTTCACCACCGCCCCCGCCCACAAGGAGCCGTTCACCTTCACCGCGTTCGGCGACGAGGGCGTCAGCTACCACGCCCTGGCCAACAACAGCCTGCTGCTCGGCCAGAACCCGGCCTTCCATCTGCACGCCGGCGACATCGCCTACGGCGACCCCGCGGGCCAGGGCAAGACCTCCGACACCGGCTTCGACTCGCGCGTGTGGGACCAGTTCCTGTACCAGACCGAGTCCGTCGCCAAGCAGGTCCCGTGGATGCCGGCCTACGGCAACCACGACATGGAGGCCTGGTACTCGCCCAACGGCTACGGCGGCGAGGAGGCCCGCTGGACCCTGCCGGACAACGGACCGGACAAGAAGAACCTCCCGGGCGTCTACTCCTTCGTCTACGGCAACACCGCCGTCATCTCGCTGGACGCCAACGACATCTCCTTCGAGATCCCGGCCAACCTCGGCATCTCCGGCGGCACCCAGACCACGTGGCTCGAGGCGCAGCTGAAGAAGTACCGGGCGAGCAAGGACATCGACTTCGTCGTCGTCTTCTTCCACCACTGCGCGTACTGCACCTCCACCGCGCACGCCTCGGAGGGGGGCGTGCGCCAGGAGTGGGTACCGCTGTTCGAGAAGTACTCCGTGGACCTGGTCATCAACGGCCACAACCACCAGTACGAGCGCACCGACGTCATCAAGGCGGGAACGGTCGCCAAGAAGCTCCCGATCGGCGGTACGGCGTACCCCGAGACCGAGGGTGTGGTGTACGTCACGGCGGGCGCGGCAGGCCGCAGCCTGTACGCGTTCAGCGCCCCGCTGTCGTACGAGGGTCACGAGAACGAGGTGGACTCGGTCGCCTCGTTCGTCAACACCAAGGACGGCAGGCAGAACGAGACGGTCGCCTGGTCGCGCGTGCGCTACCTCGACTACTCGTTCCTCCGCGTCGACGTCACCCCCGCGTCCAAGGGCCGCTACGCCACGCTGACGGTGCGCGGTATAGCCGAGTCCGGTGAGCAGGTCGACCACTTCACGGTGGCGCGCCGCGCGAAGTAGAGCCACGTTCGCGCCCGCAGAACAGGCGCGGGAACGGCAGGCGGTTCTCGCATCGGTTCTCGCATCGGTGCCGAGGACCGCCCGCTTGGCATCGCCTGGCCCAGCGGTCCTCGGCACGCCCGGCCAGGGGCTGAATTCCGCCGTCGGAGGGATTGATTCCCCTCGTGGGGCGGGGAGAGGGGTCTATACCCATCTCGTCCAGTCCGGGCGAGCCCCTGGGTCATCGTGGAAGGGAGCGCATGTGTCACAGCACCACAGAACGCCCCGCATCCTCGGAACGCTGCTGCTCGTCGCGACGGCCGGACTCAGCGTCGGCCTCGGCACCCAGCCCGCCGCGGCCGCCCGCGCCACCACCGCCTCCTTCGACCGGGTGGTCCCGGCACCCGCCTCGGCCGAGGCGGGCGGATCCCCGTACGAGATCACCCGGGGCACGCCCATCCGGGTGGACGGCACAAGCGAAACGCGCCGAATCGGCGAGTACCTCGCGGACGTACTGAGGCCCTCCACCGGCTACCGCCTCCCGGTCACCACGGGCGGCACCGGAGGCATCCGACTGACCCTCGGCAGCGGTCCGTTCGGCGACGAGGGCTACCGGCTCACGAGCGGCGCGGGAGGCGTGACCATCACCGCCCGCCGCCCCGCCGGCCTCTTCCACGGCGTGCAGACCCTGCGCCAGCTGCTGCCGGCGGCCGTCGAGAAGAAGACCGTGCAGCCCGGCCCGTGGACCATCGCGGGCGGCACCGTCACGGACTCACCGCGCTACGCCTACCGCGGCGCCATGCTCGACGTCTCCCGCCATTTCTTCACCGTCGCCCAAGTCGAGCGGTACATCGACGAACTGGCCCTCTACAAGATCAACACCCTGCATCTGCACCTGAGCGACGACCAGGGCTGGCGCATCGCCGTCGACTCCTGGCCGCGCCTCGCGACCTACGGCGGCTCGACCCAGGTCGGCGGCGGCCGGGGCGGCTTCTACAGCAAGGCGCAGTACGGGGAGATCGTCCGCCATGCCGCCTCCCGCTATGTGCAGGTCGTCCCCGAGATCGACATGCCCGGCCACACCAACGCCGCCCTCGCCTCGTACGCCCCACTGAACTGCGACGGCGTCGCACCCCCGCTCTACACGGGCACCCACGTCGGCTTCAGCTCGCTGTGCGTGCCCAAGGCGGTGACGTACGACTTCGTGGACGACGTCGTACGGGAACTCGCCGCCCTCACTCCGGGCAGCTATCTCCACATCGGCGGTGACGAGGCACACTCCACCAGCCACACCGACTATGTGACCTTCATGGACCGGGTGCAGCCGATCGTCGCCAGGTACGGCAAGACCGTGATCGGGTGGCACCAGCTGACCGGAGCGCACCCGGCGAAGGGCGCGCTCGCCCAGTACTGGGGACTCGACGCCACGAGCGCCGCGGAGAAGGCCCAGGTCGCCCAGGCCGCGCGGAACGGCACCGGGCTGATCCTGTCCCCGGCCGACCGGGTCTACCTCGACATGAAGTACACCAAGGACACGCCCCTCGGACAGGACTGGGCCGGGCTGGTGGAGGTCGAGCGGTCCTACGACTGGGATCCCGGCACCTATCTGCGAGGCGCCCCGGCCTCGGCGATCGCCGGCGTCGAGGCACCGCTGTGGTCCGAGACGATCGTCACCGACGCCGACATCGACTACATGACCTTCCCGCGGCTGCCGGGCGTGGCCGAGCTGGGCTGGTCGCCGGCCGCCACGCACGACTGGGACGCGTACCGGGTGCGGCTCGCGGCGCAGGGGCCGCGCTGGGAGGCGCTGAGGATCGGGTACTACCGGTCGCCGCAGGTGCCCTGGTCCACCCGATAGGCCACACCAAGGGCGCGAACCCGACGGCGGGCACCCCGGTGGACCGTACACCGGGGTGCCCGCCCGCCCTGAGGGGCTCAGCGGCCCGCGATCGGGTTCCTGAGGGTCCCGGCCAGCTGGAGCGCACTCGACGGGTCCGTGAGATCCACCATCTGCCGGTTGTCGCGCAGCTGGAGCCGGTTGAGGCAGGACAGGGCGAACTCCGGGGCGAACATGTCGTACCGCCGGAACCGGTCGGCGAGGTGCGGGTTCGCGTCCTGGTACTCGTGGACGACCTCGGCGACCGTGCGCCAGAAGTCCTCCTCCTCCAGGATGCCCTCGTCGGCGAGGTTCGCCGCGACGAAGCGGAAGAAGCAGTCGAAGACGTCCGTGAAGACGGACAGCAGTCTCTGCTCCTCCGGGACCTCGACCCGGATTCGTGCGACCTCCGGCGGCAGCACCGCGTCCGGGTCCATCACCGCGATCTCCTCGGCGATGTCCTTGAAGACCGCGCGCCGCACCACACCGTCCTGCAGGACGAGGATGACGTTCTCGCCGTGCGGCATGAAGACGAGGTCGTAGGCGTAGAAGCTGTGCAGCAGCGGGGTGAGGTAGGCCCGCAGATAGTGACGCAGCCACTCGGCCGGAGCGAGCCCCGACCGCACGATCAGTGCCCCCGCGAAGGAGGCGCCGTCGTGGTCGACATGGGCGAGGGAGGCCATCGTCGCCAGGCTCTCGCCCTCCTGGAGCGAGGCGACCGGGCTCTCGCGCCACAGGGCGGCGAGCATCTTGCGGTAAGGGGAGGTGCGGTCGGTGGCCGCCTCGTACTCCAGATGGCGGTAGCCGACGGCCGCCCGCTCGCGCAGGATCGTCAGGCCGGTCGACCTCAGTACCGGATCGCTCTCGATCAGCCCGTGCAGCCAGTCGTTGATCGCCGGGGTCGCCTCCATGTAGGCGGCCGAGAGACCCCTCATGAAGCCCATGTTGAGGACGGACAGGGCCGTCTTCACATAGTGCTTCCCGGGGTTGTCGCGGTTGAAGAAGGTCCGTACGGACTGCTGGGCCAGGTACTCGTCGTCGCCCTCGCCGAGGCAGACGAGGTGCCGCCGGGCGACCTCCGCGGCGAAGGTGACGGTGAGCTTGTTCCACCACTGCCAGGGGTGGACGGGGATGAGGAGGTAGTCCGCCGGGTCCAGGCCCCGGCCGGTGAGGTGCCGGTGGAAGCGTGCGAGGGTCGCTGCCCCCAGCTCCTGCCGCAGGAACGACTCGTAGGTCAGGCCCACGCCCGCCGTGAACGCGGCCCGTGAGCGGTGCGCCGCCAGCCACACCAGCCGGACGGGGCTCGCGGTCTCGGGCGCGTACGACAGGTATTCGTGGACGCCGAAGCCGAGCCGCCCGTTGTTGGCGACGAAGCAGGGGTGGCCCTCGGTCATCCCGGTCTCTATGGCCTGAAAGCCGCTCCGGGCGAGTTCGGCGGAGGTGGTCTTCGGCTTGGTGAGCTTGTAGCAGGTACCGGAGAGGGTGGAGGAGATCTCCTCCAGGTAGACGGGCAGGATCTCGTCGCTCAGGCCGAGGGATGTCTTCAGCTCGATGAAGAAGTCCAGGGCCGCGAGCGGAAGTTCGGTGCCGTCACGGTGGCGGGTGATCGACTCGGGGGCGATCTGCCAGTGGTCGAGGGCGCGCAGGGTGGCGCTGAACCGGTAGCGGGTGAGCTTGTCGTCGCTGTGGACGACGTAGTGGCCGTCGTCCCCCGGTTCGGGGGTGATCAGCCGCTCGTGCGCGAACTCGGCCAGCGCCTTGCGTATGAGGAGACGGTTGGCCTGCTCCCAGCGCTCGGGGGAGAGGTGGGCCACGGCGTCGGCGAGGGTCATGCCGTCACCGCCCGCTCGAACCCGTCGCGGGTGCAGAAGCTGAGCAGCGCCGTTTTCTCCGGCTTGGTGATCTCGCGCTCGGGCACGAACCCGACGGCGGCGTTCAGCGCATGTACGGCCGTGTTGCGCACATCGGGCTCGACCACGATCCGCTCGGTGGCCGGGTCCTCGAACAGGCGCCGCAGCACGGCGGTGATGACGGCCCGGGTGAACCCGTGCACGGGCCGGTCGGTGGGGGCGACGAGGAAGTGCATGCCGACGTCGCCGGGCCGGGGCTCGTAGAGGCCGACGAGTTCTCGGCGGGCGGGGTCGTACTGCTCCATCAGGAAGGCGGGTTCGCCGTCGTGCAGCCCGAGGAACGCGTGGTGGTGCCGGTCGGCCGCGATCTCCATGTACGCGCGCTCTACGTCCTCGAGCCGGGCGTCCCGCATCATCCAGAAGGCCGCCTTGGGGTGGGTGACCCAACCGTGCAGGATTTCGGCGTCCCTGAGGGGATCGAGGGGGCGGAAGGCGAGGGTGCCGACGGTACCGGTGGTCGTGCTCATACGGCGAACTCCTGGAAGGCGATGGTCTTCTCGACGGGGTAGTACTCGGTGCCGAGCAGCTCCCGGATGATGTACGCGTTCCGGTAGGCGCCCATCCCCAGGTCGGGGCTGGTGACGCTGTGCGTGTGGACTCCGGCGTTCTGCAGGAACACGCCCCGGCCCGTCACGTCGATGGCGTAGTTGCGGGCCACGTCGAAGTTGCCGTGCCCGTCGTAGCGCAGACGGTCGCGGACGGGCTTGAGGAACTCCGGCTCGACGTACCGGTAGCCGGTCGCGAGGACCAGGCCCTGGGAGCGCAGCACGTAGTCCTTGTCCTGCTCCTCCTGGCGGAAGCCGAGGGTGAACGTGCCGTCCTCGTGACGGGCGCGGGTGAGCGCGGAGTTGGTGAGCAGACGGGTGGGCACCGGACCGTCGAGGCTCTTCTGGTACAGCAGGTCGAAGATCTCGTTGATCAGGTCCCCGTCGATGCCCTTGAACAGGCCCTTCTGCTGCTCGCGGAGGCGGTAGCGGGTCCGCTCGGGCAGGGCGTGGAAGTAGTCGATGTACTCCGGGGAGGTCATTTCCAGGGTGAGCTTGGTGTACTCCAGCGGGAAGAAACGCGGGGAGCGGGTCACCCAGTCCAGCCGGTAGCCGTGGACGTCGATCTCGCTGAGCAGGTCGTAGTAGATCTCGGCGGCGGACTGGCCGCTGCCGACCAGGGTGATCGACTCCTTGGCCTGGAGCCGGTGCTTGTGGTCCAGATAGCGGGAGTTGTGGATGACGTCGCCTTCCAGACCCCGGCAGGCCTCGGGAACGTGGGGCGGGGTGCCGGTGCCGAGGACCAGGTGGTGGGCCCGGTGGACAGCGCCCTCCCGCGTGTGAATGACGTACACGGCGTCCCGCTCCTCGTACGTCACCTCGGTGACCGTGGTGCCGAAGCGGATGCAGCTCAGCTTGGAGGCCGCCCAGCGGCAGTAGTCGTCGTACTCGACGCGCAGGGGGTAGAAGTTCTCGCGGATGTAGAACGAGTACAGCCGCCCGCGCTCCTTCAGGTAGTTGAGGAAGGAGTACGGGGAGGTGGGGTCGGCCAGGGTGACCAGGTCGGACATGAACGGGGTCTGGAGGTGGGCGCCCTCCAGGAACATCCCGGAGTGCCACTCGAAGCTGGGCTTCGACTCCAGGAAGAGGCCGTCGAGTCCGTCGATCGGCTCGGTGAGGCAGGCGAGTCCGAGGTTGAAGGGGCCGAGTCCGATCCCCACGAAGTCGTGAGTGGTGCCGGGGGTGTCAGGATGCGCGGTCAAGGGACTCTCCCAGGTACTGCTCGGCGTGGCCGGCGATCAGATCGAGTACGGCGGCGATGTCGTCGGCCGTCGTCTCGGGGTTGAGCAGGGTGAACTTCAGGTAGTGGCGGCCGGCGACCTTGGTGCCCGCGACCACGGCGTCGCCGGAGGCGAACAGGGCCTTGCGGGCGTACAGGTTGGCGCGGTCGATTCCCGCGGGGTCGGAGACGGCCGCCGGGATGTAGCGGAAGACGAGGGTGGACAGCTGCGGCTCGACGACGACGTCGAAGCGGGAGTCGGCGGCCAGCAGTTGCCAGCCCTCCCGTGCCAGGTCGCAGACCTCGTCGAAGAGGGAGCCGATGCCGTCGGCGCCCATCACGCGCAGGGTCATCCACAACTTGAGGGCGTCGAAGCGCCGGGTGGTCTGGAGGGACTTGTCGACCTGGTTGGGGATGCGCTCGGTGGCCATGCGGCGGGGGTTCAGATAGTCCGCGTGGTAGGTGGCGTGGCGCAGCGTGGCGGTGTCCCGGACCAGTAGTGCGGACGAACTCACCGGCTGGAAGAAGGACTTGTGGTAGTCGACGGTGACCGAATCGGCGCGTTCGATGCCGTCGAGGAGGTGACGGCGGGCGGGCGAGACGAGCAGTCCGCAGCCGTAGGCCGCGTCCACGTGCAGCCAGGTGCCGTAGCGGCCACACAGCTCGGCGATCTCGGGCAGCGGGTCGATGGAGCCGAAGTCGGTGGTCCCCGCGGTGGCGACGACGGCCATCGGGATCAGGCCGTCCTGGAGGCAGCGCTCCAGCTCGTGGGCGAGGGTGACGGTCTGCATGCGCTGGTCGGCGCCGACCGGGACGGCCACGACGGAGTCGGCGCCCAGACCGAGCAGTTTCGCCGACTTCTTCACGCTGAAGTGGCTGACCTCCGAGGCGAAGATCCGCAGCCTGGCGAGATCGCCGCTCTTGGCCTCCTCGCGGGCCAGCAGCAGCGCCTGGAGGTTGGACTGGGTACCGCCGGAGGTGAACACCCCGTCGGCGGCGGGGCCGAGGCCGATGCGCCCGGCGGTCCAGTCGACGAGCCTGCGCTCGATGAGGGTGCCGCCCGCCGACTGGTCCCAGGTGTCCAGGGAGGAGTTGACGGCGGACAGGACGGCCTCCCCGAGGACGGCCGGGATGACGACCGGGCAGTTGAGGTGGGCCAGGTACCGCGGGTGGTGGAAATACACGGCGTCGCGGAGGTAGAGCTCCTCCAGCTCGTCCAGGGCCGCGGTGGTGTCGTGCAGCGGGTGGTCCAGGTCGATGCCCTCGATGCGGGGGGTGAGGGCATCGACCGTGACGCCGGTGAACGGACGGTCCGTGGTGGCGAGTTTGGCGGCCACCCGCTCGACTCCTTCGGTCACGGAGCGGCGGTAGTGCTCCGCGGTCAGGTCATTGAGCAGGTGCGAGCGCATGTGGGGGTCCTCCCGTGGGGACAGTCCGTGCGGGGCGGATGAGAGGCGGAGTCGGCTATCGAACTTAGGTTAGCCTAACCTAAGTTCGATCTCGGAAAACCACGCCGCGGGTGACCGGCGTCACTCCTCGGCGCGCAGCTGCTCCTCGCTCAGCCCCTGGCGCCAGTAGCCGACGAAGGTGACGCGCCGGCGGTCGATCCCGCGCTCGCCGACGAAGTGCCGGCGCAGCTCCTTGACCCGGCCGGACTCGCCCGCGATCCAGACGTACGGGGCCTGCGCGCTCGGGAGTTCGGCGCTCCGCAGCGACTCGAGCGCGGTGGGGTCCTCCGCGCCGCGGACGAGCCAGGTGATCTCGGCGTCGGCCTCGGTCGCGAGGTCCTGGATGTCACCTGCGTGGGCCGCTTCCAGCCAGACGCGGGCGCGGGTGCCCGCGGGCAGCCACTCGAGGATCGCGCAGGCGGCGGGCACGGCGGTCTCGTCGGCCCAGATCAGCACCAGGTCGGTGTCCTCGGGCGGACGGAAGCGGATCGCACGGTTGTCCTCGACTGCCGGGCCGAGCAGGACGACGCGGTCGCCGGGGGCGGCCCGGGAGGCCCAGCGAGAGGCCGGGCCCGCCGGGCCATGGGCGCCCGGCTCCACGCCGTGCAGCACGAAGTCGATGTCGATCTCATCGGGTTCGCCGGGCTCGCGCCGCAGGGCCCGCAGGGTGTACGAGCGCATCACCGCCCGTACTTCGTCGGGCAGTTCGCGCCAGCCCTGCCACCAGAGGTCGCCGAGCTCGATCGGCACGGCGGGCTCGCTCTGGCCCGGATGCGGAAGGAAGAGGGACAGACTCTGGTCGCGTCCGTCGGAGTGGAACGCGCGCAGGTCGTCCCCCGCGAAGGTGATACGGACGACGGACGGGCCGAGCCGCCTCGTCCGTGCGACCTGAAGGGAGAAGAAACGGAACGGGGCGGCCACGGCCGTCGTCATAGGTGCTCCTGAGGTGCCGTCAGGGGGCGTCAGCCGACCTTCTTGGCCGTCTCGATGGCCTTGGCGAGGTCCTCGAGCAGCGGGGCGCACTTGTCGTACGACAGGATCGGCTCGGGGTTGCGGGGGATGACCTGGCCCGCCTTGACCGCGGGAAGCTTCTTCCAGGTCGCCTCGGTGATGTCGGCGGGCTGGATGGCCGAGCCGCGGTTGTCCATCATGATGATGTCGGCCCGGTACTTGTCGACGTTCTCCCAGCTCAGGTTCTCGAACCAGCCGCCGCTGGCCTTCAGGGCGGAGGCGGGCGGCTCGACGAAGTTCACGCCGAGGGCCTTGAAGTACTCCAGGTCGATGGAGAGGTTGGAGCCGGAGACATAGAAGACGTCCTGGCTCGCGGAGCCCGCCAGCACCTTGATGCCGGGGTTGGCCTTGGTGGCCGCGCGCAGCCGGGCGGCCGCGTCCTCGAACCGCTTCTTCGCCTGGGCGGTCTTCGCGGAAGCGGTGTCCGCGCCGAGCGACTTCGCGAGCTCCAGCATCCGCTGGAGCGGCTCGGTGAGCCGGCGGTCGTAGACGGAGATGCCGACGCTGGGGGCGCCCACGGCGAGGACCTTCTTCGTGGACTCCTCCGGGACGTACCACAGCGTCCCGGCGCCGTCGAACATCGTGGTGACGAGCAGGTCGGGGGCGAGGGCCGCGTACTTCTCGATGTTGAACTGGCCCCACTCGTCGCCGAGGACCGCGACCTTGCCGATGTCGAGGTCGCCGGCCTGTACGTCGGCCTTGCCGTCCTTGGTCTTCGTCGGGCCGAAGACGCCCTTCACGCCGACGCCGTAGTCGTGCAGCGCGGCGGCGACGCCGATGAACGCCACGATGTCCGTGGGGACCTTGTCCGTCTTCGAGGTCTGCCCTCGGTCGTCCTTGAACGACCAGGGGCCGGCCTTGCCCGCGCCCTTTCCGCCGGCGGAGCGTTCGTTTTTGCCCTTGTCGTCCCCGCAGGCCGCGAGCACGGCACCGAGGCCGAGGACACCGCCGGCGGCCAGGATGCCGCGACGGGTGAGACGTGTGGCACGGGCATGGGACATAAGTGTGCTGCCTTCGAACAGGGCGGAACATCCGCAGGACGAGTTCGAAGATAGGTTAGCCTAACCTAACTGCATGTCCAGGGGGTGGGGACGCGGCGCCTGACCGCCCCTCATACGCGAAGGGGCCCACCCCTGTGCTTGGGTTCCAGTGGTTGTCGCGGGCCCCTCGTCGCTGCCGTGGGCTCAGCCCGCCAGCCCCAGTTCCCGGGCGATCAGCATGCGCTGGACCTCGCTCGTGCCCTCGCCGATCTCCAGGATCTTGGAGTCACGCCACATACGGGCCACCGGATACTCGTTCATAAAGCCGTAGCCGCCGTGGATCTGGGTGGCGTCGCGGGCGTTGTCGACGGCGACCGTGGACGAGTAGAGCTTCGCCAGGGCCGCCTCCTTCTTGAACGGCTCCCCGGAGACCAGACGGGACGCCGCGTCGCGCCAGGCCAGGCGGGCCGTGTGGGCCTTCATCTCCATGTCGGCGATCTTGAACTGGATCGCCTGGTACGCGCCGATCTGACGTCCGAACGCATGGCGTTGCTTCGCGTACTTCACCGACTCGTCCACACAACCCTGCGCCAGGCCCGTCGCCAGGGCGGAGATCGCGATCCGGCCCTCGTCCAGGATGCGCAGGAACTGGGCGTAGCCGCGGCCCTCCTCGCCCAGCAGGTTCTCGGCCGGGACACGCACGTCCGCGAAGGACAGCTCACGGGTGTCCGACGCGTTCCAGCCCACCTTGGAGTAGGGGGGCGCCACCGTGAAGCCGGGTGTGCCGGACGGGACGATGATCGAGGAGATCTGCGGACGGCCGTCCTGCGTGCGGCTGGTGACCGCGGTGACGGTCACCAGGCCGGTGATGTCCGTGCCCGAGTTGGTGATGAAGCACTTCGTGCCGTTGATCACCCATTCGTTCGTGTCGGTGTCCAGCCGCGCCGTCGTACGCGTCGCACCCGCGTCCGAACCGCCGTCCGGCTCCGTCAGGCCGAAAGCGCCCAGGAGTTCCCCGGAGCACAGCCGCGGGAGCCACTCCCGCTTCTGGTCCTCCGTGCCGAAACGGTAGACCGGCATCGCGCCCAGGGAGACGCCCGCCTCCAGGGTGATGGCCACCGAGGAGTCGACCCGGGCGAGTTCCTCCAGGGCGATCCCCAGCGCCAGGTAGTCACCGCCCATGCCGCCGTACTCCTCCGGGAACGGCAGCCCGAACAGGCCCATGCGGCCCATCTCGCGGACGATCTCGTACGGGAACTCGTGGCGCTCGTAGAAGTCACCGATCTTGGGGGCCACGACATCGTGCGCGAACTCCTCGACCGTGCGCCGGAGTTCCTCCAGCTCGGGGGAGAGGTGGTGGTTCATGGGGGTCACTCCTTGTGGGAGAGGGCTCGGACGGTGCGGGACGGGCTGGGCCGGTCCAGATGGGCGGCCATCCACACGCTCGTGGCGGTGAGCCGGCCGAGGTCGACCCCGGTCTCGATGCCGAGGCCGTGAAGCATCCACACCAGGTCCTCGGTGGCGAGGTTCCCGGTGGCGGACTTGGCGTAGGGGCAGCCGCCGAGGCCGCCCGCGGAGGCGTCGACCGTCGTCACGCCGTGCTGGAGCGCCGCCAGGGTGTTGGCGAGGGCCTGGCCGTAGGTGTCGTGGAAGTGCACGCCGATGGCGCTGGTCGGCACGCCCTCCTCGTTCAGCGCGCAGAGCAGGTTCAGGACATGGCCCGGTGTCGCCACGCCGATCGTGTCGCCCAGGCTCAGCTCGTCGCAGCCCATGTCCATCAGCGCCTTGCTGACGCGGACGACCTGATGGATGGGGACCGGGCCCTCCCAGGGGTCGCCGAAGCACATGGACAGATAGCCGCGGACGTGCACCTTCCGGTCTTTCGCGCGCCGGACGACCGGCTCGAACATCGCCAGGGCCTCGTCCACCGTGCGGTTGAGGTTCGCCTTGGCGAAGGACTCGGTGGCGCTGGCGAAGACGGCGATCCGGCGGGCGCCCAGCGCGAGGGCCCGGTCCAGGCCGCGTTCGTTCGGCACGAGGACCGGAAGCGCCACCGGCAGGTCGCTCACCAGCGGGAACAGCTGCTCGGCGTCCGCCAGTTGGGGCACCCACTTGGGGTGGACGAAACTGGTGGCCTCGATGGTCGACAGGCCCGCGTCGGCCAGCCGGCGGATGAACTCCGCCTTGACCTCCGTCGGGACCGTGCGCTGCTCGTTCTGAAGCCCGTCGCGCGCGCCGACCTCGTGGATCCTGACCCGCGGGGGGAGATCCTCGGACGGCACGACCATGGGCAGCCCCTGAGCGGTCATGTCGCCGCCTCCGTGTCCTCGCGGTCTTCGCGGTCTTCGCTGTCGTCCTCGTGCGGTGCGATCACGGCCAGCACCTGGTCCATGGCGACCGTCGTGCCGGGGGTGACATCGAGTTCGGCGACGGTCCCGGCGTGCGGGGCGGAGATGACGTGCTCCATCTTCATCGCCTCGACCACCAGCAGGCTCTGCCCGGCCGCCACCTCGTCCCCGACGGCCACCTTCACCACGGTCACCGTGCCGGGCATCGGCGCGGTCAGCGACTCCGTGCCGGAGTGGGCCGCCCTTGTGAGCGACGCGGCGACCGCATCGTGGTCGCGCACATTCCAGGCGTCACCGTCGCGGCCCAGCCAGTCCCCGGCCCGCCGGAAGGTATGGCGTACACCGTCCAGGACGACCGTCACCGAGTCCTCGGTGACGGTGTGAGTGCCCCGCGGGGTGTACTCGACGGGGTCGGACACCCGCAGGGAGAACGCCGCCGGCCTGGGCTCGCCGCCGAGCCGCCAGCCGCTCGGCACGGAGAACGGATCGGTCCAGCCCGCACCGCGCGGCTTCAGCGCCTCCAGACGAACGGCCGCCGCGGCCTCGTAGACCTCCTCCGGTACCTCGGTGGTCACCAGCGTGTCCACCACCCGCTCCACCAGACCCGTGTCCAGGTCGCCCGCCACGACCGCCGGATGGGCCAGCAGACGGCGCAGGAAACCGGCGTTGGTCTGCACGCCCAGGCTGACCGTCCCCGCCAGGGCCGCCCGCAGCTTGCGCAGGGCGGTCGCGCGGTCGGGGCCGTAGGCGACGACCTTCGACAGCATCGGGTCGTACAGGCTGCCGACCTCGGTGCCCTCGGTCAGGCCCGAGTCGGTGCGCACCCCGTCCCCCTGCGGCTCGCGCAGCGCCAGCACGGTGCCCCCGGACGGGAGAAAGCCGCGGGCCGGGTCCTCGGCGCAGATGCGGGCCTCGACGGCGTGTCCGGTGAGCGTGATGTCCTTCTGCTCGAAGGACAGGGGCTCTCCCGCCGCCACCCGCAGCTGCCACTCCACCAGGTCCAGGCCCGTGATCAGCTCGGTGACCGGGTGCTCCACCTGGAGGCGGGTGTTCATCTCCATGAAGTAGTACGACGAGGGATCACCGCCCGGCACGATGAACTCCACCGTGCCCGCGCCCCGGTAGCCGCAGGAGCGCGCCGCCTGCACCGCCGCCTCGCCCATCGCGGTGCGCGTGGCCTCGTCGAGGAGCACACTGGGTGCCTCCTCGATGATCTTCTGGTGGCGGCGCTGGAGGGAGCACTCGCGCTCGCCCAGATGCACCACGTTCCCGTGGCCGTCGGCCAGCACCTGGATCTCGATATGGCGGGGGCGGTCGATCCAGCGCTCGACCAGCAGCGTGTCGTCGCCGAAGGAGGCACGGGCCTCGCGGCGGGCGGCGGCGATCTCGTCCGCCAGCGCGGCCGGGTCCCGGACGAGCCGCATGCCCTTGCCGCCGCCACCCGCGCTCGGCTTCAGCAGCACCGGCACGCCGATCTCATGAGCCGCGGCGGCCAGCTCGTCGTCCGTGAGACCGCTTCCGCTCGAGCCGGGGACGACCGGAACCCCGGCCGTGCGCACCGTCTCCTTGGCGCGGATCTTGTCGCCCATCAGGGCGATCGCCTGAGCGGGAGGACCGATGAAGACCAGGCCCGCCTCCGCGCACGCGCGCGCGAACCCGGCGTTCTCCGCGAGGAAGCCGTACCCGGGGTGCACCGCCTGGGCCCCGGTCCGGGCGGCGGCCTCCAGCAGACGCTCCACCGAGAGATAGCTCTCGGCCGCGGGCGCCGGACCGATCCGTACCGCCGTATCGGCCTCCCGGACGTGGCGGGCGTCGGCGTCGGCGTCGGAGAAGACGGCCACCGAGCGCACGCCCATCGACCGCAGCGTGCGGATGACACGTACGGCGATCTCGCCCCGGTTGGCCACAAGCACCGTGTCGAACATGGTCCCCCTCACATCCTGAAGACGCCGAACTGGGGCTCGCCCAGGGGCGCATTGGCGCATGCCGTCAGGGCCAGTCCCAGCACCTGCCGGGTCTCCAGCGGGTCGATCACACCGTCGTCCCACAGGCGGGCCGTCGCGTAGTACGCGTTCCCCTGGCGCTCGTACTGGGCGCGGATGGGGTCCTTGAAGGCCTCCTCGTCCTCCGCGGGCCAGGCCTCCCCGCGCGCCTCGAACTGGTCGCGTTTGACGGTCGCGAGGACTGACGCGGCCTGCTCGCCGCCCATCACCGAGATCTTGGCGTTCGGCCACATCCACAGGAAGCGCGGAGAATAGGCCCGCCCGCACATCGAGTAGTTGCCCGCGCCGAAGGAGCCGCCGATGACGACCGTGAGCTTCGGCACGCGGGTGCAGGCGACCGCCGTGACCATCTTGGCGCCGTGCTTGGCGATGCCGCCCGCCTCGTAGTCACGGCCGACCATGAAGCCGGAGATGTTCTGGAGGAACACCAGCGGGATGCCGCGCTGGTCGCACAGCTCGATGAAGTGGGCGCCCTTCTGGGCGGACTCGGAGAACAGGATGCCGTTGTTGGCGACGATCCCGACCGGGTGGCCGTGGATACGGGCGAAGCCGGTGACGAGGGTCTGCCCGAACTCCGCCTTGAACTCGGCGAAGCGAGAGGCGTCCACTACGCGCGCGATGACCTCGCGGACGTCGTACGGCGTGCGGGAGTCGACCGGGACCGCTCCGTACAGCCCGGAGGGATCGAGCTTCGGCTCGACGGAGGGGACGGCCTCCCAGGGCAGCTCCCCGCGCGCGGGGAGCGTGGAGACGATGGTCCGCACGATCCGCAGCGCGTGCGCGTCGTCCTCCGCCAGGTGGTCGGTCACGCCCGACACCCGCGAGTGGACCTCGCCGCCGCCCAGCTCCTCGGCGCTCACCACCTCACCGGTGGCCGCCTTCACCAGCGGCGGGCCGCCCAGGAAGATCGTGCCCTGGTTGCGCACGATCACGGCCTCGTCGCTCATCGCCGGGACATAGGCCCCGCCGGCCGTGCAGGATCCGAGCACGGCGGCGATCTGGGGGATCCCGGCACCGGACATCCGCGCCTGGTTGTAGAAGATCCGTCCGAAGTGCTCCCGGTCGGGGAACACCTCGTCCTGCATGGGCAGGAAGGCGCCCCCGGAGTCGACCAGATACACACAGGGGAGGCGGTTCTCGAGCGCCACCTCCTGGGCCCGCAGGTGCTTCTTCACCGTCATCGGGTAGTACGTGCCGCCCTTGACCGTGGCGTCGTTGGCGACGATCACGCACTCGCGGCCGCTGACCCGCCCGACCCCGGCGATCACCCCGGCGGCCGGGGCCTGCCCGTCGTACATCCCGTCGGCCGCGAGGGGTGCCAGCTCGAGGAAGGGCGACCCCGGGTCCAGCAGGGTGTCCACGCGGTCACGCGGCAGCAGCTTGCCGCGCGCGGTATGGCGTGCGCGTGCCTTCTCGCCGCCGCCCAGCCGGGCCGCGGCCAGCTTGGCGCGCAGCTCCTCGCCCAGGGCGCGGTGCGCCTCCTCGTTGGCCCGCCAGGCCTCCGACGCGGGGTCTGCCGCGCTCGTCAGCTCCGGTGCCTCCTGCATCCTGCGGTCCCCTCACGTTGTTAATGAGCGTTAACGCATTTCCTTCAGGTTAACGACCGCTAACCTCCGTGTCTAGAATCGTTTTCATGGCCACGAGAACCGACGCGCCCACCCGTCGCGAGCAGATCCTCAAGGAGGCCGCGCGGCTGTTCGCCGAGCGCGGCTTCCACGGCGTCGGCGTCGACGAGATAGGGGCCGCGGTCGGCATCAGCGGGCCCGGTCTGTACCGGCACTTCGCGGGCAAGGACGCGATGCTCGCCGAGCTGCTCGTGGGTATCAGCGGGCAGCTGCTGACCGGGGCGAGACGGCGGGTCGCCGAGGCCGAGGGCAACTCCCCGGACCGTGACGCCGGAGCGGTCCTCGACTCGCTGATCGAAGGGCACATCGACTTCGCGCTCGACGACCGTCCCCTGATCACCCTGCACGACCGGGAGCTGGACCGCCTCCGCGACAGCGACCGCAAGCTCGTGCGTCAGCTCCAGCGGCAGTACGTCGAGCTGTGGGTGGAGATCGTCCGGGAGGTGTACCCCGGCCTGGCCGAGCCGACCGCCCGCTCGGCGGTGCACTCGGTGTTCGGCCTGCTCAACTCGACGCCGCATCTGGGGCGCCCGGGCTCGCTGCCGGGGCGCGGCGCGACGGCCGAGCTGCTGCACCGGATGGCGAGGGGCGCCTTCGAGGCGGCCGGGACGGACTGAGCCGGCTGCTCCGCAAGCGTGACGAGCGTTACCCATTGGTTGATCTGGACGACGGTTCCTACCCGCCGGTACGGTGAAGTCTGAGCAAGCGCTTAGACAGATCAGGTGGAGGTGGCGTCGTGCGCCGTACGGTGTTCAACGAGGATCACGAGGCGTTCCGGGAGACCCTGCGCGCCTTCATCGAGGCCGAGGTCGTTCCGGTCTACGACGAATGGCTCGCCGCCGGCCAGGCGCCGCGCGACTTCTACTACAAGCTCGCCGAGCTGGGCATATTCGGCATCCGCGTCGACGAGGAGTACGGCGGCGCCGGCATCGACTCGTACAAGTTCGAGGCGGTCCTCTACGAGGAGACCGCCCGCGCCGGCATCACCTTCGGCGGCTCCGGCGTGCATGTGCTGCTCGGTCTGCCGTACATCAAGCTGCTCGCCACCGACGAGCAGAAGAAGCGCTACCTGCCGAAGTTCGTCGCCGGCGAGGAGATGTGGGCCATCGCGATGACCGAGCCGGGCACCGGCTCCGACCTCGCGGGCATGAAGACCACCGCCAAGCTCTCCGAGGACGGCACGCACTACGTCCTCAACGGCGCCAAGACCTTCATCACCGGTGGCGTGCACGCCGACCGCATGATCGTCTGCGCGCGTACCGCCGCCCCCACCGCCGAGGACCGCCGCTACGGCATCTCCCTCTTCGTCGTCGACACCAAGGCCGAGGGCTACTCGATCGGCCGCAAGCTCGACAAGCTGGGCCTGAAGACCTCCGACACCGCCGAGCTGGCGTTCGTCGACGTCAAGGTCCCCGTCGAGGACCTCCTCGGCGAGGAGAACAAGGGCTTCTACTACCTCGGCCACAACCTGGCCTCCGAGCGCTGGGGCATCGCCTACGGCGCCTACGCGCAGGCCAAGGCCGCCGTCCGGTTCGCCAAGGACTACGTCCAGCAGCGCACCGTCTTCGGCCAGCCCGTCGCCGCCTTCCAGAACACCAAGTTCGAGCTGGCCGCCTGCCAGGCCGAGGTGGACGCGGCCGAGGCCGTCGCCGACCGCGCGACCGAGGCCCTCGACGCCGGTGAGCTGACCCCCGCCGAGGCCGCCTCCGCCAAGCTCTTCTGCACCGAGGTCGCCCACCGTGTGATCGACCGCTGCCTCCAGCTGCACGGCGGCTACGGCTTCATGAACGAGTACCCGATCGCCCGCCTGTACGCCGACAACCGCGTCAACCGTATCTACGGCGGCACCAGCGAGATCATGAAGTCGATCATCGCCAAGGACATGGGTCTGTAAGCCGCGCAACGACCGGCGGATACAACTCCCCTATGAATCAGGCACTAGAGGATCTCCTCGATCTGCTCGACCTTGAGCAGATCGAGGAGAACATCTATCGCGGCCGGTCCCGGTCCGCCGTCGTCCCCCGCGTCTTCGGCGGACAGGTGGCGGCCCAGGCACTGGTCGCCGCCGGGCGCACGGTCCCCGGGGACCGGCTCGCCCACTCCCTCCATGCGTACTTCCTGCGCATGGGCGACCCGGGCGCGCCCATCGTCTACAGCGTCGACCGCCTCCGCGACGGCCGGTCCTTCACCACCCGCCGGGTCGTGGCCGTACAGCACGGCAAGCCGATCTTCACGCTGTCCGCGTCGTTCCAGACGGACGAGGAGGGCCTCGACCACCAGGCACCGATGCCGCCCGCGCCCGACCCGGTCACCCTGCCCACCTCCCAGGAGCGGCTGCGCTCCTACGACCACCTCGATGCCCAGGTGGTGGAGCGGTTCCTGGAGGCCCGCGAGGCGATCGACCTGCGCTACGTCGACGAGCCGCCGTACGGGAAGTTCGGCGAACCGCGCGAGCCGCACTCCCAGGTGTGGTTCCGCACCAACGGCAAGCTCACGGACGACCCCCTGCTGCACGTGGTGCTGGCGACGTACGTCTCCGACATGACGCTCCTGGACTCGGTGCTGCTCGCGCACGGGCGCGGCGGCTGGGCCGTCGGCGATGTCGTCGGCGCCTCCCTGGACCACGCCATGTGGTTCCACCGCCCCTTCCGGGCCGACGAGTGGCTGCTCTACGACCAGGAGTCCCCGTCCGCGCACGGCGGCCGCGGCCTCGGCCAGGCCCGTATCTACACCCAGGACGGCCGCCTGGCGATCTCGGTGATCCAGGAGGGCGTGGTCCGCGTTCCGTGGTGATGCCACGGGACGGGGCCACGCTCCCACCGGACGGGACTCGCTCGCCGCGGATCGGCTCCGGGTCGGTCAGGCCAGCCCCGCCGTGTTGAGCAGATACGCCGTCAGCGGGTCGTAGTGGCGGGGGCTCGTGACGTGGTCGTCGAGGGGGACCGTCACCTGGACGGTGCCCTCGGCCTCCGCCAGGAAGAGGGCCGGGTCGTTGCAGTCGGCGTAGCCGACGGAGTCGAGGCCCAGTTGACCCGCGCAGCCCGTCCAGCCGTGGTCGGCGACGACGAGGTCGGGCAGCGGGCGGCCCTCCGCCTCGAGGCCCTTCAGGATCGCGCGCATCGGCTCGCCGGAGTGCGTGTGCCAGAGCGTGGCACCGTGCTCCAGCACGGCCACGTCGGCGAACTGCATGACATACCCCTCGTCCGTCTGGAGCCCGTCGGGGATCACGACTATCTCGCAGCCGGCGGCGCGCAGCGCGGCGGCGGTGGCCCGGTGGACGTCGAGGAGCCCGCCGGGGTGGCCGGTGGCCAGCAGCACGCGCTGCTCGCCGTCGGCGGCCTTGCGCAGCCGGGCCGCCAGGCGCTCCAGGGCGTCGACGGTCAGTTCCGGGTCGATGGTGTCCTGGCCGTAGCGGTACTCGGGGTCGTCGTTCACCCCGCAGCGCTCCGCCATGACCGCGAGCACGTCCTGCTCGTCGCTCCAGCGGTCCCCCAGTTCCAGGCCGAACCAGAAGCTCCGGTCGCCGTTCGAGAGCTTGCGGTAGTGGGAGAGGTTGTTCTCACGGGGAGTGGCGACGTCGCCCGCGACACGGGTCCGTACGAGGTGGTCGACGAGCTCGGCGCGGCTGGGGGTCCCGGGTATCGGCATGGCACCCATTCTGCCGTCGTGCTCCGCAGGGCCGGCCGTTGTTCCGCAGCGTGGGACGTGCGTCACTCGGCGCCGGGCGCGGCCGCTCAGCGCTGCGCGATCTGCTGCAACGCGAACCACAGTTCCATCCGTACGTCCGGGTCGTCCAGGTCGGCGTCCAGCAGCGCCGTACACCGGGCGATGCGCTGTCGCACGGTGTTGCGGTGGACCGACAGGGCGACCGCCGTGCGGTCCCAGCTGCCGTGCAGGGAGAGCCAGGTACGCAGGGTCTCGACGAGAGCGGGCGTTTGGGCGATCGGCGCGAGCAGGGTGCGGGCGTGCAGCTCGGCCTGCGCGGCCGGGACCAGGTCGGCCAGGCCCGTGCGCTCCCCGTGGCGCACCAGCGGAGCGCGGGTGGCGCGGGCGCGGGCCAGCGCCCGGGCCGCCTGGGTGTCGGCGGCGGCCCAGTCGCCCGGGGGGACGGCGGCGCTCACCCCCAGGGTCCAGCCGGGCAGCGGGGCCGGTTCCCGGTCGGCCGGGACGAGGACCCGTACGGCCCCGTCCCCGAGGTCGACCAGCGGGGATCCGAGCGCGGCGCCCAGCGCGGAGGCGGCCACGGCGTCGTGCGGGCCGGCGTCATCCGGGCGCGGCTCCACGGCCCCGGGGGCCCCGGCGTCCGGGCGGGCGTGCACGACGATCCACCGCCCCTCCCCGAGCAGCGGCGCGACCGACTCGGGTGCGGCTCCCAGCAGCAGCCGTACGAGCGCCGACGAACGGGCCGCGCCCGCGCCGCTCTGGTGCTCGCCGGTCAGCAGGGAGAGCAGGACCGCGGCGACCGAGGCGATGGTGTGGTCCCCGGGATCGCGCTGCGGGGACGCGACACCGAGGACGAAGCCCCGGCCGGGAGCGAGGGCGTAGGCGGCGAGGTGGGTGCCGGCGACGGTGTCGGTGGCCGAGGAGGGGGAGGGGCGGCCCCCCGCGACGGGCCGCACCACCCGCGCCAGCTCCGCCATCGCCTCCCGCGCCAGCTCCGCCATCGCCTCCCGCGCCTCGGTCTCCGGCCCCCGCCCCGCCGCCGCGATCCGCGTGCCGTCCGGGCCGTAGAGCACCGACCAGCCCGCCACCCGCTGGGCCAGCTGACGCAGTACCGAGGGCACCGGGTCCGGCCGGGAGGCCGCCGCGGCCAGGCTCTGCTGGGCCTCCGTGACGCGGCGCAGCTCCGCGAGACGGGCCTGCGCCATCAGCTGCCACACCGCCCGGGCCACACCCGAGAACGTGGTCTGCGGCGGTACCTCGAGCAGCGGCAGCCCGTGGTGCTCGCAGGCCGCCACCAGAGCCCGCGGCACGGTGTCGTGCACCGGGGCCAGGCCGAAACCGAGCGCCGCGCCGCCCGCCGCCACGATCCGGGAGACGTAGTCGTCGAAGTAGGTCCCCAGTCCCGGCTTCTCCCCCGCACTCCCGTCCGGGCCCGCCGCCTCGGGGATGTGCACGCCCGCCGTCAGCAGCAGCTCACCGCCCAGCAGGTACGGATAGGGGTCGGCCATCTCCGACGTGTGCGCCCAGTGGATCACGATGCCGGGATTTGTCGGCCCGGCGATCTGCCGCAGGGCCAGGTCCTCCCGGGCGAGCAGGGCCGTCAGCGGTACCGGGGGCGTGGGCGGTACCGCCGGGGCGGCAGGAGGGCCGGTCGGGGATCCGGTCGGGGGCCCGGTCGGGGGTGGCAGGTCCGGCATGGTGGACGGTTCCTCCATCCCACTCGGTTCGGATGGATGAAACGTACACTTCGCAGTCGCTTTCCGGCCACTTAGTCTCTGTCCAGACCGGCAGCCGCGGGTACGGGCGGATGTCCCCGCGATCCGCTGCCGACGTCCCTGTCCCCAGGAAAACCCCACCCATCTGCACGACACGCCACCGGAATGTGCGCGAAGGAGGGCCCCACATGGCCGTCGACTACACAGTGATCGTCGTCTATCTGGCCGGCATGCTGGCCATGGGCTGGTGGGGTATGCGCCGCGCCAGGTCCAAGAGCGAGTTCCTGGTCGCGGGCCGCCGCCTCGGTCCCGCCATGTACTCCGGCACCATGGCCGCGATCGTCCTCGGCGGCGCGTCCACCATCGGCGGTGTCGGCCTCGGCTACCAGTACGGGCTCTCCGGCGCCTGGATGGTGTTCACCATCGGCCTCGGCCTGCTCGCCCTCTCCGTCTTCTTCTCCGCGCGCATCGCCCGCCTGAAGGTCTACACCGTCTCCGAGATGCTCGATCTCAGGTACGGCGGCCGGGCCGGCGTGATCTCGGGCCTGGTCATGTGGGCCTACACCCTCATGCTCGCGGTCACCTCGACCATCGCCTACGCCACCATCTTCGACGTCCTCTTCGACATGAACCGGACCGTCGCGATCATCCTGGGCGGCTCCATCGTCGTCGCCTACTCCACGCTCGGCGGCATGTGGTCCATCACGCTGACCGACATGGTGCAGTTCGTGGTGAAGACCATCGGCGTACTGCTTCTGCTGCTGCCCATCGCGGTCGTCCGGGCGGGCGGCTTCAGCGAGATGAAGGCCAAGCTGCCGACCACGTACTTCGACCCGCTGGGCATCGGCGGCGAGACGATCTTCACCTACGTCCTGATCTATACGTTCGGCATGCTGATCGGGCAGGACATCTGGCAGCGCGTGTTCACCGCCCGCAGCGACACGACGGCCAAGTGGGGCGGCACGGTCGCCGGCACCTACTGCCTGGTGTACGCGCTCGCCGGTGCCGTCATCGGCACCGCCGCCAAGGTGCTGTTCCCGAAGCTGGGCAGCCCGGACGAGGCGTTCGCGACCATCGTCAAGCAGGAACTCCCCATCGGAGTGCGAGGGTTGGTTCTGGCCGCCGCGCTCGCCGCGGTGATGTCGACCTCTTCCGGCGCCCTTATCGCGTGTGCGACCGTCGCCAACAACGACATATGGTCGCGACTGCGCGGTGCCGTACGCCGGGACGAGGGCGCGCACGACGAGGTCAAGGGCAACCGCGTCTTCATCCTGCTCATGGGCCTCGCCGTGATCGGTACGGCCATCGCGCTGAACAACGTGGTCGAGGCGCTGACCGTCGCGTACAACCTGCTCGTCGGCGGACTGCTGGTCCCGATCCTGGGCGGACTGCTGTGGAAGCGCGGCACCGTGCAGGGCGCGCTCGCCTCGGTCGCCGTCGGCGGTCTCGCCGTCATCGCCCTGATGGCCTCCTACGGCATCCTCGCCAACGAGCCCGTCTACTACGGCCTGCTCGCCTCGCTGGCCGCGTACGTCGTGGTGTCGCTGGTGACGAAGCCGACCGACGAGGCCGTGCTGGCCGCCTGGCGCGAGCGGCTCGCGGGCCGCGGCGCGCCGGCCGTGGAGGAGCCCGCGACGGTGGGCGCCTAGGCCCCGACGCTTCGGTCCGGCCGCCGTGCGGCGGCCGGACCGTGCGGGTCCCGCACCGGGGTCCGCGACACTGGAAGAAACCCGCAACACCGGCATGACCCGGAGGAGTCCGACGATGAGCAGCACCGAGAACCCCGCAGCAGGCGCACCCCGCGGACCCGTCGACTCGTCCCGCATCCCGCGGTACGCGGGCCCCGCGACCTTCGCCCGGCTGCCCCGCCTCGACGAGGTCGGCACCGCGGACGTCGCAGTGGTCGGTGTGCCCTTCGACTCGGGCGTCTCCTACCGCCCAGGCGCTCGCTTCGGCGGCAACGCCATCCGTGAGGCGTCCCGCCTGCTGCGCCCGTACAACCCGGCGCAGGACGCCTCCCCCTTCGCGCTCGCGCAGGTCGCGGACGGCGGCGACATCGCCGTGAACCCGTTCAACATCAACGAGGCCGTGGAGACCATCGAGGCCGCAGCCGACGAACTGCTCGGCACGGGCGCCCGCCTGATGACCCTCGGCGGCGACCACACGATCGCGCTGCCCCTGCTGAGGAGCGTCGCCAAGAAGCACGGCCCGGTCGCCCTGCTCCACTTCGACGCCCACCTCGACACCTGGGACACCTACTTCGGCGCCGAGTACACGCACGGCACCCCGTTCCGCCGCGCCGTCGAGGAGGGCATCCTCGACACCTCCGCGCTCTCCCACGTCGGCACCCGCGGCCCGCTCTACGGCAAGCAGGACCTCACGGACGACGAGAAGATGGGCTTCGGCATCGTCACGTCCGCCGACGTCTACCGGCGCGGCGCGGACGAGGTCGCCGACCAGCTGCGCCAGCGCATCGGCGACCGCCCGCTGTACATCTCCATCGACATCGACTGCCTCGACCCCGCGCACGCCCCCGGCACCGGCACCCCCGAGGCCGGCGGCATGACCTCGCGCGAGCTCCTGGAGATCCTGCGCGGACTGGCTTCGTGCAACCTGGTGTCGGCGGACGTCGTCGAGGTGGCCCCCGCATACGACCACGCGGAGATCACGTCGGTGGCCGCCTCGCACACCGCGTACGAACTGACCACCATCATGAGCCGCCAGATCGCGGCGGCCCGCACCTCCTGATTCCCGAGGAGACCGAGACCAAGTGACGCACGACCACGACCTGGTGCTCCGCCCGACGTCCGTTCAGACGGAGGCCGCGCTCAACCCTCCCCCCGGCCGCAACGGCGGAGACCTGGTCGTGGAGACCCTGGCCGGGCTGGGCGCGACAACCGTCTTCGGTCTGCCCGGCCAGCACGCCCTCGGCATGTTCGACGCCCTGCGCCGCTCGGAGCTTCGCTATGTGGGCCTGCGCGTGGAGAACAACGCGGGCTTCGCGGCGGACGCCTACGGCCGGATCACCGGCGAGGCCGCGCCGCTGCTGCTGTCGACCGGCCCGGGGGCCCTCACCTCCCTGGCCGCGCTCCAGGAGGCGGTGGCGGCCAGCGCCCCCGTCCTGGCCATCAGCAGCCAGATCCCGACCGCCGGTCTGGGCGGCGGCCGCCACGGTTATCTGCACGAACTCCCCGACCAGGCGGCCTCGTTCCGGGGCGTGGTGAAGTCGGTCCACACGGTCCGCACGCAGTCGCAGATCCCGTCGGCGATCGCGGCGGCGTGGAAGTCGGCGCTGACCGCTCCGCACGGGCCGGTGTGGGTGGAGATCCCCCAGGACGTGCTGCTGGCGGAGACGAGCCTGCCCGTGGTGACGGCGGTGGACGCGACGCCGGAGGACCTGGCCCCGCGCCCCGAACTGACCGCCGTCGCCGCCGACCTGCTGTCGAAGGCGTCCCGCCCGGCGATCATCGCGGGCGGGGGAGTGGTCCGGGCGGACGCGACGGGCAAGCTCCTCCAGCTCGCCGAGAAACTCAACGCCCCCGTCGTCACCACCTTCGGCGGCAAGGGCGCCTTCCCGTGGGAGCACCCCCTCTCCCTCCAGTCCTGGCTGGAGGACCGCCACACCACGGACTTCCTCGAGGACGCGGACGTGCTGCTGGTGGTCGGCTCGGGCCTCGGTGAGCTGTCGTCGAACTACCACACGTTCAAGCCCCGCGGCCGGGTCGTCCAGATCGAGGCGGATCTGGGCAAGCTGGAGTCCAACCACCCCGCCCTGGGCATCCACGCGGACGCGCGCCTGGCGTTGCAGGCGCTGGTGGAGACGGTGTCCGTACGGGAGGACGGCACGGCCGCGGAGCGCGTACGGGCGCTGCTCGCGCGGGTCGCCGACCGGATCGCGTCCCAGGAACTGACCCTGGAGCAGCACCTGCTGGCGTCGGTGCGGCGCGCCCTGCCCGCCGACTCGCCGTCCTTCTGGGACATGACGATCCTGGCGTACTGGGCGTGGTCGGCGTTCGACCCCCGGGGGACGAACACGATGCACTCGGCTCAGGGAGCGGGCGGCCTCGGCTACGGCTTCCCGGCCGCGCTCGGCGCCGCCGCGGCCGACCCCACGCGCCCTGTCCTGGCGGTCTCGGGCGACGGCGGCGCGCTGTACTCGATCGCCGAGCTGGCGACGGCACGGCAGTACGGCCTGCACGTGACCTGGCTGATCGTCGACGACGGCGGCTACGGCATCCTGCGCGAGTACATGACGGACGCCTTCGGCCAGGCCACGGCGACGGAACTGGCCCGCCCGGACTACGTGGCCCTGGCGGAGTCGTTCGGTGTCCCCGGTGTCCGCACGACGCCCGAGACCCTTCAGGAGGACCTGGCGAAGGCCCTCGCCGAGCCGGGTCCTTCGGTGGTCGTCCTCCCGGCGGTGCTGCGCATGTTCGCTCCGACGCATCTGCACTGACGCGCGCCCACCGGGACCTGGTCACCGGGACCACGGGACCAGAGGAAGAACGTGCAACGGCCTCCGACCGGGCGGCTGCCGGGGGCCGTGCAACCTTTGACCCACTCCTGTGAGTCATGAGGGTCAGGACGTGCCTGGGGCACGTAAGCAAATCCATGCAACGGATGACGAATCCACGCAAGGGATGGGACTTCCATGACTCACCGGATGTCCCGGCGTGCCCGTGTGCTCTCTGCGAGCCTCGGCGCCGGGATGCTCATACCGTTCGCGGCGGCCGCCGCGCCCGCCGCGGCGACGACGCCGACGGTCAGCTGCACGTCGGGCAAGACGGGCCTCGCGGCCAAGCTCCAGAAGGACATCACCGCGGCCCTCGCGGGCCGCAGGGGCACCGTCGCGGTCGGCCTCTACGACCGTTCCACGAACACCACCTGCTCGCTGCGCGCCACCAGCGCCTACGACTCGGCCAGTGTCGTCAAGGTCACCGTGCTGGGCACGCTGCTGTGGGACGCCAGGAAGCACGACCGCTATCTGACCGACCGCGAGAACACCCTCGCCACGGCGATGATCACCAAGTCGGACAACAGCGCCACCAGTTCGCTGTGGAGACAGCTGGGCCTGACGAAGATCAAGGGCTTCCTCGCGGCCGCCGGCATGACCCAGACCAAGCCGGGCGCGGACGGCTACTGGGGCCTGACCCAGATCACCGTGCAGGACGAGCAGAAGCTGCTCAAGCTCATCACCGCCAAGAACTCCGTGCTGAGCGACAACTCCCGCGCCTATATCCTGAAGCTGATGGGGAAGGTCGTCTCCTCCCAGCGCTGGGGCACCCCGGCGGGCGCGCCTTCGGGTGTTTCCGTGCACGTCAAGAACGGCTGGCTGCAGCGCGCCACGCACGGCTGGCGCGTGCACAGCGTCGGCACGTTCAACGGGAACGGGCACGACTACATGATCACCGTGCTGACGCAGGACAACAGCACCATGGACTACGGCGTCGCCACCATCCAGAACGTCGCCAAGGCCATCCACAAGGACCTGGTGCCGACGCCGCCCACCACGAGCGGGTACGTGCCCACGAGCGCGCCCAAGGAGGCGTTCCCGGCGGTGCCCGGCGACTGACCAGCCGGCCACGGTGGTTCACGGGGAGTCAACCCCCGGGCCACCCGGCTCGGCCTACGGTGACGGCATGCGCCTGAGAATCCTTCTCGCCACCGTCACCGCCACCCTGGCGGCGGCCGCGCCGGCCGCCGCGGGCTCGGCCGCCGGTACCGGCACCGCCACCCACGCCTGTTCCTCCGCCGTCGACCTCCAGGGCTTCTCCGACGCCCTGGACAAGACGACGTACGACAACACGTTCGTCGGCAACCTCTCCGCGCTCTCCGTCGACCGGGACAAAGGGATGGCCGCACTGTCCGACCGCTCGTCGCTGTTCACCCTGGACCCCAGGACCCTCGAGCCCACGAGCGTGGTGAACCTCGCCGACGAGAAGGGCGCCGCGCTCGACTCCGAGGGACTGGTCGTCGACCGCGACGGCACCCTGCTCGTCTCCTCCGAGACCGAACCGTCGGTGCGCCGCTACTCCCGCGACGGGAGGATCCTGGACCGCCTTCCGGTGCCGGACGCGCTGGGGGTCGCCCCGGCCGGCCGCGCCACCACCAACCAGACCTTCGAGGGCCTGACCCTGCTGCCCGGCGGGCGCACGCTGCTGGCCGGCATGGAGGGCTCGCTGAGCGGCGACGCCCCGGGCGTCGTCCGCTTCCAGACCTGGACGCGCCAGGGGAAGCACTTCAGGCTCGCGGCCCAGTACGGCTACCTCAAGGACCCCGGGCTCGGCGTCGCCGAGACCACGGCCACGTCCGACGGCCGTCTGCTGGTCCTGGAGCGCGGATTCACCGCCGGGTACGGCAACACGATCCGCCTCTACCTGGCGGACCTGCGGCACGCCACCGACACCCGCGGCATCGACACGCTGACCGGCCAGGACGGCGTGCGCCTCGCCCGCAAGACTCTGCTCGCGGACCTGGTGAACTGCCCCGCGCTCGGCGCGCGGGCCAAGCAGCCCCAGCCGAACCCGCTGCTCGACAACATCGAGGGCATGACGGTCACGGGCGCCTCGCACGGCCGGCTGAATCTGCTCCTGGCCAGCGACGACAACCAGAGCGCCGCCCAGATATCCCGCCTGTACTCCCTGCGCGTACGCCTCCCGCACCCCGCCACCCGCTGACGGACCGCACAACACGGAACGGCCGGGCGCCACGCCCGGCCGGACACCGGTCAGCGGTGTGGTTCCCGGCGCGGCGATCTGCTCCCGCTCGGCCGGTCATCGCCTTCACCGCGGAAACGCCACTCACCTTCCGACGGCGTAGGTCCGGGGTCGCAGACGCCCTCGGACCTTCGGCCGGGAATTGTTGCGGAGGGATGAAATCCGCCCTGGTCCGCGTTGGTGGCTTGCGGATGGACAGGGCGATGGGAAGGGGCCGGTGTGGTGGCGCACGAGGGGGACATACGCGGCTGGGCGCGCAGGCTCGCGGGGTATGCATGGCGCTATCCGAAGGACGTGGTCCTCGCGCTCGGGTCCTCCCTGGGCGGTATGGCCGTCATGGCGGTCGTCCCGCTGATCACCAAGGTGATCATCGACGATGTCGTGGGGAACCACAGCCGGTCCATGGGCCCCTGGGCCGCCGCCCTCGTCGGCTCCGCCGTCCTCGTCTACGTCTTCACCTACATCCGCCGCTACTACGGCGGCCGGCTCGCCCTCGACGTCCAGCACGACCTGCGCACGGACATGTACGGGACGATCACGCGGCTGGACGGGCGGCGCCAGGACGAGCTGTCCACCGGACAGGTCGTCGGCCGCGCCACCAGCGACCTCCAGCTGATCCAGGGCCTGCTCTTCATGCTCCCGATGACCATCGGGAACGTACTGCTCTTCCTGATCTCTCTGGTGATCATGGCCTGGCTGTCGCTGCCGCTGACCCTGGTGGCGCTGGCCGTCGCGCCCGCCCTGTGGTTCATCGCCAAGCGCAGCCGCACCCGCCTGCACCCGGCCACGTGGTACGCCCAGGCCCAGGCCGCCGCCGTGGCGGGCGTGGTCGACGGCGCCGTCAGCGGCGTCCGCGTGGTCAAGGGCTTCGGGCAGGAGGACCAGGAGACCGGGAAGCTGAAGGAGGTCGGGCGCCGCCTCTTCGCGGCCCGGCTGCGGACCATCCGGCTCAATGCCCGGTACACCCCCGCCCTTCAGGCCGTACCCGCCCTCGGCCAGGTCGCCATGCTCGCGCTCGGCGGCTGGCTGGCGGTGCGCGGGCACATCACGCTCGGCACCTTCGTCGCCTTCTCGTCCTACCTCGCCCAGCTCGTCGGCCCGGTGCGGATGCTCGCCGTGGTGCTCACCGTCGGCCAGCAGGCCCGCGCCGGCGCCGAACGCGTCCTGGAGCTGATCGACACCGAGCCCTCGCTGACGGACGGCACCAGGGAACTGCCCGCCGACGCCCCCGCGACCGTCGAGTTCGACGGCGTCTCCTTCGCCTACCAGGACGGCCGGCCGGTCCTCGACGGCCTCTCCTTCGAGATACGCCCCGGCGAGACCCTCGCCGTCGTCGGCTCCTCCGGCTCCGGCAAGTCGACGGTCTCGCTGCTGCTGCCACGCTTCTACGACGTCACGCACGGAGCCGTCCTCGTCGGCGGCCACGATGTCCGAGAGCTGTCCCTCACCTCCCTGCGCGCCGCGATCGGGCTGGTCCCCGAGGACTCCTTCCTCTTCTCGGACACGGTCCGCAACAACATCGCCTACGGCCGCCCCGACGCCACCGACGAGCAGATCGAGCGGGCCGCCCGCGCGGCGCAGGCCGACCGCTTCATCGCCGCGCTGCCCGACGGGTACGCGACCAAGGTCGGCGAACACGGCCTCACCCTCTCCGGCGGGCAGCGCCAGCGCATCGCCCTTGCCCGGGCGATCCTCACCGACCCCCGGCTGCTGGTCCTCGACGACGCGACCTCGGCCGTGGACGCCCGCGTCGAGCACGAGATCCACGAGGCGCTGAAGCAGGTCATGGAGGGCCGCACGACGCTGCTGATCGCCCACCGGCGCTCCACCCTCAACCTCGCCGACCGCATCGCCGTCCTGGACGCCGGCCGGCTCGCCGACATCGGCACCCACGCGGAACTCCAGGAGCGGTCCGCCCTCTACCGGCGGCTGCTCACCGACCCCGACGAACTGGGCGGCGTCTCCCCGGGCCACTCCCTGCCCGAGCCCCCGCAGGAGGACACGACGGTCCGGGAGGAGCTGGACGCAGAGTTCGACGCGGAGCGGGGCGTCACCCCGCATCTGTGGACCGGCGACCGCGAGCCCAAGGACCACGCGCTGACCGGGACCCCGGCGACCCCCCAGCTCCTCGCCCAGGTCGAGCAGCTGCCCCCGGCCGACGACACCCCGGACGTCGACGAGACACGCGCGGTCCGGCCGGAGAAGTCGTACGGCCTCACCCGGCTGCTCCGCGGCTTCGGCCTGCCCCTCCTCGTCAGCCTCGTCCTCGTGGCCGTCGACGCGGGCATGGGCCTGCTGCTGCCGGTCCTGATCCGGCACGGTATCGACCAGGGGGTGTCCCGGATGGCCCTCGGCGCGGTCTGGGCCGCGTCCCTGCTGGCCCTGCTCGCCGTGCTCGTCCAGTGGACGGCGCAGGTCGCCGAGACCCGGATGACCGGGCGTACCGGCGAGCGCGTCCTCTACTCCCTCCGGCTGAAGATCTTCGCGCAGCTCCAGCGGCTCGGTCTCGACTACTACGAGCGGGAGCTGACCGGCCGGATCATGACCCGGATGACGACCGACGTCGACGCGCTGTCGACGTTTCTCCAGACGGGGCTCGTCACCGCCTTCGTCTCCGTGGTCACTTTCTTCGGCATCATGGTCGCGCTGCTGGTGATCGACGTGCGGCTCGCGATCGTGGTGTTCGCCACCCTGCCGCTGCTGGTGGTGGCGACCGTCTTCTTCCGCCGGGCCAGCGTGAAGGCCTACGAACTCGCCCGCGAGCGGGTCTCGGCGGTCAACGCGGATCTCCAGGAGTCGGTGTCCGGGCTGCGGATCCTCCAGGCGTTCCGGCGCGAGCAGGACGGCGGACGGCGGTTCACCGAGGCCAGCGACAGCTACCGGCGGGCCCGTATCCGCGGTCAGTGGCTGATATCGGTGTACTTCCCCTTCGTGCAGCTGCTGTCGTCGGTGGCCACCGCGGCCGTGCTGATCGAGGGTGCGCACCGGGTGGACGCCGGGACGCTGACGACGGGCGCCCTGGTGGCGTACCTGCTGTACATCGATCTGTTCTTCGCCCCGGTGCAGCAGCTCTCCCAGGTCTTCGACGGCTATCAGCAGGCCACGGTGTCGCTCGGCCGTATGCAGGAGCTGCTCCAGGAGCCGACGTCGACGAAGGCCGCGGACCACCCGCTGGAGGTGGTGTCCCTGAGCGGCGACGTCACCTTCGAGGGCGTCGGCTTCGCGTACGGCGACGACGAGGAGGCCCTCGGCGGCATCGACCTGACGATCCCCGCCGGGCAGACCGTCGCGTTCGTCGGCGAGACCGGAGCGGGCAAGTCGACCCTGGTGAAGCTCGTCGCCCGGTTCTACGACCCCACACGCGGCCGGGTGCTGATCGACGGCACCGATCTGCGCTCCCTGGAGCTGACCTCGTACCGGCACCGGCTCGGCGTCGTCCCGCAGGAGGCGTACCTGTTCGCCGGAACCGTCCGGGACGCGATCGCCTACGGACGTCCGGACGCGACCGATGCCGAGGTGGAGGCCGCGGCCCGGGCGGTCGGTGCGCATGACATGGTCGCCCGGCTCACGGGCGGCTATCTGCACCAGGTCGCCGAGCGCGGCCGCAACCTCTCCGCCGGGCAGCGGCAGTTGATCGCCCTGGCCCGCGCGGAACTGGTCGACCCCGACATCCTGCTCCTCGACGAGGCCACGGCCGCGCTGGACCTGGCCACCGAGGCCCAGGTCAACCAGGCGACCGACCGCCTCACCGGCCGCCGCACGACGCTCGTGGTCGCCCACCGGCTGACGACGGCGGCCCGTGCCGACCGTGTGGTGGTCATGGACCACGGCCGGGTCGTGGAGGACGGCACGCACGAGGAGCTGCTGCGCCGCGGCGGCCGCTACGCGCGGCTGTGGCGGACGTTCGTCGGGGTGCCGGAGCCCGAGGAGCGGGTCGGGTCCACGGCCTGACCTGCCGCCCGGCCGGGTCCGCCGGTCCGCCCGGGGGAGTGCGCAGCCGTGCGACGCAACCATCGGACATACGTCCTGCGTCCGTACACCAGTACGTTGATGGTCGCGGGAGGGACGAGAAGTGGACAGTGGTGCGATACGCCGGCGCCTGGCGCTCGGCCTGGCCGTGCTGACGGGGGCCGGTCTGCTCGCCGTGGCGAGCCCGGGGCACGCGGAGGCGGACGACTTCTGTTCCGGACGGAAGGTACGCACGCTCTCGTTCTCGGCCGGCTCGGTGCGGGTCTACAAGCGCGACGGCTTCGTGTGCGCGGTGACCGTGGCGAAGAGCGCCTCCGGCCGGAAGTCGATGTCGGTCAGTGTGCAGGCGCGCGGCAGCCGCCCCGTGGCCGACAGGGGGCAGTACACGCGTCTGGCCGGACCGGTGGTCGTGCACGTCGGCCACCGCTGTGTGTGGATCCGCGGATCGGTGGGCTCGTCCTCGGCCAGCTCCGGCTGGATCATGTGCTGACAGCCGCCCCGCAGCAGGGGGACCTTCTTCGGCCAATTCACAGGTTTCCCCAACCTCCCCTGGTGCAACCGGAGTTGCTCCGCTAGGTTCCGGCGGACATCCGCGTACACAGGGGAGGGTGCATGCGCAAGGCGCTCAGATGGCTGCTGGCGCTCGTGGTGCTCATCGGCACGCTGAGCACGGCCGGGGCGGCCAGCGCCGCCGCGGCGGACACGGACATCAAGGACCGGCTGCTCGCCATACCCGGCATGAGCCTGATCGAGGAGAAGCCGTACCCCGGCTACCGCTTCTTCGTCCTGAACTACACCCAGCCGATCGACCACCGGCACCCGTCCAAGGGCACCTTCCAGCAGCGGATCACCGTGCTGCACAAGGACGTCTCACGGCCGACGGTCTTCTACACCAGCGGCTACAACGTCTCCACCACCCCGGGCCGCCGCGAACCGACGCAGATCGTGGACGGCAACCAGGTCTCCATGGAGTACCGCTTCTTCACCCCCTCCCGCCCCGCCCCGGCCGACTGGTCGAAGCTCGACATCTGGCAGGCGGCGAGCGACCAGCACCGCATCCACGAGGCACTCAAGCCGGTCTACGGCCAGAGGTGGCTCGCGACGGGCGGCTCCAAGGGCGGTATGACGGCGACGTACTACGAGCGCTTCTACCCGCACGACATGGACGGCGTCGTGGCATACGTGGCCCCCAACGACGTCGTGAACGACGAGGACTCGGCGTACGACCGCTTCTTCGCGTCGGTCGGCACCAAGGAGTGCCGGGACCGGTTGCAGGCGGTGCAGCGTGAGGCGCTGGTGCGCCGGGAGTCGCTGAAGCGGAAGTACGAGCAGTTCGCGGCGACGGGCGGCTACACCTTCACCACGATCGGCGGCCTGGACCGGGCCTACGAGGCGGTCGTCCTGGACTATGTGTGGGGCTTCTGGCAGTACAGCCTGCTGTCGGACTGCACCAAGGTCCCGGCGGACGCGGCGCACGCCACCGACCAGCAGATCTGGGACTCGGTGGACACCATCTCGGGCTTCTCGGCGTACACGGACCAGGGCCTGGAGACGTACACCCCGTACTACTACCAGGCCGGTACGCAGCTCGGGGCGCCCACGATCGACTTCCCGTACATCGAGAAGAAGCTGATCCGCTACGGCTACCAGCCGCCCCGGAACTTCGTGCCCCGCTCGATCCCGATGCGGTTCCAGCCGTGGGCGATGCGGGACGTGGACACCTGGGTGCGCCACCACGCACGGCACATGCTGTTCGTGTACGGCCAGAACGACCCGTGGGGCGCGGAGCGCTTCCGTCTCGGCACGGGCGCGAAGGACTCCTACGTCTTCACGGCTCCCGGCCTGAACCACGGCGCGAACGTGGCCGGTCTGGTCGCCGAGGAGAAGACCCTGTCCACGGCCCGCATCCTGGACTGGGCGGGCGTGGCGTCGGCGACGGTCCGCAACGACCCGTCGGCCGCACGGCCGCTGGCGCGGTACGACGCGCGGCTGGACCGCCGGGACATGGAGCGGGAACCGGCGCTTCGGCCGTGACGCTCCGGCTGTGCCCGGCCGGCTCACACCGTCCGGGCACAGCCCACCGGTCTGTCGCCGCCCAGCTGGACGTACAGCGCGGTCGACGACGGGCACTGCGACCGCCGCGTCACCGCCGAGGTCACCTTGTACTCGGGCGCGTGCCCACCCTTGCCGTCGCAGGCCGTCTCGCGGACCTCGCCCCTGCCGGCGCCGTAGACGCAGTCCCCGACGATCGTGCGGGGTCCGCCCCCGCCGCCGGGGTCGCCCGGATGCGGCGGCTCCAGGTTCCGCATGCACGCGTACCCCCGGGGCACCGTGCCGGACGCGCCGATGTGCAGAACGAGGTCCGTGGTCGCCGGGCACCCCGGAGCGCCGGACGGATCGCCGTCGAACCGGGCGATCACCCGCGCCGCCGCCCGTTCGCTGGTGCACGGCACCTCGGTGAAGCTCGTCGTCCCGAACGAGCTGCACTCGTCGACCGCGAGGAACTCGGCCCCGTACCCGGACGGTCCCGGCGACGCGGATCCCCCGCCCGGCCGGTCCCGTACCGTCCCCGACGAGGTCTGGCACCCGCAGAGCCCGGTCACCGCCAGCGCGGCCGTGAGCAGCGCACCCAGCCACGCTCGTGTCCCTCGCATCGTCCATATCCCCCCGTCCGCCCGCGTCCAGCGTGAACCGCGATCACGGCCCACGCCAGACATCCGGGGTGATATGCGACATTCAGGGGCCGCGTGCCCGGTCCCCGGCGTACTCCTAGTACGACAGCCCGTACCCGAGGGGGTACAGCACCTGCGTCGGATCGTCCGCCCGTTGCACCGGCACCGGCAGCCGCCCGCGTGGTCTCACCCGTCCCGCGATCACCCGGGCCGCCGCGCGCACTTCCACGTCGGTCCAGGAGTAGGAGGCCAGGCAAGCCGCCGCATCGGGGAGCCGGGCCACGTCGTACGGATTCCGGAGGGCGAGCGCGATCACCGGCCTCCCGGTGGCGGCCAGCCGGCTCACCAGGGTCGGCTGGGAACTCGTCGCGCTCACGTTGTACGTGCCCACGATCACCGCGTCCGCGTTCCCCGCCGCCGTCACCGCCTTCTCGATCGCCGCCGGTGTGGGCGCCGTGCCGGTGGACAGCGCGGTCGCCGTGAAGCCCAGTGTGGTCAGGGCGTTGGCCAGGACGGTGGTGGGCGGCCCGTCGGTGCCGGACGGTGACGCCGGGTCCGCACCCACCACCAGGAGCCTGGGGTGTGTACGGCGCGACAGCGGCAGCACGCCCCCCTTGTTCACGAGCAGGGTGGTCGTGCGGTCCGCGATACGGTCCGCCGCGCGCAGATGTCCGGGAGTGCCGACGGTCCGGTCGATCCCGTCCGGGGTGACGTAGGGCCGGTCGAGCAGCCCCAGCTTCGCCTTCAGCCGCAGGATGCGCAGCAGCGACTCGTCGAGCCGGGCCTCGGTCAGCTCCCCGCTGTGTACCGCCGTGCGCACCGCGTTCCAGGCGAGGTCCAGGGACGGCGGGTTGAGCAGCTGGTCGACGCCGGCCTTCAGGGCGAGAACCGGCACCCGGTCGTCGCCGTACTTCTGGCGCACGCCCTCCATACCCAGCGAGTCGGTCACCACCACCCCGTCGTAGCCCAGCTCCTCGCGCAGGATGCCGGTGAGGATCGGGTGCGAGAGGGTCGCCGGGTCACCGGAGTCGTCGAGTGCGGGGACCATGATGTGCGCGGTCATGATCGCATCGATCCCGGCGCGGATCGCCGACCGGAAGGGCACCGCGTCGAGCTTCTCCCACAGTTCGCGGCTGTGGGTGATGACCGGGAAGCCGAAGTGGCTGTCGACGGCCGTGTCGCCGTGGCCGGGGAAGTGCTTGGCGGTGGCCGCGACGCGGGAGTCCTGATAGCCCCTCACCTCCGCCGCGACGAGGCCCGCCACCGCGTCCGGGTCCGCGCCGAAGGACCGTACGCCGATGACCGGGTTGGCCGGGTTGACGTTCACGTCGGCGTCGGGCGCGTAGTCCTGGCGGATGCCGAGGGCGCGCAGCTCGGCGCCGGAGATCCGGCCGAGGGTACGGGCGTCGGCCCGGGAACCTCCGGCTCCGACCGCCATCGCGCCGGGGAGGAGGGTGGCGGGCCTGCCCACGCGGGCGACTATGCCGTGTTCCTGGTCCGTGGCGATGAGCACGGGCAGCCCGCGGGGCTGGGCGAGGGACGCTCGCTGGATCCCGTTCGAGAGATCCGCGATCTGGTGCGGCGTACGGGTGTTGTGCGCCCAGGTGAAGTAGATGATGCCGCCGACGCGGTACTCGGCGATCAGTTCGGCGGCCGTGCGGACACCGATCTCCCGGAGGTTGGCGTCGATGTCGGCCTGGTCGGGGTCGGTGGCCGAGTGTCCGTAGACCCGCATCACGAACAGCTGGCCGACCTTCTCCTCCAGCGTCATGCGGGAGATCAGGGCCTTGAGCCGCTCGTCGTCTTGCCCGGCGGGCCCGGCGGCGCGGGCGGGGTCCGGGGCGAGGGCGAGGGCCGCGGTCAGGCTCGCGGCGGCGAGGACCGTGCGTCTGGAGGGATGTGCGGTGCTTCCCGTGCCGGCGTCGTGCACGTGCGCTCCTTCCGGAGGAGAACGCTTGGGGTGAACGCTTGGGGAGAACGCTGAAGGAAACTTCCGAGAAGCACCAATATCCGGGAAGTTTCTGCCAGTCAAGGGAATGCACAGTAACCGGCGGGGGGCCGCCATCGGCGCGGTAGGAGGGGGCGCGCCGATGGCGGCGTGCTGCCGGCCGCGTGCGGCGGAGAGGGTGGTCAGCGATCGCAGCCAGCAGCGAGGCCGACACCGCAGGCGGAGACTCATCCGGCAGCCTGCGCCTTGGACGAGGGCGGGCCCGGGCGGGTTCCCGGTACGCGGCCCGTTTTCGCGAGTCGATACGAGCGTGGTCAGCGCGGTGTGTGTGCCGCCGCCCCGCTCCAGCGCTCCTGCAGGGTCCGCACGGTCTCCGCGATCGCCGGCCTGCGGGCGGCACCCGTGCGCCACAGCGCGTAGAGCCGTCGTACGGGCATCGGGTCGAGCGCGACCTCGACGACCCCGGCCGGCAGCGGGCCGCGGCCCAGGCGCGGGATCAGCGCGACGCCCAGACCTGCGGCGACCAGAGCGACGAGCGTGGGGTTCTCGTCGGCCTGGTGCACCACCTCGGGCTCATGCCCCGCCGCCCGCAGGGTCCGCAGCAGCCAGTCGTGACAGACCCGGCCCGGCGGCTGGCAGATCCACCGTTCACCGCCCAGCTCCGCACGCCGTACCGCCGTCCGCCCGGCGAACGGATGCCCCTCGGGCACGAGCAGATCGCACAGGTCGTCCCCGATGACCGCCTGCTCCACCCCGGCGGGCGCCGGCAGCGGGGCGATGTCCCAGTCGTGCACGACGGCGAGGTCGACGGCGCCCTTGGCGACCAGGTCCACCGACAGATGCGGGTCGATCTCGGTGAGCCGGGCGTCCAGCGTGTGATGCCGCCGCGCGAGGTCCGCCAGCACGCCCGGCATCAGCCCGCGCGCCGCCGAGGGGAACGCGGCCACGGTCAGCCGTCCGGCAGGCACCCCGCGCCGCTCCTCCAGATCCGTCTCCGCACGCTCCACGATCGCCATCAACTCCTGGGCGGTGGCGGCAAGCTGGCGCGCCTCGTCGGTGAGTCGCACCCCGCGCCCCTCCCGCTCGAGCAGGGTGGTCCTGGTCTCCCGCTCCAGCTTGGCGATCTGCTGCGAGACGGCGGACGGGGTGTACCCGAGCGCGGCGGCCGCGGCGCCGACCGTGCCGTGGACGGAGACGGCGTGCAGGGCGCGCAGCCGCTGGAGATCGAGCACGGACCCTCCCTCGGGCCTGAATGGGATTAGCGAGGCTTCATCCAACCATGCAGCAATCATCGCTGGTGCTTCACGGTCGTGGGACGTGATGCTCGAGCCATGCGACCCGCACATCTCCTCCTCGCCGTCCTCGTCGCCGCCGTCTGGGGCGTGAACTTCACGGTCATCGAGATCGGCCTCGGCCACTTCCCGCCCCTGCTGTTCTCGGCCCTGCGCTTCCTGGCCGCAGCCGTCCCGGCCGTCTTCCTCGTCGGGCGCCCCAAGGTCGCCTGGAAGTGGATCGTGGCGGTGGGGCTGGTCCTGGGCGTCGCCAAGTTCGGCCTGCTGTTCCTCGGCATGGACGCGGGCATGCCCGCCGGACTCTCCTCCCTGGTACTCCAGATCCAGTCCGTCTTCACGGCGCTGATCGCCTTCGCGGTCCTCGGCGAACGGCCCACGCGCATACGGACCCTGGGGATGACGGTGGCCCTGGCCGGGGTCGTCCTCGCAGCCGTCGACGAGGGCACGGCCGGCCCGCTCGGCGCGTTCGCCCTGGTGATCGCGGCGGCGGCCTTCTGGGGCCTGTCCAACGTCCTGACCCGCAGGGCGTCCCCGCCCGACGCGCTCAACTTCATGGTGTGGGTGAGCACCGTGCCGGTCCTGCCCCTGCTCGTCCTGTCCCTCCTGACGGAGGGCCCCTCACGGGACCTCGCGGCCCTGCGCGCCCTGGACTGGCAGGGCGCGGGCGTCGTCCTCTACGTCGCCTGGATCACCACGGTGTTCGGCTTCGGCGCCTGGGGCTGGCTGCTGCGCCGCCACCCCGCGTCCACGGTCGCCCCGTTCTCCCTGCTCGTCCCCGTCTTCGGCATGTCGTCCGCGGCCCTGTTCCTGGGCGAGCAGATCACCCCGCTGCGCTGGGGCGCGGCGGCGCTGCTGGTGGGCGGGGTGGCGCTGACGTCCCTGACCCCGGGGAAGACCCGGCCGGCAAAGGTTGTCGTCGCGGGCGAGAGGGAAATCCGCTCGACGACGGCGGGCGGACCCGCGAGGCTTCAGCCGTGACGTTCATCTTGAGGGGACCGGTCCTGGAGGGCACGCTCGTGCGGCTGGAGCCGCTGGAGCACCGGCACGCGGCCGACCTGGCGGTGGCGGTGGAGGAGGACCGGACCTCCTACGCTTACACCTGGGTGCCCAGGGCCCATGAAATCGGGGACTACATCGACGCACAGCTCGCCCGCGCGGCGGAGGGCCGGCTCGCGCCGTACGCCCAGATCTGCCTCGTCACGGGACGCGCGGTCGGAACCACTTCCTTCTGGGACCCTCGCTGCTGGCTTTCGGACGACCGGCTCGATGCCATCGAGATCGGCTTCACCTGGCTCGCCCGGTCGGCCCAGGGCACGGGTGTCAACGCCGAGTCCAAGCTGCTGCTGTTCCGCCACGCGTTCGAGCAGTGGGGTGTTGCGCGCGTCGACCTGAAGACCGATGCGCGCAACGCCCGCTCCCGCAGGGCCATCGAGAGCGTCGGAGCCCGCTTCGAGGGCGTCCTGCGCAACTGGTCCCGTTCCCGGACTCCTGGGGAGCAGGACCGGCTCCGGGACTCCGCGATCTACTCGATCACGGCGGAGGAATGGCCCGAACGCCGCCCGCTCTTGGAGGCGAGGGTGCGGAAGTCGGTCCAGGGGGCGGGGGAGACGGTGAGGTAGGGGCGGTCGGGGGCCTTGGAGTCGCGGATGTGTATGAGGGCGGCTTTGGGCGACCTCTACGCGATCGCCCCACCGGGAAAGTGAGGGCGCACGGCTCCGACTCCGCATCCGGCGGCCGAGGTTCACGCTGCGCTACGCCGACTCGCTGAGCAGCCGTGCCAGGTGGTCCCGCCCGGCGTCCAGCAGTTCCGGCAGCGGCGCCGCCGTCTCGTGCCAGCGCTTCTCGTACTCCCAGCACAGCCAGCCGTCCCAGCCGTGGCGGGAGAGGACCTCCACGGACTCGGTGAGCGGGAGGACGCCGGAGCCCAGCGGCAGCGGGGTCCTGTCGTCGGCGGAGGCGATGTCCTTGACCTGGACGTAGCCGAGGTACGTGGACAGGGCCGCGTAGGTCTCCTGCGGCTGCTCGCCGCCCAGCCAGGTGTGCATCACGTCCCACAGTGCCCCCACGTGGCGGTGGCCCACCGCGCCCAGGACGCGGAGGACGTCCGCGCCGGTGGGGTGGGAGTCGTGGGTCTCCAGCAGGATCCGCAGGCCGAGGTCGGCGGCGTACTCGGCGGCCGTGCCCAGGCGCCGGGCGGCGGTCGCGTCGGCAGTCTCCGGAGACTGCTCGGTGCCGCCGCCGGGGAAGACCCGCACGAAGGGGGCGCCCAGGTCGCGGGCGAGCTCCAGGAGCGCGCGGATCTCGGCGAGCACGGGTTCGTCGTCACCGGGCGCGGCGACACGCGCGTAGCCCGCGAGTCCCAGGATCTCGACGCCACTGCCTTCGAACTCGGCGGTGATCGCGGCCCGTTCGGCGGGCGCGAGGCCGGGGTGCACGGGCTCCTCGGGGTGCGCACGCAGTTCGACACCGTGATAGCCGTGCGCCGTCGCGAGCCGGACGACGTCCCGCATGGGCAGACCGGGCACACCAAGGGTGGAGAACGCCAGCTTCATGGTCACGGAACCTACCCCGCCACCCGCGGGTAACGCCCGTCCCGAGCCGCGGCCGGTGTGGCGTGGCGCGCGGCGTCCCGGTGACGGGTGCTCAGCCGCGGGGTACCCCGGTCGACCCCCGTACCATCAGCTCCCCGGGCACCATGGCGATCCCGCCCGGCGGCGGCTCCTCCCGGCCCCTCGCGATGCGGCCCGCCCGGGCGCCCGCCTCCGACAGCGGCAGCCGTACCGTCGTCAGGGCCGGTACCGCGTCGATCGCGAAGGGGAGGTCGTCGAAGCCGGCCACCGACACGTCCTCGGGGATGCGCAGACCGAAGTCGCGCAGTGCCGCGCAGGCGCCCAGCGCCACCGTGTCGTTCGCCGCCACGATCGCCGTCAGCGACGGCTCCCGGCGCAGCAGTTCCCGCGTCGCCTCGTAGCCGGCGCGGCGGTCGTAGCGCCCGTGCACCGTCAGCCGCGGGTCGTCCTCGATCCCGGCGGCGGCCAGGGCCGCCCGGTGGCCCTCCAGGCGGTGACGGGTGGTCGTGCGCTCCTCGGGGCCCGCGATATAGCCGAGCCGCCGGTGGCCGAGGCCGGTCAGGTGCTCGGTGAGCCGCTGTCCGCCGCCGCGGTTGTCGAAGGTCAGAGCGATCGCCTCGGAGGCGGACGGGCGGCCGCACAGCACCACGCGCGTTCCCGCCGCCGCCAGTTTGCGCAGCTTGGCGCCCACGGCCTCGATGTGCGCGCTGTCCTCCACCGCGCCGCCGGTCAGCACCACGGCCGCCGCCCGCTGCCGCTGCAACAGCGTCAGATACGTCAGCTCCCGCTCCGACGAGCCGCCGGTGTTGCAGACCACGGCGAGCCGCTCGCCGCCGGCCCGTCCCCCGGGGCCCCCGATCTCCGACTGGATCGCCCTCGCCATGATCCCGAAGAACGGGTCGGCGATGTCGTTCACCAGGATCCCGACCAGGTCTGAGGTGGCCGCCGCGAGCGCGCTCGCCGGGCCGTTGAGGACGTAGTCCAGCTCGTCGACCGCGCGCAGCACCCGCTCCCGGGTGGAGGCCGCCACCGGGTAGTTCCCGTTGAGCACACGCGAGACGGTGGCCGGCGACACCTGCGCGCGCGCCGCCACGTCCGCCAGGGTCACCGTCATCGTCGTCTTCCTCCGGTCGCGTGTCTTGTCAGGGATTCATCTACAGCTCTCCGGACACCCGTGTACAGGTCTCCGGTTCCCCTTTGTTCGACGGGTCGACCAACCAGGCGTTCGACGGGTCGACCGGCTCGGCGACGGCTCGGTCGACCTGCGGGAGTGGAAGGGTACGTGGAGGTGGCGGGCTGACACGCGTTCCCGCCCGGCCTCACGGCGGGAGCAGCGTCCCCAGCGGACCGAGGTCGAGGTTGAGGTCGGCGAGGGTGAGTCCGTACTGGTCGCACAGTTCGGCCATCCGGTCGTGCAGGAGCATCAGCGTCAGCCCGAGCCGCTCCTCCTGCTCCTCCGTCAGACCTCCCTCGTCGACGCGGCGCAGAGCCTGCCGCTCCATCAGCTGACGCAGCAGCTCGACGATGGTCAGCACCAGCTTGACCAGGTCCCGCTCCACCGTCTCCGGGTCTGTGTGCAGGCGGCGCGCGGCGCCCCGGCCGCGGCCGGACGGCGGCGGGGACATCTCGTCCGGTCTCGCCGGCAGCACGGAGAACGCCCGCGTGGCGGCCTCGGCCACCTCCCGCAGCCGGTCGGCGCCCGGGCTGTCAGACGGGTTCGTCACCGGAGCCGTCCCCTTCGGTGAGGGGCCGCCCCGACGGCAGGAAGGTCGCCCACTGCTCGTCCAGCTCCTCGCGGACGGCGACCAGCACGGCGCGCAGCGAGATCCTCACCAGGTCGATGTCGGCGATGGACAGGACGAGATCGCCGGTGAGCACCACGCCGCCGCTCAGCAGCCGGTCCAGCAGGTCGATCAGCGCGACCTGCGGCTGGCTGACCGGGCGGTCGTCGAAGGTGTCGTACTCGCTCACCGCTGCCCGGCCCCTTCCGGCGCGCCGGGTGCCAGGGGCGCGGTGAAGGAGTACGGCGCCCACGGTCCGGTGACGTCCACACGCACCCCGGGCAGGCCGTCGGCCGCGTGCAGCATCCGGGTGCGGAACTCCTCGGAGAGCCGGCGGGGGACCAGATAGGCGTCGTTGGCGACGTTCTCACCCGGCACGCGGGTCAGCCCGCCCTGCTGCGGCCGGTGCCGGGTCCGCTCCACCGCAAGGCCGCGGGCCTGCCGCTCCGTCCGCCGTACGGCCTCCTCGGCGACCCGCCACGCGTCCTCGCGCGCCTGCCGCTGATACCGGCGGCGCCGCAGGTAGGCACGTCCGGCGTCGGCACCGGCCGCGGGGCCGCGGCCGGCGGTGGCCGACTCGGAGGGGGGAGCCTCGGAGGGGGGCTGGGCGGCGGACGGGGAGGTGGTGTGCGGGGACGAGGGCGGCACTTCGGCGTACACCTTCACCCCCCACTCCACGTGGTCGGCGAGCCGGCCCAGCAGCGCCGCGAAGTGCGCCTCCCGCTCGCCGAGCATCTGCCGGACCCGTGCCTCGTCGAGGTACACGGTGGCCAGCCGCAGCGGAAGGACCGTGGTGTGCGCGGCGAGGGTCTCGATGACGGAGTGGTGCGCGCGGGCCGTCGCCTCCAGCCAATCCAGGTCCTCCAGGCCCACCTTCAAGGCCGCCTCCGAGAACCCTTCCCAGGGCACCGCGCTGACCGCGGCGGCCACCGCGCCCGAGCGGACCAGGGCGACGGGTGCGTCCGCCACCCCGCGGACACCGGCGAGGTCCAGCGGAGCGGAAGACTCCACCACGGCGTATGCGTAGCACAGCTGCTCGTCCACCGGCCTCAGCTCCGGTCCTCGTCGTCACGCGCCCTGCGCGTGCCCTCGGCCGGACGGCTTCTGCGGGTGCCCTCGGGCGTACGGGTTCTGCGGGTTCCCTCGTCGCCGCGGGTGTCGTCGGTCTCGCGGTCGTACTCGGTTCCGCGCCGCTTGCGCCGGGGCTCCATGGGCGGCTCCCGGTCCGTGTCCCGGGCCTCGCGCGGGCGGCGGTCCTCCGGGCCGCTCCCGGACAGCTCAGCCGGGGACTCGGCGACCCGTCTGCGCAGCTCCTCCACCTCGGCGCGCAACCGCTCGTTCTGCTCCTCCAGGCTGAGCCGGCCGTCGGTGCGGGAAGCCCGGGAGGACAGGGCGGGGTCGTGCTCCCACCAGTCGATGCCGATCTCCCTGGCCTTGTCGACGGATGCCACCAGCAGCCGGAGCTTGATGGTGAGCAACTCGATGTCGAGCAGGTTGATCTTGATGTCGCCGACGATGACGATGCCCTTGTCGAGCACCCGTTCAAGGATGTCGGCCAGGTTCGCGCCGGACCCCTGCTGGTTGTACGGGTACAGGGCCCGGGACGTGGGGACGGCGGGCTCGGAGTCGGTCACGGCACACTCGACCTCGTTTCGCTGAGGCCCCGGCGTCGGCGACGCGGGAACCGGCGGGCTCGCGCACCTCAGCGTCCGGATCTAACCGCGACGCCGGCGCCTCTGCGGGGCTTCTTCCTCCGTCTCGTCGTAGCGGTCCTCGGGCTCTTCGTCCTCCTCCCGGTCGCCTTCATCGGATTCCTCGGAGGCGAATTCGTCCTCGTCCCCCTCGTCCTCCTCGCGCCCCTCCTCTTCGCCTTCGTCGTCCTCTTCCTCTTCCTCGTCCTCGTAGCGCTCCTCGGGCTCCTCGCCCTCCTCGCCCTCTTCTTCCTCTTCTTCCTCGTCCTCGGGGTAGAGCTCCTCGTCCTCGTCGCGCCCCCGGCCCCGCTCACGCTCCTCGCGGTCCCGCTCCTCCTGCTCGGCCTCCTCGACCTCCTCCGGGCTGCGGACCACCTCCCCCTCGCGGATCTCGCCGCGCCAGGCACCGGTGGCCTCCCCGCGCTCCATGATGAACGCCCGGTAGAGCTTCAGATCGAGCCGGGCACGACGGCCCTGGGCCCGCCAGAGGCTCCCGACCCTCTCGAAGAGACCCTTGGGGAAGTACTGCATGCAGAGCAGCACCTTGGTGAGCTGGTCCCCGAGCGGATGGAAGGTGACGACGCCCTTGGTGGTGCCCTTCGCCCCCTCGGAGTTCCACGCGATCCGCTCGTCGGGCACCTCTTCCGTGACGATGCCCCGGTAACGGCGGCGGACCTTGGCGATCCTGAACTGCCAGCGGGACGAGATCTCGTCGTCCTGCTCGACGTTCTCGACGCCCTTGGTGAACCGGTCGAACTCCGTGAACTGGGTCCACTGGTTGTAAGCCTCGCGCACCGGCACGCCCACGTTGACGTCCTCGATGATCATCAGGCCCTTGGCCACACCGCTGGGGCGTTTCTCGTGACGCCCTCCCGCCGCCTCCTGGGCCTTGCCCAGGACCGTGTCCTTGGCCTTGGACAGCAGCCCGCCGGCTCCCTCCTCCTGCCCGCCGCCGAGGAGCCCGCCCCCGAGGAGCTTCTTGCCGCCCTTGAGGACGAGACCGGTCAGCATGCCGGGACCGACGTGTGTGTCGGCCAGCCGGCGCGCCCCCTCGCCCAGCCGCTCGCCCAAGTCCCCGACCGCCACTTCGAGCCGGGTCCGCAGGTACTCCTCCAGCTCTTGTTTCAGCCGGTCCGTGGCGGGATTCTGCTTCGCCTGCTCACGAACCTTGCTGAGGACGCCCTCAGTCATCGTCCGGCCTCCTCGATCGTGCGGAGCCGCTCTTGGCGCGGCTCTGGGCGGCCGGCTCCTTCTTCTTGCGCGGCTCGCCTCCCTGGTCCGATCCGCGCTGATGCGCCTTCTTCCCGCGCCCCGCGCTCTGGCTTTCCTGGCTCTTGGGTGCTCCGCCCCGACGCCCCTCGCCCTTCTCCTTGTCCTTCTCCTCGCTCTTCTCCTCGCCCTTCTCCTCTTCGTCCTCGGGCTCCTCGTCCCGGCCTTCCCTGTCCCCCTCCTCGGCGCCACTGCCGCGCCCGCCCCCGCCCTGCGTTCTTTCCTTCAGCCCGGTGGTGCGGTCGTGGAGTGCGTCGGCCAGGCTCTCGGCCTTCGCCGACAGCAGGGTGGTCGCCGCGGCCTTGCCGGCGTCCGCCAGTTCGGTGCGGACCTGCTCGCTGACGTTCCCGACCAGCGGGGAGTCCTGGAGGAGCTTGTTGAGTTGGCCCGGCCTCATCCGCGAGCCGGCCAGCATCGCACCGAGACTCATGGCGAGCTTGGCCTTCTTGGTCCGGCCCAGCAGATAACCGGCGAGGACAGCCGCGCCGATCTTGGCGTTGTTCATGATTCGTCTTCTCTCCTTGCCCGGACGTCACGGCCCGCGTGTCAGGGCCGGGCCCCGCGCGCCGCGCGTCACGGCCGACGCCTCACAGCCCGCTCTGCCCGCCGCGCTGCAGCTGGTAGGCCCTGATCTCCTCCAAGCGGTGCAGCAGTTCCTCCTCACGCCGCGCGAACTCCTCCTCGCCGATGCGGCCTTCGTTCCTCGCCCGCTCCAGCTGCACGAGTCCCTCCTGCACGGGAGCGGGGTCGTAGAACTCGTCCTCGGCGGTACGCACGACCTTGTCGAGCACCCAGCCGATGCCCCGCACGGGGGCGAACGGCAGTGTCAGAATCCCGGTGACCAGTCCCATTCCGCCTCCTCGTGCCGTCCGGATGTGGTCGGTGGAAACGGTTCGTCAGGTGAAGCTGTACGGCGGCAGCGGCCCCCGTACCCGCATCTCGATGCCCTCGCCCAGGCGTTCGGCCAGTTCCCGGGTGGTCCGGGCGAACTCCTCGCCGCGCTCGTTCTCCACCAGGAAGGAAGCGTTCACGAAGTACTGCTGGGAGGGCGGGGAGACCTGCTCCGCCAGTGCGAGCGGCCGCAGTGCGGCGAGCACCTCACCGGCGAGCGCCTCCTGACGGCTCTGCACCTCCTGGGCCACGAGCTGACCGAGCGCCAGCCGGTCCTGGTACGTCCCGGTGCCGTCCCGGGTCGACTGGTTCAGCGCGCGGGCCTGCTCGGACTCCTCCAGGACGGTGCGCAGCACCGCGTCCTCGTCCTGCAGGCCCTTCACGTTGAACTCGGCCCGTCCGGTCAGCTCTTCGAGGCGCTGGGAGAACTCCCCGGCCCTCTCCGCCAGCACGGCGCGCACCGATTCCTCGTCCGGGGCGACGAACCCGAAGCTCAGCGGCAGGACGGTCCCTTCGGCCCACAGCCGTTCCTGGGCCTCGTGGTGCGCCTCCAGGTCCCGGCGCGCGACCGAGAGATCTTCGGGGGCCTCACTGACGACGGCGCGCAGGGAGTCCCCGCGTACCGTACGCAGCTCGGCGGGCGACGCGCCCACGCCCTTGATGCCGTCCAGGTCCAGGGGGTGCGCGTCGTCGGTGATCGCGTATACGTACAGCGCCATCGGTGCGCTCACTCCTCCCGGTCCTTGGATGAACGGCGGCTCGAGCCGCGCTCGACGTGCTCGCGCTCCTTCTCGCGCTTGTCGCCACCGTGGCCCTGCAGCGAGTCCGTGAACGCCTCGACCGCGCCGGTCAGCGCCCCCTTGGTCTTGCCGCGCGCGCCGCCCTCGGTGACGCCCTGGCTGACGCCCTCGATGAGGTCGGGCAGTTGCGCGGGCGCCTTGCGGCCCGACTCCAGATCCAGCCGGTTGCAGGCCTCCGCGAAGCGCAGATATGTGTCGACGCTGGCCACGACCACGCGGGCGTCGACCTTCAGGATCTCGATGCCCACGAGGGACACCCGTGCGAAGACGTCGATGACCAGACCGCGGTCGAGCACGAGTTCCAGAACGTCGTAGAGGGTTCCCGAGCCCCCGCCGCCCCCGGCGACGGCTCCACCGCCACCTCCTGGCACCACAGTCACGATTTTTTCCCCTCGTAAGCCTCACGCGAAGGAGGAACGCTGCTAGCGGCCCTCTTTGTCGACCTGTGCGCGGGTGTAGCGGCGTGCACGCTCGTACGCCATCAGCTGACCCGCGGGATCAAGAACGACCTTGTAGCTGGCCATCACGCTGCTCGTGTCCGGGATGCGCTCCAGCTCGACGACCTCCACCAGGGCCTCCCAGCCGTCGGGCGTCGGCTTCAGCGACGAGACGGACTGAGGGGCGCGTCCCAGCAGCTCGGAGAGCTGCCGCGCCGCGTTCCGCATGGCCTGGGGGGCGGGCACGCGCTCGGGGGCGGAGCGCTCCGGCTCCTTCGCGGACGTCTGCCGCTCCCGGCCGGACGGCTCCCGCGACGCGGGACGTGCCTTCTTGGGCTCACGGTCGTTCGTGATCATTCACCTTCTTGCTCTTTCGTCCATGATTCACCCTATTTGGGTCGTATGCCAGTCATATGTCCTTCTTTTCCGTAGGCCCGGGACACGAAAAGAATTTCCTCTCCGGCTTGTGCAACCCTCCCCGCATCCCGCGTGTCGTACTGGGCGTCAGAACTTCTGGGAGGGGGATCTGGGGGGATCGCGGGGGTTCTGATGTGGAGGGGAAGCCGAGGGGCCCGGTCTGTGGACCGGGCCCCTCGAAGTCTCCGCGAGCCGCGCGGGCGGGTGTGGGTCAGAAGAAGAGCCCGCAGCGCAGCAGCACATTCGCGTACGGCCTGGCCTCGCCCGTGCGCACGACCAGACCGGCCTGCGCGGTCATCCGCTTCAGCTGCTTGTGCGGGACCGGCGCCAGCTCAGGGAAGCGCGCCTCCAGGAACGCCGACGCCTGCGCGTTGGCGTCCCTGACCTCCTGCGCCGCCGTCGCGCCCTCCACCAGCTCGTCCAGGACCTCCGCGAAGGACGGGATCCCGACGCGGAACGCCAGGTCGACCACGCGCGGACCGTCCGGTATCGGCACGCCCGCGTCGCACACCAGGACCCCGTGCCCATGGCCCGGCTCAGCCAGCGCCCCGGCGAGGTGACGTTTCAGAATTCCGGCCCTCTTCACAGTGCGGCGACCTCTTCGGCGGTCGGGAAGGACTCCTGGGCCCCGGGGCGTGTGACCGCCGCCGCCCCCACCCGCGCCGCGTACGCCGCCGCGTCCGCCAGCGACGAGCCGGTGCCCAGCCGCCACGCCAGCGCCGCCGTGAACGCGTCGCCCGCACCGGTCGTGTCCACCGCGTCCACCTTCACGGACGGGACACGGGTCAGGGCCGCCCCGTCCGCCACCAGCGCGCCCTGAGGGCCCAGGGTGACCACCACCGACCGCGGCCCGAGCGCCAGCAGCGCGGCCGCCCAGTCCTCCGGCGAGCCGTCCAGCGCACGCCCCGCGATCACCCGTGCCTCGTGCTCGTTCACGATCAGTGGGTCGCACGCCGTCAGCACCTCGGCGGGCAGCGGTCCGGGCGGCGACGGGTTCAGCACGAAACGGGTGCCGGGCGGCAGGTTCCGTACGACCTCCTCGACCGTCTCCAGCGGGATCTCCAGCTGCGCCGAGACCACCCGGGAGGCCCGCAGCAGGGCGCCGGCGGCCCGCACGTCCTCGGGCGCGAGCCGCCCGTTCGCCCCCGGTGAGACCACGATGCTGTTGTCGCCCGACGGATCCACCGTGATCAGCGCGACCCCCGTGGGCGCCCCGCCGACCAGCACCCCCGTGGTGTCGACGCCCGCGTCGCGCTGCGTACCCAACAGCAGCCGGCCGTGCCCGTCGTCGCCCACGCGGGCCAGCAGCGCCGTACGGGCGCCGAGACGGGCGGCGGCGACCGCCTGGTTCGCGCCCTTGCCGCCCGGGTGGACGACGAGGTCGGAGCCGAGCACGGTCTCCCCGGCCGCGGGCCGCCGCTCCACCCCGATCACCAGGTCGGCGTTGGCCGATCCCACGACCAGGAGGTCGTAGTCGTACAGGAGGTCGTAGTCGTACATGAAAGGACTCCCTGAGAGATGACTGGGGGCGGGCGGTCACAGGACCGCCCGCCCGTTTCGCGACGTCAGCCGCTGAACCCGGCCACGTTCTGCTTCGTTACCACCTTGACCGGCACCTTCACCGTGGTGGCGACATCCTTGCCCTGGGCCGCGCGCAGCGTGTTGTCCACCGCGATCCGCCCCAGCTGCGTCGGCTGCTACGCCACCGGGGCGTACAGCGTGCCCGCCTTCCTCGGCCACGGTCAGGTCCGGGACCAGATTGAACTCCTGGTAGATGGTGGCGATCCCGAGCTTCTCGGCGTCCTGGGCGCCCTGGATGCGCACCTCCCGGCCGCCGACGTGGATCCGGCCCGCGGCGGGCGTGTAGGCACCGGAGAGCATCTTGATGAGGGTGCTCTTGCCTGCGCCGTTCTCACCGAGCAGCGCATGGACCTCACCCCGGCGCAGATCGAAGTCGACGCCGTCGAGCGCGACCACGCCGGGGAAGGTCTTGCGTACGCCCTCGATGCGCAGCAACTCGTCCGGTTCGCTCACGACGTGCTCCTCTGCACTGACGTGCTCCTTCGCACTGGGGGGAGGATCGTCACATGGGTACACCGGCCTGCCCTGGGTACGCGTGCTCGGCGCCCTCCCGGTGAGGGCGCCCGCCCCAGCACGCGACACGGAGGGAGACGACATGAGGCTCAGCCGGCCGGCTCTGGCGCTGTCCCGGTGTGCCACGGAGGTGCTGGGCGGCCGGTACCGTCTGGACGCGGTCATCGGTTCGGGTGGCACGGGCGACGTCCACCGGGGCTACGACCTGCGTCTGAAACGGCCGGTGGCGGTCAAGGTCTTCCGTACCGACGCCGACATCGACATGGAGGACCGCCTCGACAACGAGGCGGTGATCCTGGCCCGGCTGCACCATCCCCGGCTGGTCAGCGTCTACGACGCCGGACGGCACAACGGCCGCGCCTACCTGGTCATGCAGCTGGTCGAAGGTCCCACGCTGAGGAAGCGCATCACCGCGGGCCCACTGGCCCCCGCCGAGACCGCCGCGCTCGGTGCCGACCTCGCCCTGGCCCTGTCCCACGCCCACGAGGCAGGGGTCGTCCACCGCGACGTGAAGCCCTCGAACATCATTCTGGACGCGTCCGGTCGGCCCCACCTGACCGATTTCGGCATTTCCCGGCTGCTCGACTCCACTACCCGCACCGCCACCGGCACCCTCGTCGGCACCGCCGCCTACCTGTCCCCCGAGCAGGTGCTCGGCAGCCCCGTCGGCCCGCCCGCCGACGTCTACGCCCTCGGGCTGGTCCTCCTCGAATGCCTCACGGGCAGACTCGAATACGACGGTGGCCCCCTGGAGGCCGCGATCGCGCGACTCCACCGCGCGCCCGAGCTGCCCGGCTTCCTGCCGGACGAACTCGTCGCCCTGCTGCGGGACATGACCGCGCTGGAGGAGGGGACGCGGCCGTCGGCACGCGACTGCGCCGGGTCACTGACCGCCCTCGCCGGCACGGCCGACTCGCGGTCCGTCACGTTCCCGGCCGATGTCACGAGCATGGTGCCCAGCGAAGCACCGGCGAGGGCCGACGTCACGCACCCGTATCCGCCGCCGCACGCCGAGGGCACGCCCAGCCGGAAGGGTGCCGCGCCCGCACGGGGGCGGCGGGCGGTGACCGGCGCAGTGGCCGCGCTCGCCGCTTTCACGGCCGCCGCGTTCACCGTCTCCGACGGCTTCTCACATCAGGGAAGCGGTGCCGCAACGACCCGGGCCGCCGGTACCCCTTCCGCGCGCGCCGAGCACCCGGACGCGTCCTCTGCCGGGAGCGAGCCGCGATCCACGGCTCCGGCGTCCCCCACCCGCGACACCTCCGTCGTACGGCTCCGCGACGCCGCGCTCGAACGGAGCGCGGGCCCTGCCTCCGTCACGACGCGGCCCGGGGCCGGGGCGAAGCGCCCGAACGGGCACTCCGGCAAACCCGGTAAGTCCGGGAAAGCCGGCAAGCCCGGTAAGGCCGGGAAGTCGCAGGAGAAGGCCGAGGAGAAGGCTCAGAAGAAAGCTGAGAAGAAGCTCCGGAAGAAGAAGTAACAGGAGCACCTGGCTCAACCTCGACGGCGGCGGCTCCACGCTCCTGATGAACGTCCCCTGCGGCTCGGAGTCCACCGCGGGGGTCCAGCGCGCCGTGGGCTTCTTCCTCGGCGTGATCACCGACCCACGGCCGTAGTCACCCCGAACCCTCGTCACTCTCCGGCGAACAGCTCCGCCCGTCGGTGGCTCGTACGGCGCGCTGGGCTCGCTTCGTCTGGGGGTCGGCCAGGCAGGAGTCGACGAACTGCACGAAGACCGCGGCACTGTCGGGGTCGATGGTCCGCAGGGCGGATGCCAGCGATTCCAGTATGGCGGGCGCCCGGGGGCCACGCCCGTGTGTCATCCCCGAGAGCACCGCAAGGGGGACATCCCGTTCGGCCTGCCGCTCGTCGGCGATCACCGGCACGTTGTCCGGGTCGAGGACGAATGGACGCACCGTCAGCGAGTGCCAGCCAGGGAAGCCCAGCCGGATCGGCCGGGACGCCCACCGCGCGGTGTCGCTGCTGTGGGTGATGACGATGAGCACGGGCTCGCAGCGGTATTTCTCGTACTGGTGCGACAAGTAGTACGGCCACTGCCCCGCTTGCGGTCGTCCGCCTTCTCCTGGGACTCGACCACGAGGAGGTACGTCCCCTCGTCGGTCTCCGCCCGGAGCAACGTGTCCACCCGGCGCTCGACCGGTTCGAACTCCGTGAGGTCCACGTTCAGCGCGGCGATCTCCCTGGGCTCGGGAAACGGCACGTGCAGTACCCGTTGTAACGCTCGCGTCAGCGGCGTCGGATCCTTCTGGAAGATCCGGTGCAGCGCCTCGTGCGACGAGCCGACCAACTGCTCTCCTGTCCGTACGACGTGATCAACGAGCTAGGCGGCCACAAGTTCGCACCACACGTACTTCCCCCGGCCCCCGAACCGAGCCGACGGTTGCCATCCCCAGTACTCCGCGCAGGCCATCACCAGCCCCAGCCCCCGTCCCTCCTCGAGGTCCACGGCCCGCTCCAGCGGTTGGGGCGGCGGAGGCGGCGCGGGGTCCGTGTCCCACGCCCCGATCCACACCAGCCCCTCCGTCGACCGGCGGACCCGCAGCGCGGCCGGTCCTTTGGTGTGCCGTACGGCGTTCGACACCAGCTCCGCCGCGAGCAGTTCGGCGGTGTCCACCAGGCCGATCAGTCCATGCATCGTCAGGATCAGGCGCAGGGTGCGGCGGCAGACGGTGACGGCTCTGAGGTCGTTGGGAATGTAGAGGGTGTAGTCCCAGGACTCGTTTTCGGGCATGCGTCATCAACTCCGTGGGGTTCGGGGGGTTTGCGCGTTGCGGTGGCATGCCGCGGCCGCCGTGGCAGGGCGGGGCGGTGCGCTTCCGCTGCGTGTGCGCTGCGTCACCGACGGTAGGGCTAATTGTTTAAACTCCGCAAGCCGATCCCGTAATGTGACACCGAACGAGTCGCGTCTGTGGGTGCGTTGGGAGGCGTCGGCGATGGCGTTGAGGAGTGAGCCGACCGCCCGTCAGCTGCGGCTGGCGGTCGAGCTGCGCAGGCTTCGCGAGGCGGCGGGACTGACGGCCCGGGAGGCGGCCAGGCTGCTCGGGGTGACCGCCCCGGTCATCAGCCAGATCGAGTCCGGCATCGCCGGCGTCAGCGAGCAGCGGCTGCGCCGTCTCGCATCTCACTACGAGTGCACGGACACGAAGTTCATCGACTCCCTGGCCGCCATGGCCACCGAACGCGGGCGCGGCTGGTGGGAGGAGTACCGGGGCCTGCTGCCCACGGCGTTTCTGGATCTGGCCGAGCTGGAGCACCACGCCGGGTTCCTCAGGGAGGTCGCGCTGCTTTTCGTGCCGGGCCTGTTGCAGACCGAAGAGTACGCGCGCGCCGTCTTCTCCGCTCGCGTGCCGGAACTGACCGCTGAGGAGCTGGAGTTGCGAATTCGGCACCGCATGAGACGCCAGCAGACCGTCTTCCCGTACGAAGCAGTGATCCATGAGGCGGCGCTCCGTATCAGGGTCAGTGATCGGGCCGCCACGAAAGCGCAGCTTGCGCGTCTGCTGGAGCTTTCCGACGCGGACCACATCACCGTGCGGGTCATCCCCTTCGACCTGGACGGCTTCGCGAGGGCTTCGAGTGCCATGACCTATGCGGGCGGCCCGCTGCCCAGGCTGGACACGGTGGTGCGGGACGCACCACACGGTTCGGTCTTCGTCGATTCGGAGGCACAGCTCACTGCCTATCGAACGCGCTTCCGTAAGGTGGAGGCCGTATCGCTGGGACCTGACCGGTCGCGCGACTTCCTGCACGTGCTGGCGAAGGAGCTGTGAGGCATTCCATGACCACCCCTGTGAACTGGTGGAAGTCGTCCTACTCCGGCGAGGGAGACGGCAACGCCTGCGTCGAGATAGCGAGTTCGCCCACCCACACAGCCGTCCGCGACTCGAAGGCCCCCGCTCGGGCCACCCTCACCTTCCCCGCCTCCGCCTTCGTCACCTTCCTCGAAGGGCTGAAGGGGAACCCGGACGTCCACTCGTTCTCCTGAACCCTCAGAACAGGAAGACCACGGCGAGGGCGATCAGCGTGCCCAGGGCTATGGCGGCGCCGACGAGGCCGGCGGCCAGGGCTGCCTTGACGCTGGCGGGGCGGATCTCCTGCCAGCCCAGGTCCCGGGCCACGCCCCGGATCAGGCGGTGGCCGGCGGCGGACGAGAAGGAGCGGCGCTCGGTGCCGTCGAGGCTGCGGCTCCAGGTGGCGTACACGTTCCGGCCGGAGGACACCGTCTTGCTGGTGCGCACTCCGCCGAGACCCGCCTCGTACTCGACGGTGCGGACGATGTCCGTCATGGAGAAGCGCCGGTCCTCGGGGTGCAGTACGACCCGGTAGGTGTGCACCTGGCTGATCCGCCGCGCGGCCAGCGGCGACCGGGGGACGTCCACGATCAGGTCGAAGCCCGGCACGGTCCGGCGCGGCCGGTACCGCGTGTCCGCGGTGGCGGCCACGATGCGGTCGTAGAAGTCCTGGTGGGCGTCGGGGGTGCCGGAGTCGATCACGGGCAGGCACAGTAACAGTGGGCCGCTGTCAGAGCGCACCGGTACCGTCGGACCATGTCCAACCAGGCGGGGAACTCCACGGGTGAGCGGCGTCTCGCCGTGCTCGAAGGCGTGCTGGAGCGTGTCACGTACGCCAACGAGGAGAACGGCTACACGGTCGCCCGGGTCGACACCGGCAGAGGCGCCGGGGAACTGCTCACCGTGGTCGGCGCGCTGCTCGGGGCCCAGGTGGGGGAGTCCCTGCGCATGGAGGGGCGCTGGGGGTCGCATCCGCAGTACGGCAAGCAGTTCCACGTCGAGAACTACACGACCGTCCTGCCGGCCACCGTGCAGGGCATCCGCCGTTATCTCGGCTCCGGCCTCGTCAAGGGCATCGGCCCCGTCTTCGCCGACCGCATCACCCAGCACTTCGGCATCGACACCCTGAGAATCATCGAGGAGGAGCCCAAGCGGCTCATCGAGGTCCCCGGCCTCGGGCCCAAGCGGACCAAGAAGATCGCGGACGCCTGGGAGGAGCAGAAGGCGATCAAGGAGGTCATGCTCTTCCTCCAGACCGTCCAGGTCTCCACGTCCATCGCCGTGCGCATCTACAAGAAGTACGGCGACGCCTCCATCTCCGTCGTGAAGAACCAGCCCTACCGCCTGGCCGCCGACGTCTGGGGTATCGGCTTCCTCACCGCCGACCGCATCGCCCAGTCCGTCGGCATCCCGCACGACAGCCCGGAGCGCGTCAAGGCCGGACTTCAGTACGCGCTGTCGCAGTCCGCCGACCAGGGCCACTGCTATCTGCCCGAGGAGCGGCTCATCGCGGACGCGGTCAAGCTTCTCCAGGTCGACACGGGGCTCGTCATCGAGTGCCTGGCCGAGCTGGCGGCGCCCCCGGAGGACGGCTGCGACCCCGGCGTCGTACGGGAGAAGGTGCCCGGACCCGACGGAGACGGGCATGTCACCGCCGTCTACCTGGTCCCCTTCCACCGGGCCGAACTCTCGCTCTCCGCACAGCTGCTGCGTCTGCTGCGGACGGACGAGGACCGGATGCCCGCCTTCCGGGACGTGGCCTGGGACAAGGCGCTGGGCTGGCTCAGGGAGCGCACGGGAGCGGATCTCGCCCCCGAGCAGGAGGAGGCCGTACGGCTGGCGCTGACCCGGAAGGTCGCCGTCCTCACCGGAGGCCCCGGCTGTGGCAAGTCCTTCACCGTACGGTCCGTCGTGGAACTCGCCCGGGCCAAGCGGGCCAAGGTCCTGCTCGCGGCGCCCACCGGACGCGCGGCCAAACGCCTGTCCGAGCTGACCGGCGCCGAGGCCTCCACGGTCCACCGACTGCTCGAGCTGAAGCCCGGCGGCGACGCGGCCTACGACAGGGACCGCCCGCTCGACGCCGATCTGGTCGTCGTGGACGAGGCGTCGATGCTCGACCTGCTGCTCGCCAACAAGCTGGCCAAGGCCGTCCCGCCGGGCGCCCATCTGCTCTTCGTCGGCGATGTCGACCAGCTGCCGAGCGTCGGTGCCGGAGAGGTCCTCAGGGATCTCCTCGCCGAGGGAAGCCCCATCCCCGCCGTCCGGCTCACCCGGGTCTTCCGCCAGGCCCAGCAGTCCGGCGTCGTCACCAACGCGCACCGCATCAACGCCGGACAGCACCCGCTCACCGACGGCCTGAAGGACTTCTTCCTCTTCGTCGAGGACGACACCGAGGAGGCCGGCCGGCTCACCGTGGACGTGGCGGCACGGCGCATCCCGGCCCGGTTCGGCCTCGATCCGCGCCGGGACGTCCAGGTGCTCGCCCCGATGCACCGGGGCCCCACCGGCGCGGGCACCCTCAACGGCCTGCTCCAGCAGGTCATCACGCCCGGCCGCCCCGACCTGCCCGAGAAGAGGTTCGGCGGCCGCGTCTTCCGCGTCGGGGACAAGGTCACCCAGATCCGCAACAATTATGAAAAGGGCAAGAACGGTGTCTTCAACGGCACCGTGGGCGTGGTCACCTCGCTCGACCCGGTCGACCAGCGCCTCACGGTGCTGACGGACGAGGACGAGGAGGTTCCCTACGAATTCGACGAACTGGACGAACTGGCACACGCGTACGCGGTGACCATCCACCGGTCTCAGGGCAGCGAGTATCCGGCGGTGGTGGTCCCGGTCACCACCGGAGCCTGGATGATGCTCCAGCGGAACCTGCTCTACACGGCGGTCACCCGGGCCAAGAAGCTGGTCGTTCTCGTCGGTTCACGCAGGGCGATCGGGCAGGCGGTGCGCACGGTCTCGGCCGGCCGGCGCTGCACGGCCCTGGACTTCCGGCTGTCACCCGGACCCCTCGACGGCTGACGTCCCGGCCTTGTGACCGGCCTCCCAAAAAATGATCGATCAAACGAGTCGCGAAGGTCACAGAGCACTTCCGGAAGCGGGCGAAGGGGGGCAGGATGAGCAAGTTGACGGCACTCAGTGCCGCCGATGAGCCCAATGGTCGACCCCGAGTGCACTCTCCTGCGCCAAATGGGGGATGGTAGAGACAGTCAGGGCACCTCGAAGATGAGGCACTACGTCGGTGAGGGAAGACGTGAGCGACAACTCTGTAGTACTGCGGTACGACGGCGGCGAGTACACCTATCCGGTGGTCGACAGCACCGTCGGTGACAAGGGCTTCGACATCGGAAAGCTCCGCGCCCAGACCGGTCTGGTGACTCTGGACAGCGGGTACGGCAACACGGCCGCCTATAAATCCGCCATCACCTACCTCGACGGCGAGGCGGGCATCCTCCGGTACCGCGGGTATCCCATCGAGCAGCTGGCCGAGCGCTCCACCTTCCTGGAGGTCGCCTACCTGCTGATCAACGGTGAGCTGCCGACCGTTGACGAGCTCACCACGTTCAAGAACGACATCACGCAGCACACCCTGCTGCACGAGGACGTCAAGAACTTCTACAAGGGCTTCCCGCGCGACGCCCACCCCATGGCGATGCTGTCGTCGGTCGTCTCGGCGCTGTCCACGTTCTACCAGGACAGCCACAACCCCTTCGACGAGAAGCAGCGCAACCTCTCCACCATCCGCCTGCTCGCCAAGCTCCCGACGATCGCGGCGTACGCGTACAAGAAGTCGATCGGTCACCCGTTCGTCTACCCCCGCAACGACCTCGGCTACGTCGAGAACTTCCTCCGCATGACCTTCTCGGTCCCGGCACAGGAGTACGAGCTCGACCCGATCGTCGTCGCCGCGCTCGACAAGCTGCTCATCCTGCACGCCGACCACGAGCAGAACTGCTCGACCTCGACGGTCCGCCTGGTGGGCTCGTCGCAGGCCAATATGTTCGCGTCGATCTCGGCCGGCATCAACGCACTGTGGGGCCCGCTGCACGGCGGCGCCAACCAGTCCGTGCTGGAGATGCTGGAGGGCATCCGCGACGCCGGCGGCGACGTCGACACCTTCATCCGCAAGGTGAAGAACAAGGAGGACGGCGTCCGCCTGATGGGCTTCGGCCACCGGGTCTACAAGAACTTCGACCCGCGCGCGAAGATCATCAAGGCGGCGGCGCACGACGTCCTCTCCGCTCTCGGCAAGTCCGACGAGCTGCTGGACATCGCGCTGAAGCTGGAGGAGCACGCGCTCTCCGACGACTACTTCGTCTCGCGCAGCCTCTACCCGAACGTCGACTTCTACACCGGTCTGATCTACCGGGCCATGGGCTTCCCGACCGAGATGTTCACGGTCCTCTTCGCCCTCGGCCGGCTGCCGGGCTGGATCGCCCAGTGGCACGAGATGATCAAGGAGCCGGGCTCCCGCATCGGCCGCCCGCGCCAGATCTACACGGGCGTGGTAGAGCGCGACTTCGTTCCGGTCGAGGAGCGCTGAGCTTCCGAAAAGCAGACGTAAAAGCAGAAGGCGCCCCGGCGGCGGTCCCCCCACGGGCCGACGCTCGGGGCGCCTTCCCATGTCCCGGTGCGGATTCCCCCCACGGGATCCGGCCGGGCGTCTGCGGGACAGCGCCTGAGTCGCTACGAGCAAAACGAGCAGAACTCGGCGTACCACTGCGATGCGGTCTGCCGGGACGCGTACGGACGGGAGGGCCGCTCAAAGCTCCCCGGTGTACGTGTCCCGGCAACGCAGTTTCCCGGGAACGTCCCCCAAGACATCCCCAGATGTCAGTCGCGCCCCCCAAGACGCTTCCGACATCGCCAACTTAGACCCACGAACCCTTCCGTTGGTTACGTTCACATCACTGTGATCTGCGTCTCTTGCATACGTCCTGAAAATGCGCAAGAGGTCCGATACGGCTATCGGGGCCCCAGCGTAAGGATGATGCGCGAGCCTTGTGAAGAGCTTATGTGAGGCATGCGTCGGACTCTAGAGGGAGTCTCACCTCCGCGTCATGAGAATGCCCGCAGCCGAAGGCTGTTCGTGACCACGAAGACGGACGAGAAGGCCATCGCAGCGCCGGCGATCATGGGGTTGAGCAGCCCGGCCGCGGCCAGCGGCAGCGCGGCCACGTTGTACCCGAAGGCCCACACCAGGTTGCCCTTGATCGTGGTGAGCGTCCGCCGTGACAGCCTGATCGCGTCCGCGGCCACCCGCAGGTCGCCGCGCACCAGCGTCAGATCGCTCGCCTCGATCGCCGCGTCCGTACCGGTGCCCATGGCGAGCCCCAGATCGGCGGTGGCGAGCGCGGCCGCGTCGTTGACGCCGTCGCCGACCATGGCGACGGTCCGCCCCTCGCTCTGCAGCCGCCTGACGACGTCGACCTTGTCCTGCGGCAGCACCTCGGCGATCACATCGTCGGCGTCGATGCCGACGGCGCGCGCCACGGCCTCGGCCACCGCCCGGTTGTCGCCGGTCAGCAGCACCGGCCTCAGCCCCAGGGCGCGCAGCTCCCGTACGGCCTCGGCGCTTGTCTCCTTGATCGTGTCGGCGACGGTGAGCACACCGGCTGCCACACCGTCCCGGGCCACCACGACGGCCGTGTTTCCCTCCGCCTCTGCCTCGGCCTTCGCGCGGGCCACGGCGTCCGGCAGCGCGTCCGGGAAGCGGCCCACCGTGACCTCGTGGCCCTCGACACGGCCGCGTACCCCGAATCCGGGCACGTTCTCGAAGTGCTCCGGCACCGGAAGGGCACCGGCGCGCTCCTGGGCGCCCGCTGCGATCGCCCGGGCGACGGGGTGCTCGGAGGCGTGTTCCAGGGCTCCCGCGAGCCGCAGCAGCCGCTTCTCGTCGGCGCTCTCGACGGCGTACACCCCCTGGAGGGCCATTCGGCCGGTGGTGACCGTGCCGGTCTTGTCCAGGACCACGGTGTCGACGCGGCGCGTGGACTCCAGCACCTCGGGACCCTTGATCAGAATGCCGAGCTGGGCGCCACGGCCCGTCCCCACCATCAGCGCCGTCGGTGTGGCGAGGCCCAGCGCACAGGGGCAGGCGATGATCAGCACCGCGACGGCCGCGGTGAAGGCGGCGACGGTGTCGCCGGTGACACCCAGCCACACCCCGAAGGTGCCGAGCGCGATCAGCAGCACGACGGGTACGAAGATCCCGGAGACCCGGTCGGCGAGGCGCTGCACCTCTGCCTTGCCGTTCTGGGCGTCCTCGACGAGGCGCGCCATCCGCGAAAGCTGGGTGTCGGCGCCCACCCGGGTCGCCTCCACCACCAGCCGGCCCCCCGCGTTGACGGTCGCGCCGGTCACGGCGTCGCCGACGGTCACGTCGACCGGCAGCGACTCACCGGTCAGCATCGACGCGTCGACCGCGGAGGCGCCCTCCACGACGGTGCCGTCCGTGGCGATCTTCTCCCCGGGCCGTACGACGAACCGGTCGCCGACGGCCAGCCGCGCCACCGGGACGCGTACCTCCCGGCCGTCCCGCAGGACCGCCACGTCCTTCGCGCCCAGTTCGAGCAGCGCCTTCAGGGCCGCGCCCGCCTGTCGTTTGGAGCGGGCCTCCAGATAGCGGCCGAGCAGGATGAACGCGATGACCCCGGCGGCCACTTCCAGATAGATGGTCCCTGATCCGTCGGTGCGGGAGACGGTGAGGTCGAAGCCGTGCCGCATGCCGGGCATCCCGGCGTCTCCCCAGAACAGCGCCCACAGCGACCAGCCGAAGGCGGCCAGCGTGCCGACGGAGACGAGGGTGTCCATGGTGGCCGTGCCGTGCCGGGCGTTGGTGAACGCCGCCCGGTGGAAGGGCAGTCCGCCCCAGACGACGACGGGGGCGGCGAGCGTCAGCGAGAGCCACTGCCAGTTGTCGAACTGCAGGGCAGGGACCATCGACAGCAGGACCACGGGCAGCGCGAGCAGGGCGGAGACGGTCAGGCGCCGGCGCAGCGCGGCCGTCTCGGTGTCCTCTTCGGGGGCCCCGGGCCCGTCCGGCCCCGGCTGCTCGGGCTGCGGCGGCGGGGGTGCCTCGGCCGTGTAGCCGGTCTTCACCACGGTGGCGATCAGATCGGCGACCTCGATGCCGTCGGCGTACGAGATCTTCGCCTTCTCCGTCGCGAAGTTCACCGTGGCGGTGACGCCGTCCAGGCGGTTGAGTCTCTTCTCGACCCGGGCCGCGCAGGAGGCGCAGGTCATGCCGCCGATCGTCAGTTCGACCTCAAGGAGCGCGGCCCGGTCTATCGGGGCTGGTGCTGCGGTACTGGTCATGTCCGGACTCCAGATGGAGGACCGGGGCGTACGGAGCCGGTATCAGCCGGTCGGCACGGCCCGGTGCGGAGAGCGGGGGAGGGGGCGGTTCAGGCCTTGCCGACGAGTTCGAAGCCCGCCTCGTCGACCGCGGTGCGCACGGCCTCGTCGTCGAGGGGCGCGGCGGAGACCACCGTGACCTCGCCGGTGGACGCGACCGCCGTTACCGAGCTGACACCGGCGATGCCGGAGATCTCGCCGGAGACGGAACCCTCGCAGTGCCCGCAGCTCATCCCGCTCACCTTGTAGACGGTCGTCACGGAGCCCTGGGTGTCGGTCTGCGCGGTCATGTCGTTACTCCTCGGGGAGAGACGTATGGGGCTTACGGGAACCAGACTATACCCCTAGGGGGTATCGCCCCAAGAGGGGGCCCGATTCCTCGCGAGGGCGGTCCGGCCTCAGGCCTCCGGGTACATGATCAGGCCGGGATCCGCCGCCGTGAGGGCTGGCGGCACGGTCGGCGGCGCGGGTGCGCCCGTCCGGCGGAACACCCTCCGGACGGCCCGCGACCCTCTCCCCGACCGGCGTCGTGTTTCTCCGGCCGGCGTCGGGCTTCACCGACCGGACCGGCGTTTCCCCGGGCGGCATCCCGCATGCCCGGCGGCTGTCGGGTATCGCCGGTGGGTGTCGCGCATACTCGGCTAGTGTTCGGGCGCGAGCAAGGTCCCCGGGACCGCCGGGGACCGCGGGACCCGGGCGGAGGGTGCGGTCGTATGCGTGCGGTGGTGTTCGAGCGGTACGGGGAGCCGGCCGAGGTGCGCGAGGTGCCGGATCCGGAGCCTTCCGAGCACGGGGCCGTGGTACGGGTCGAGGCGACGGGGCTGTGCCGCAGCGACTGGCACGGCTGGATGGGGCACGACCCGGACATCACGCTCCCGCATGTGCCCGGGCACGAACTCGCCGGTGTGGTGGAGGCGGTGGGCCCCCGGGTGACCGGCTGGAGCCCCGGTGACCGGGTCACGGTCCCGTTCGTCTGCGCCTGCGGCAGCTGTCCCTCCTGCGTGGCGGGCGACCAGCAGGTGTGCGAGCGCCAGACACAGCCGGGGTTCACGCACTGGGGATCCTTCGCACAGTACGTGGCCCTGGATTACGCGGACGTGAATCTGGTGGCGGTGCCGGAGGAACTGTCGTTCCGGACGGCCGCGGCGCTGGGGTGCCGGTTCGCCACTGCGTTCCGCGCGGTCGTCCGGCAGGGCCGGACGGCGGCGGGGGAGTGGGTCGCCGTGCACGGCTGCGGGGGCGTCGGCCTGTCGGCGGTGATGATCGCCGCGGCCGCGGGGGCGAGGGTCGTGGCCGTCGACGTGTCGCCCCGGGCCCTGGAGCTGGCACGGCAGTTCGGCGCGGCGGAGTGTGTGGACGCGACGCGCGCCGAGGACACGGCGGCAGCGGTCCGTGAACTGACGGGCGGCGGCGCCCATGTCTCCCTGGACGCGCTCGGCTCCCCGCCCACCTGCGCCGCGTCGGTGAACGGCCTGCGCCCCCGCGGCCGCCATGTCCAGGTCGGCCTGCTGCCGTCACCCGACGGCACGACCCCGGTCCCCATGGCCCGGGTGATCGCTCTGGAACTGGAACTGCTCGGCAGCCACGGAATGGCGGCCCACGCCTATCCGCCGCTGCTGGAACTGGTCCGCTCGGGTGCCCTGCGCCCCGACCTCCTGGTCACCTCGGCGATTCCGCTGGAAGCGTCCCCGGCGGCCCTGGCCTCCCTGGGAAAGGCGCCGGGCCGCGGAGTGACCGTCATCGAACCGTGGGGCTGAGTGCGCCGCGCCACGGAGGGCGCCCCGGCCATGACACGGGAGTGGCCCGGCCCGGACGGGGGCGGGCCACTCGCCGGAAGGAGGGGTCAGGGCTCCGCGCGGCCGCGGTTGCCGGGCCGGGAGGCGACCCAGGCCCGGACCGTGTCGGCGTACCAGAAGGGTTTCCCGCCCTCCACATGGTCGGGCGGGGGGAGCAGCCCGTGTTTTCGGTACGACCTCACGGTGTCCGGCTGCACCCGGATGTGCGCGGCGATCTCCTTGTACGACCAGAGGTGGCGGTCGGTCATCAGTAGCACCTCCCCGCGCGCGCCGCGGTGGCGACCGGGGGAGGCCGACAGGGGAGCCGGGCGCTGCGCTGGCGATCACGAACCTGTGACTGCGTCAACGACAGTGAGCCGGGGCGGGCAGGGCCTGTGGACGGGGTGTGACCGGATTACCGTCCCCGCGGAACACCTGTGACGTGCCGGGGTTCTTTGTGACACGGATGACGCATTGGCCGGGTGGGGCGCTTGTTGCCGAGGACGGCGACGGCCCAGGGGCGGCACCCGCTGTGTGCGGGTGCCGCCCCTGGGCCGTGGATCGAGGGGACCGGACGGGTGCCGGACGCGGACGCCCGGCACCCGTCGTACTGGGACTAGAAGCGGGACGCGACGCGGCCCCGCCGGTACAGGACGAGCCCGCCGGCCAGCATCGCGACGCTGACGGCCGAGGCCGCGATCACGCCTTCACTGCCGGTCTCGGCCAGGGCGGGCGTGGGGTGCGAGGCGTGGACGGGCGCGTGCGGCACGTGCCGCCCAGGCTGCTGCGGCGGCGTCTGCGGCGGCGTCTGTGGGTTCTGCGGCGGCGTCTGCGGCGGCGTCTGTGGGTTCTGCGGCGGCGTCTGCGGCGGCGTTTGCGGGTTCTGCGGCGGCGTCTGCGGCGGCGTTTGCGGGTTCTGCGGCGGCGTCTGCGGCGGCGTTTGCGGGTTCTGCGGAACGGTCTGCGTACCGGTGGCCGGGCCACAGGAGTTGCCGGACGCCTCGTTCAGCAGGCCGACCACGTTGATGCCGTTGCCGCAGGCGTTGACCGGGACGTGCACGGGAGCCTGGACGTTGTTGCCGGAGGCGACGCCGGGCGAGCCGGTCGCAGTGCCCGTGGCGTGCGCGCCCGTGGACGAGGCCTGTCCGCCGGAGGTGTTGCCACAGGAGTTGCCGGACGCCGTGTTCAACAGGGCGGCCACGTTGATGCCGTTGCCGCAGGCGTTGACCGGGACGTGCACGGGAGCCTGGACGTTGTTGCCGGAGGCGACGCCGGGCGAGTCGGCCGCCGTGCCCGTGGCGTGCGCGCCCGTGGACGAGGTCTGCCCGCCGGAGGCGTGGGCACAGGCATTGCCGAAAGCGGGGTTCAACGCGGCGATCACATTGACCGTGTTACCGCAGATGTTCACCGGGACGTGCACGGGGGCCTGGACGTTGTTGCCGGAGGCGACGCCGGGCGAGCCGTTCGCAGTGCCGTCGGCGTGGGAGTCCGCGTACACCGGGTTGCCGCACAGGGACAGAATGCCCGTCGCGGCGGCTGCCGCGACCATTCCCCTGCTCAGGGTCTGTCGCAATCTCGTTGTCTTCCTGCTGATAGAAGTGGGTGAAGTGGGAAGGCCGGCCCTGGAACCGGAAAGAGGACTCCAAGGCCGGCCGGAACACAGCCGGGCAGCTGACGTGTGACGACCTCAGCCGTCGGCGGCCATGGCGTCAGTTCGCGCAGGTGTTGGCGCCGGCCGGGTTGAGCAGCCCGATCACGCTGACGGTGAGGCCGCAGGCGTTGACCGGGACGTGCACGGGAACCTGGACGACATTCCCCGAGCCGATGCCCGGGGAGGCGGTCGCGGTGGCCTCGGCACCGGAGTCGGCCATGGCCGGGGCGGCCATGCCGAGCGTCATGATGGCACCGGCGACGACGGCGGCACTCTTCTTGTGCTTCACGTACTTTCCCTTCCTCGCGGTCGTGCCCCTGTGACGGCCGAAGCCGAGCGAGCGCACTTTGAACGGCTCGCCGCACGACTGCAGTCTGTGAAACGAGGAATAGACGACCGAAGCAACTCCCCGTCGGAGGGCGCCGGTCAATTCACCCGAATGCCATCGCCGAATTCACACGCCGGGCGAGTACCGGGTATTGACGCGGAACGCTCAGCTGGTGCCCGCGCGGCCGCCCGCCAGGAGCGGTGCGGCCTGGGTCGCCTCCGGTACGGCAGCGACGACCGAACCGGTGTCGGTCTGCGCCGGCAGACCGGTGCCGAGCTTGTTCAGGGAGGTCTGCACCAGGGAGGACTGCGGACTCGTACCGCTCCCGGTCACCTGGTCGCCGATCGGGTCCGGGACGGTGGGTGAGCCGGTGGACGTGGTGCGCCCGTCGTCACCGAGAGCAAGCGCCTGGGGAGCGGCCGCCGCCGTGGCACCGACGACGGAAGCCACGACCGCCGCCATGGCCATTGCCTGCTTGAGCATTTTTCTCGCGTTCCTTTCCTGGCAGAGACACGCGTTCTGCTCTGCCACCAACCAGGCGTATCCGTATTGGTTTCGTGGATTCACCCGGTCGGCCGTTCGGGGAACGGTAATTGCGCTCATAGCGGTAATGCGGATCCGAACGCGCGGACGCCGCTCGCGCGGCGGTCGTCCGGGCGGCCCGGCCGCTCAGCCGCCGGACGATGCGTCGATCTCCCGGGTGAACGCCGTCGTCAGGGCTGACCGAGGCCGTGAAGGCCGGATGCCTGCCGGATCGCCGCCGCCAGCTCGCGTACCTCGGCGTCCCGGGTGCGCGAGGCGAGGGTGTCGGCACGGTCGGCGAGTACGGGGAGGCCGGGGTGCGCCGGGGAGGGGGCCCCGGCCGGTGTCGGCCCGGCGCAGGCTCTGCGCGAAGTAGGCCGCGGTCGCGGCGACGTGCAGCCCGTACGGCGCATGCCCCAGGTCGTCGTCCAGGGAACCGGTCACCACCTGGCCCGACTCCTCGTGCGGGGCCCGGGTGGCCGGGTCCAGCCAGCGGACGCTCGCCGTGGCGAGATGCCCGGTGGCGCCGGGCCGGGTGCCGGCCGCGTAGAGCGGGCCCGCGAGTGTGAGCGCGAGCAGCGTGCCGCCAGGTCGTCGTGTCCGGTACTCACCCATCGGCGCCCCTCCGTCCGTCCATGTCACCGGCTGCGGTCTTCCTCTGCGGCGACGTCTGCGACTCTGACGGCGGAAGGGGCGCCGATGTGCGGTACGGGGCGTTGCGGATGGATCTCGAACCGGCCACGGCGGGCGGCCGCCGAGAGCGGTGGGAGACGCTCCGTTGACCTAGGAGACGACGTCCTTGCGCGCGAAACCGCGGAAGGCCAGGGCGAACAGCACCAGCGCGTACGTTATGGAAACCGCCGCGCCCTGGATCATGCCGGACCACTCGGGGCGCGGCTGGACGGCGTCCGCCCAGGCGAACTGCCAGTGCGCGGGCAGGAAGTCCCGCCAGTGGCCGAGCGCGGTGACCGCGTCCAGCACGTTCCCGACGATCGTGAGGCCGACCGCGCCGCCCACCGCGCCCAGCGGTGCGTCCGTCCGGGTGGACAGCCAGAACGCGAGCCCGGCGGTGACCAGTTGGGACACGAAGACGTACGCCACCACGACCACGAGCCGCTGGGCCGCCGTGCCCGCGGAGAGGGCGCCGCCCGTCGGTATCTCCAGCGGCCCCCAGCCGTAGGCCGCCGTGCCCACCGCGAGCGCGACGACCGGCAGCAGCACCATGGCCGCGAGACTCAGACCGAGCCCGACCGCGAGCTTGGACCACAGCAGACGGGCGCGCGGGACGGGTGCCGCGAGCAGATAGCGCAGCGAGGACCAGCTCGCCTCGGAGGCGACCGTGTCCCCGCAGAACAGGGCGACCGGGATCACGAGCAGGAATCCGGCGGAGACGAAGAGGTTCACCGCGGCGAAGTTGGCGCCCGACGCCGTCGCCGTGTCCATGAGCGTGACCTGCCCGTTGCGGGAGCCCGGGTCGCCGCCGATGGCGAAGGCCAGGACCAGCACGAACGGCAGCACGGCCAGGATCGCGGCCATGACGAGCGTACGGCGCCGCTTCACCTGCCGGACGAGCTCGACGCGCAACGGAAGCGTCCGCCGCGCCCGGTACCCGTCGGCCGTCTCCGCCCGCTCGGCGAGCGTACTCATGCGGAACCTCCGATCAGGGTGAGGAAGGCGTCCTCGAGACGACGGTGGGGCCCGAGCGAGGCCACCGGCACGTCGAGCCGGACCAGCTCGACGAGCAGCCGCGCCGCGGCCGCGGCCGCGGAACCGGAGGCGGAGGCGAGCGGCTCGGGTGGTTCCGCCGGGGGCGCGTTGAGGGCGAGCGGTTCCGCCGCCGGTGTGAGGCGTACCAGCAGTCCGCCCTCCGTCCGTACCGCCGACGAGACGCCCGGCAGTGCGGCCACCTTCTCCACCAGCGGGTCCGCGATCTCGGCCGCAAGGCCCACGAGCAGGGTGTCGCCGGAGCCCACGATCTCCTCCACCGGCCCCGCCTGCACCAGTCGGCCGCGGTCCATGACCACCAGGTGTGTGCAGGACTGCTCGACCTCCGCCAGCAGATGGCTTGAGACGATGACCGTCCGGCCGCCCGCCGCGTACCGGATCACGACCTCGCGCATCTGCCGGATCTGCGGCGGGTCCAGACCGTTGGTCGGTTCGTCGAGGATCAGCAGGTCCGGCAGGCCGAGCATGGCCTGCGCGAGGGCGAGCCGCTGGCGCATGCCCTGGGAGTACGTGCGGACCGCGCGGGACAGCGCGTCACCGAGCCCGGCGATCTCCAGCGCCTCGTCCAGGTGCGCGTCCTCGGGCGGGCGGCCCGTCGCCCCCCAGTACAGCTCCAGGTTCTCCCGGCCGGACAGATGCGGCAGGAAGCCGGCGCCCTCCACGAAGGCGCCGACCCGTGACAGCACCGGTGCGCCCGGGCGGATCGCGTGGCCGAAGACCCGGATCTCACCGCCGTCCGGCTTGATGAGGCCCATCAGCATGCGCAGCGTCGTCGTCTTGCCCGCGCCGTTCGGTCCGAGCAGGCCCAGTACCTGGCCCCGCTCCACACGGAAGGAGAGGCCCCGCACCGCGTACCGGTCCGCCGACTTCCCGTACCGCTTGCCGAGGTCCGTGATCTGGAGCGGAACCTCGGCCAGCGCGGGATCGGGAGCCGGTGTCGTCGTGGCGCGGCGGCCCGTCAGGAGCAGGGCCGCAGCGACCGCCGCTCCGGCCGGGGGCAGCCACCAGACCCAGGAGGGCAACGGGGCCGCCGCGGTCGTCACGCCCGGTGCCGTGGGCACCGTCAGGCCGCTCCTCAGGGCGACCCGGTACGTGGCCGGCGCGGCCGGTGACGCATAGCCGAGGTCCGTGGAGGCCAGGACCAGCCGCAGCCGGTGGCCCTTCTGCACCTCGTGGTCGATGGCGGGCAGGGTCAGCGTGAGGTCCTTGCCGTCCTTGGCGCCCGCCACCCGGACGGGGGCGACCAGCTGGGAGGGCAGCACCGGCCGGCCGCCGCCCGGTCCGACGTCGTACACCTTCCCGAAGAGCACCGCGTCGTCGCTCGTCGACGTCACATGGAGGGTCACCGTCGGCGACCCGGTGATCCACAGGTCGCCGCGGACCGGAGCCGAGTCGAACTGCGCGTACTGCCCGGGGAAGTCGAGCGACACCCCGATGCCCAGCGACGACAGCTGGGACAGGCCGCCGGAGCCGCCGAGGCCGGGGAGCGCGGAGACCGCGGGCGGGCTCGCGCCCGGCGGGTTCGCGAAACTCTGTTCGCGACCGGCGAGCGGGACCGTCCGCCGTCCGCTGCCCAGACCCGGGTAGGTGTCCGCGCTCGCACCGCGCAACAGGGCCGCGCCGTCCGTGGAATCGATGCCCCCGGTCCGGGTGATGCGGAAGGCGGGGCCGGTATCGACGCCCTTCTCCCCCTTCAGATAGCGGTCGAACCACGCCGTGACGCGCGCCTGGACGCGGCCCGTCTCCAGGTCGCCGCCGTCGTGGCCGCCCGCGATCCAGTCGACGTCCACCGGCGCGCCGTTCGCCCGGATGGCCCTGGCCGCCGCGTCCGCCTGGCCGAGCGGGAACAGCGAGTCGGACCGGCCCTGCACCAGCAGGGTGGGCACCCTGATGTCCTTGCCGACGGCGGACGGGGAGTGGGCCTGCAGGAGGGCGCGCGCCTGTGCGTCGGGCGTTCCGGACTCCGCGACCCGCTCGTACATCCGGCACAGCTCGTCGGTGAACTTGCCGCAGCCGCCGCCGGAGTTCAGGAAGACGCCGGCCCACAGCTTCTTGAACACGCCGTTCGGGAACAGGGCGTCCGCCAGGTTCCAGTACGTGATCGCCGGGGCGATCGCGTCCACCCTGTGGTCGTGGCCGGCGGCCAGCAGCGAGATCGCCCCGCCGTAGGACGCGCCCGCCATGCCCACGCGCGGGTCGCCGGGCCCGTCGAGTTCGACCTCGGGCCGCTTCGCCAGCCAGTCGAGCAGCTTGGAGACGTCGGCGACCTCGCCCCCGGGATCGTTCAGCCCGATCTTTCCCGTGGACCTTCCGAAGCCGCGCGCCGACCAGGTCAGCACGGCATACCCGTCCCGTGCGAGCTTCTCCGCCTGGCCCCTGACGTCGTCCTTGCTCCCGCCGAATCCGTGGGCGAGCAGGACGGCCGGGCGCCGGCCGGCCGGCCCCGCGGTGAAGTAGGACGTGTCGATCCGCACGCCGCCGCCCATGTCCATGACTCTGTCGGCGCGGTGCACGGCAGGCGCGTCGTCCGAGGCGACGGCCGACCACGTACCGACGCAGGCCAGCACCAGGACGACCGCGGCCACGGCGGCCACGGCCCCTCGGCGCAGCCCCCGGAGCGCGGGCAGTCGAAGATCCATGCGTCAACGGTAGAGGCCGCCACCGACAACCGCGGCAGCCGCCGGACGGAACTGCGGGCCCTCCCCCAGGCGTACGGACCGGGTGCCGCATACCGCAGCCGCGGTACGGGCGTTCGGGGGTGTCACCTGGACGGCTCGGCACCGTCGTTTCCCAGAGGCCTTTCGCCGCCTCCCAGGGCTTTCCTCCTCTCACCGGCCGCTCGGACACCGGCCGCAGGATGTCCGGAAACGTACCTGGGAGGGGAATTCCGCCTCTGTCATGCTGTGCGGCACCCGAGTGCCTGCTGAACGAAAGCGGGAAACAACCGAATGACAGGTGGCACCGTTCTGCCGGGGTCGGGGCATCTGGACGACCGCCAGCACCGTGTACGTCGAAGTCCGCTGCTTTTCACCGCACCCGTGGTCCTGCTCGCGCTGCTCAGTCTCATGATGTTCTGGGACATGGCGAAGGAGAACGTCTCCCCGGCTCTCGAAGGACAGTGGCCGTGGCGATTCGAACTGCTTGCGCCGGAGGCGCTGTCCAACCTCCTGGCCGTATCCCTCGGTTTTGTGTTCGCGCGCGCCCAGTACGCGAGGACGGTCAGGCCGATCATCGGCTGGAGCGGCCGTGTGAGTGCCGGCTCGCATGCCATGCACAGCAAGCATGTCTGGGTGATCGAGATCAGGAACGGAGGAATGCACAGCGCCATCCTGGAGAGCGCCGACTACTGCGTTCAGCCGAAAGGCGAACACATCCCGGCCGCGGACGTCCCGTGGCAGGGCTACGAGGCCACCGTTTCCGGGCTGGAATCCCTGGGCCTTCAGATCGGCAAGGACTTCGACCTGAACCCGATCGGGCCCGGATCCCCGCTCGTCGTCTCGGGAAGCGGCCATGGTCTGTACACCGCACGTCTCTCGGTACCCGCAATCTCCTTGCTGGACAACCTTTACATCCGCATACGCGTGATCGATGCAGTAGGAGATACCCATGAGCGAATCCTTCACTGCCTCCGGGGAGCCGAAGTCGAAATGCGCAGCGCTCTCGCCACCGACGAGCCGTGAGCACACTCCTTCCGCGACCGGGCCCGGCCATCCGGAGCCGAAGGACATGAGGAATCCGGTACGCGGCCCGGAGGGACGTGACCATGACCGATATCGGCTCGTCACGTTCGACTCCTGCATCTGAGGAGAGCGGCGCGCTCGCCACCACACCGTGCGTGCGGCAGTTCGTCGTCAAGGTGCACAGCCGCTGCGATCTGGCGTGCGACCACTGCTATGTCTACCGGCACGCCGACCACAGCTGGCGCGGGCGGCCTCCGGTGATGTCCTACGAGGTGATCTCACGGACCGCCGGGCGGATCGCCGAGCATGCCGCGGCCCATGGGCTGGACACCGTGAACGTGGTCCTGCACGGCGGCGAACCGCTCCTGGCCGGGCACGCCCGGCTGCGCCGGATCGCCGAGGAACTCCATACGGCCCTGGATCACCACTGCCGGCTGGACCTGCGGATCCAGACGAACGCCGTGCGTCTGGACGAACGCTTCTGCGAGCTCTTCCGCGAGTACGACATCAAGGTCGGGGTATCGCTGGACGGCGACCGTACGGCGCACGACCGCCATCGCCGTTTCGCGGACGGCCGCGGCAGCCATGACCGCGTGCTGCGGGGTGTGGGGCTGCTGCGCAGGCCGCGCTACCGGCATCTGTTCGCCGGCCTGCTGTGCACCGTCGACCGGGGGAACGATCCCCTGCGGGTGTACTCGGCCCTGCTGGAACTGCACCCTCCGAGGATCGACTTCCTGTTGCCCCACGCCACATGGGACCACCCGCCCGCCCGAGCCGACGGCACACCGACCCCCTACGCCGACTGGCTGACCACCATCGCCGACCGGTGGTTCGAGACCGGCCGGCCCGTACCCGTGCGGCTGTTCGACTCGATCCTCAGTCTGCTCGCGGGCGGCCCGAGTTTCGTCGAGTCCCTGGGCACGGCTCCGGCCGACCTCGTGGTGGTCGAGACCGACGGCACCTTCGAGCAGGCGGACTCGCTCAAGACGGCCTACGACGGGGCGCCCGCGACCGGCATGGACGTCTTCTCCCACAGCCTCGACGAGGTCGCGGGCCACCCCGGTCTGCGCGAGCGCCGGCGCGGTCTCGCCGGGCTCTGCGCCACATGCCGGTCCTGCCCCGTGGTGCATGTGTGCGGCGGCGGCCTCTACGCCCACCGGTACCGCTCCGGCAGCGGATTCGGCAATCCCTCGGTCTACTGCGGTGACCTGATGGCCTTGATCACCTCTTTCAACGACCGGCTCCCGGACGCCCGACGCGCCCGGGAGCGCTGACCCGGAAAGGTCATCCATGCACACTCTCGGCGAACGCCCCTATCAGCCGGTCATCGACGAGGAGCACCTGGCGGAGGAGTTCCGAGCGCTCGGCGTCCGCCCCGGCGGGGTGCTGCTGACCCACGCCTCCCTGCGCAGCCTCGGCCCGGTGCGGGGCAAGAGCAGGGCGGTGGTACGGGCGCTGCGTGCCGCCCTCGGCCCCGAGGGCACCCTGGTGGTGCCCACCTTCACCCCGGAGAACTCCGACACGTCCCTCGTCTACCGCCGGCGCGTCCAAGGGCTGACCGAGCCGCAGATCGCGGAGCTCCGCCGCAGAATGCCCCCGTACGACCGTTGGCGCACCCCCGCGGTGTCGACGGGGCGGCTGGCCGAAGAGGTGCGGACCCATCCCGAGGCGCTGCGCAGTGAGCACCCGCAGACGTCCTTCGCGGCCATCGGCCCCCTGTCCCACAGGATCATCTCCGGCCATTCCCCCCGCTGCCACCTCGGGGAGTGCTCCCCGCTGGCCAGGCTGTACGAGGAGGGGGCCCAAGTGCTTCTCCTCGGAGTGGGATTCGCCTCCTGCACCGCGTTCCACCTGGCGGAGTACCGCATGCCGGAGAAGCCGATGCAGGAGTACCACTGCGTCATCAGGGTCCGGGGGGAGCGGACCTGGTGGAGCTATACGGACGTGGCACTGGACGACAGCGACTTCGCGGTGCTCGGGGCGTCGTTCGAGGAGAGCGGGGCCCCGATCGGCACGGGACGGGCCGGGAGGGCCGACGCCCGGGTTTTCGGTGTCAGGGACGCCGTCGATCACGCGGTGGCGTGGATGTCGTCCCATCGCCCGGGGCGTCGGCAGAGGTAGACCGGCCCAGGGCGTCAGGCCCGCGCGTCCTCCGGGATCGACACCAGCCAGCGGGTGTCGCGGCGGGGGCGGAGGTAGAGCGCCCAGTACAGGGTGGCCGCCGCGGTGATGCCGCCCGTCCACAGCAGGTAGCCGACCTCCTGCCGGCTGAGGATGTACGCGAGGACCGCGATCAGCAGGACCGGCATCGCGGGCCACAGGGGCATGCGCCAGGCGGGTGTGTGCCCGTGCGTGCCGCGCCGGGAGAGCAGGGCGGCGACCGCGACCAGCAGGTACATGCCGGTCACCGAGACGCCCGTGACGCCGTAGAGGGTGTCCAGGTTGACGAAGCACAGGAGCGCGCCGGGGACGCCGACGACGAGGGTGGCGACCCAGGGGGAGCCGAACCGGCCGAGCCTGGAGAGCGCGTTGTTGACCGGCTCGGGCCAGGCCTTGTCGCGGGCGGAGGCGAACAGCACGCGGGAGTTCTGGATGACCATGACGATGCCCGCGTTGATGATGGCGAGCGCCACGCACAGGCTCACGAAGGTGCCGACGGCCGAGTTGGACCAGGCGGTGACCATGCTGCTGATGTCGCCGCCCGTCAGCGCCTTCAGGTCGGAGGCGCCCATGGTGATCGCCACGACCGGGACCAGGATGACGACCGTGGAGATGGCGAGGGTGGCGAGGACCGTGCGGGCGACGTTGCGGCGCGGGTTCTCCAGCTCCTCGGAGAGGTAGACGGCGGTCGAGAAGCCCTGGGTGACGAAGAGGGCGATGGCGAGCCCGGAGACCACCAGCATGGCCGTCACGGTGTCCGTGTGGCCGCCGGAGCCCGCCACCTTCATCGAGACCAGGCTGCCGAGGCCGCGCTCGCTGTGGGTGAAGCCCAGGACCGCCACGACACCCGCGGCCACCACTTCCAGGACCAGGAAGATGCCGGTGATCCAGGCGTTGGCGCGCAGGTCCAGCAGTCCGGCGAGGGTGGCGAGCAACATGACGGAGGCGCCCGTCATCGCCGGGTCGAGGTGCACGACCGGTGCGAGGTAGTCCGCCGTGCCCATGGCGATCACCGGCGGGACGATCATCACGACCAGCAGGGACAGCACGAAGACCAGCCAGCCGGCGAGCCGCCCGGCCAGCGTCGACACCATGGCGTACTCACCGCCGGCGCTGGGGATCAGGGTGCCCAGCTCCGAGTAGCAGAACGCCACGGCGATACAGAGGAGGGAGCCGATGGCGATCGTGAGGGCGGTGGCGGTGCCGAGCGAGCCGAACAGGTCGGGGACGACCACGAAGAGCGTGGAGGCGGGCGTCACGCACGACAGGGTGAGCAGGGTGCCGCCGACGATCCCGATGGAACGCTTGAGTGTCTGGGGACTGTTCTCCGGTGTCTGGGCGACGGAGTTCTCGACAGGGCGGAGCGTGTCGGTCATGCGGCGTTTCCGATCGACTCGTGCGGCGGTGGTGGGGGCGGGAGCGCTATCGCCTCCGGAGGCTGGGTCGTACTACTGCTCGTCCTCTCCCGGTGCGCTGCATGGAACCCCGACGAAATCCGGCGCGTCAATGCCCGTTTACCTTCGGAATCCGCAGCTGTAAAGCGGTCTACGTCACGTTGCTTTCCCAGGACGTGACGCCCGCCCGTCTCATTAGCCAAGCTCTCAAGTGAGTGGACCTTGTTTTCGAAGGTGAAATGCGCGCTGAGCCTGCGTAATCCGTTTCGTACCGCCCGCACGGGAACCGCAGGAGCGGCGTCAAAAAAATGTCAGGCCGTCCGGTATCCGGACGGCCTGACAAGGGTCTGACGGGCGGTTCTGCGTGACGATCAGTGGTTGCGCGGGAAGCCGAGGTCCACGCCTGCCGGGGCCTCCGAGGGGTCGGGCCAGCGGGTGGTGATCACCTTGCCGCGGGTGTAGAAGTGCGTGCCGTCGTTGCCGTAGATGTGGTGGTCGCCGAAGAGCGAGTCCTTCCAGCCGCCGAAGGAGTGGTAGCCCACCGGGACCGGGATCGGCACGTTGACACCCACCATGCCGGCCTCGATCTCCAGCTGGAAGCGACGGGCCGCGCCGCCGTCCCGGGTGAAGATCGCGGTGCCGTTGCCGAACGGGGAGGCGTTGATCAGGGCGACGCCCTCCTCGTACGTCTCCGCGCGCAGCACGCACAGCACCGGACCGAAGATCTCGTCCCGGTACGCCTTCGCCGTGGTCGGCACCTTGTCCAGGAGCGAGATGCCGATCCAGTGGCCGTCCTCGCAGCCGTCCACGGTGTAACCGGTGCCGTCCAGGACGACCTCGGCACCCTCCGCCGCCGCGCCCGTCACGTACGAGGCCACCTTGTCGCGGTGTGCCCTGGTGATCAGCGGGCCCATCTCGGAGGCCGGGTCGTTGCCCGGACCGATCTTGATCTTCTCGGCGCGCTCGCGGATCTTCTCCACCAGTTCGTCGCCGATGGATCCGACGGCCACGACGGCGGAGATCGCCATGCAGCGCTCGCCCGCAGAGCCGTACGCCGCCGAGACCGCCGCGTCCGCCGCCGCGTCCAGGTCGGCGTCCGGCAGGACCAGCATGTGGTTCTTGGCGCCGCCCAGGGCCTGGACACGCTTGCCGTTCGCGGAGGCGGTGGTGTGGATGTAGCGGGCGATAGGGGTCGAGCCGACGAAGGACACGGCCTTGACGTCCGGGTGCTCGAGAAGACGGTCCACGGCCACCTTGTCGCCGTGGACGACGTTGAAGACACCGTCCGGAAGGCCCGCCTCCGCCAGCAGCTCGGCGAGCCGGATCGAGGCGGACGGGTCCTTCTCGGACGGCTTCAGGATGAAGGTGTTCCCGCATGCGATGGCGATCGGGAACATCCACATCGGCACCATCGCCGGGAAGTTGAACGGCGTGATGCCGGCGACGACGCCGAGCGGCTGCCGGATCCCGGCCACGTCCACACGGCTCGCGACCTGCGTGGACAGCTCGCCCTTCAGCTGCACGTTGATGCCGCACGCCAGGTCGACGATCTCCAGGCCGCGCGCCACCTCGCCGAGCGCGTCGCTGTGGACCTTGCCGTGCTCGGCGGTGATCAGCTCGGCGATCTCGTCGCGGTGCGCGTCCAGCAGAGCCCGGAATCTGAAGAGGATGGACGTGCGCTGCGCGAGGGAGGACTGCCCCCACGTCACGAACGCCTCCCTGGCCGCGGCGACGGCCGCGTCCACCTCGTCCGCGGTCGCGAAGGCGACCTTGGTGGTGACCGCACCGGTCGCCGGGTCCGTCACCGGACCGTACGTGCCCGACGCGCCTTCGGCGGTCTTGCCGCCGATCCAGTGGTTGACGATCTTCGTCATGCCCAAGAACTCCTTCACAGATGGCGGCGTCGGGTCGAGACGTGCCGGTCGTACTCCTTGCGCGCCTCGACCGCCGACGGCCGTGTCGCGGTCTCGGCCACAGGTACATCCCACCAGGCCTGCGCCGGGGGTGCGCCCGACACAGTGTCTGCGGTTTCGGTCTCCACGTAGACACATGTGGGAGTGTCCGCGGCGCGTGCCTCGGCGAGGGCGGTGCGCAGGTCGCCCACGGTCTTCGCGCGCAGCACCCGCATGCCCAGGCTGGCCGCGTTGGCGGCCAGGTCAACGGGCAGCGGCGCCCCCGTGTACCTGCCGTCCCCGGAGCGGAAGCGGTAGGCGGTGCCGAACCGCTCGCCGCCCACGGACTCCGACAGGCCGCCGATGGACGCGTAGCCGTGGTTCTGCACAAGCAGGACCTTGATCGCGATCCCCTCCTGTACGGCCGTGACGATCTCCGTCGGCATCATCAGATAGGTGCCGTCGCCGACCAGCGCCCACACCGGCCGGTCGGGTGCCGCCATCTTGACGCCGATCGCGGCCGGGATCTCGTAGCCCATGCACGAGTAGCCGTACTCGAGGTGGTACTGATCGACCGAACGGGTCCGCCACAGCTTGTGCAGATCGCCCGGGAGCGAGCCGGCCGCGTTGACGAGGATGTCGGACTCGTCCACCACGGCGTCCAGCGCCCCGAGGACCTGCGGCTGCGTCGGCCGTACGTCCGGCTCGGCGGCCTCGAAACAGGCGTCCACGCGGTGCTCCCAGCGCTGCTTGTCCTCCGCGTACTCGGTGAGGTACGGGGGATCGACGCGGTAGCCGTGCAGGGTCAGCGCCTCGGCCAGCTCCTCCAGGCCGCTGCGCGCGTCGGCGATCAGCGGCAGCCCGGAGAGCTTGTGGCCGTCGAACGGGGCGATGTTGAGATTGACGAAGCGGACGCCCTCGCCGGTGAAGAGGGTGCCGGAGGCGGTGGTGAAGTCCGTGTAGCGGGTGCCGACGCCGATCACCAGATCGGCGGTGCGGGCCAGCTCGTCGGCGGTGGCCGTGCCGGTGTGTCCGATACCGCCCACGTCCTGCGGGTGGTCCCAGCGCAGCGAGCCCTTGCCGGCCTGGGTGGAGGCGACCGGGATACCGGTGGCCTCGGCGAACTCCGCGAGTGCCTCCTCCGCGCGGCTGTGGTGGACGCCGCCGCCGGCCACCACCAGCGGGCGCCGGGCGCCACGGACCGCCTGGACGGCCTCGGCCAGTTCGACCGGGTCGGCGCCCGGGCGGCGCACCGTCCAGGTCCGATCGGCGAAGAACTCCTGCGGCCAGTCGAAGCCTTCGGCCTGCAGGTCCTGCGGCAGCGCGAGGGTGACCGCGCCAGTGTCGACCGGGTCGGTGAGCACGCGCATCGCCTGGAGGGCGGCCGGGATCAGCGCCTCCGGGCGGGTGATCCGGTCGAAGTACCTCGACACCGGCCGCAGACAGTCGTTGACGGACACGTCCCCGGCATAGGGCACCTCGAGCTGCTGGAGCACCGGGTCCGCCGGGCGGGTGGCGAAGACGTCTCCGGGCAGCAGCAGGACCGGGAGGTGGTTGATCGTGGCGAGGGCGGCGCCCGTGACCAGGTTGGTCGCACCGGGCCCGATGGACGTCGTCACCGCGTGCGTGGACAGCCGGTTGGACTGCCGGGCGTATCCGACCGCCGCGTGCACCATCGACTGCTCGTTGCGGCCCTGGTGGTAGGGCATGACGTCGGCGTACTCGACCAGTGCCTGCCCGAGGCCCGCGACGTTGCCGTGGCCGAAGATGCCCCAGGTGGCGCCGATCAGCCGGCGGCGCACGCCGTCGCGCTCGGTGTACTGGGCGGCCAGGAAGCGCACGAGCGCCTGAGCGACCGTGAGCCTCGTCGTTGAGGTCATCGGTAACCCCCTGTGCTTTCTACGTGATCCGGGTGGAAGCAGATCCGCCACTGGCGTTCCTCGCCCGGCCCGGCCATGACGTTCAGGTAGTACATGGTGTGTCCGGGCTGGGCGATCGACGGGCCGTGCCAGCCGTCCGGTACGAGGACGACGTCGCCGGTGCGGACCTCGGCGAGGACGTCGGAGCCGCCCTCACGCGAGGGGAATACGCGCTGGTACCCGAGACCGTTCCGACCCTCGATCTCGAAGTAGTAGATCTCCTCCAGCTCGGTCTCCTCGCCCGGCCGCGTCTCGTCGTGCTTGTGCGGCGGGTACGAGGACCAGTTGCCGCCGGGAGTGATCACCTCGACGGCGATGAGCCTGTCGCAGTCGAAGGCGTCCGCGGAGGCGAAGTTGCGCACTTGGCGGGCGCAGGTGCCGCTGCCGCGGTCTTCGACGGGAACCTCCGGCGCGGGGCCGTAGCGGGCGGGGAGTCGGCGCTCGCACTTCGCTCCTGCCAGGGCGAAGCGGCCTCCCGCGCCGGAGGCGATCTGTACCCGGGCGTCTCGGGGCACGTAGGCGAAGTCCGATACCCCCGCGAAGACGTTGTCCCTGCCCAGGAGTTGAAACGCTTTGTCCTCCAGGTGCACCGTACAGGTGCCCTCGAGGGGAAGCACGATCCACTCGCTGTCACCGGTGGTGAACATATGCGTGCCACCCGGCGCGAGCTCCACGATCCGCAGGCTGCTGTGGCTCCAGCCGGCCCGCTTCGGGTCGATGTCGAGGGAGTACTGCGCGTTCGCGGTCGCGCCCCTGGGGACGTACAGCTCATTGCTCATGCGGCCCTCACAGAAGTCCTACGGCGGTGTCCACGGCCGTGGCGACGTCGCCGTCCGCCGGGTACAGCAGCGAACGGCCGACCACCAGGCCCCTGACGGTGGGGAGTCGGAGCGCCCCACGCCACTTCTCGTACGCGCCCTCCTGGTCCCCGCCGACATCGCCGCCGAGCAGCACGGCCGGCAGGGTGGAGGTCTCCATCACCCGGGCCATGTCGTCCGGGTTCTCGGTCACCGGGACTTTCAGCCAGGTGTACGCCGAAGTGCCGCCCAGTCCGCTGGCGATGGCGATGGACCTGGTCACGGCCTCGGCGCGCAGATCGTTGCGCAGCCGGCCCTCAGGGGTGCGGCGGCTGATGAACGGCTCGACGAACACCGGGAGCCGGCGCTCGGCCATCTCGTCGATCACCCGGGCCGTGGACTCGAGGGTGTTGAGCGACCCCGGGTCGTCGTAGTCGATGCGCAGCAGCAGCTTGCCCGCGTCGAAGCCGAGCCGCTCGATGTCCTGCGGGCGGTGACCGGTGAATCGGTCGTCCAGCTCGAAGGACGCCCCCTGGAGTCCCCCGCGGTTCATCGACCCCATGACGACCTTGTGTTCGAGGGCGCCGAGCAGCAGCAGGTCGTCGAGGATGTCGGCGGTGGCCAGCACGCCGTCGACGCCCGGCCGGGACAGCGCGAGGCACAGCCGCTCCAGCAGATCGGCGCGGCTCGCCATGGCCATCTTGCGGTCCCCGACCCCGAGCGCACCGCGGGCGGGGTGGTCGGCGGCGACGATCATCAATCGGCCGGTGTCCCCGAGGAGGGGCCGTCGGGCCCGCCGGCCGGCGGCCTCGGCGACGGCCTCGGGATGCCGGGTCCGGATCCGGACGAGCTCGGCGACGTCCACACGGGGGAAGGGGGAGTGTAGATGCGCGGTGCCGCTCTCTTCGTGCACGCGCGCGTGCACGGTGCCCTCGTCCCGGTGGGGCGTGCCGGCCTCGCCCTCGTGCCGGGTGCCGCCGACGTGTCCCGCCCTCATCGCACCGCTCCCGCCCTGACCGCGTCCGCGACCTCGGCGGCCGTGGGCATCGCCGACGAGCACTCCAGACGGGAGGCCACGATCGCCCCAGCGGCGTTGGCGTACCGCATGATCCGCTCCAGGTCCCACCCGGCGAGCAGCCCGTGGCAGAGCGACCCCCCGAAGGCATCACCCGCGCCGAGGCCGTTGAGGACCTTGACCGGGAGCGGGGGGACCTGCGCCGACTCGCCCGTGGCGCCGACCGCCAGCACGCCCTTGGGGCCCTGCTTGACCACCGCGAGTTCCACACCGGCGTCCAGCAGGGCGCGGGCGGCGGTGTGCGGATCGCGCTCCCCGGTGGCGATCTCCACCTCGTCGATATTGCCGACGGCGACCGTGGTGTGGCGCAGGGCCTCGGCGTAGAACGGGCGTGCGGTGCCGGCGTCCTGCCAGAACATGGGGCGCCAGTCGAGGTCGAAGACCGTCGTCCCGGAGGTGGCCCGGTGGGCGAGGGCGGCGAGCGTCGCGGTGCGGCTCGGTTCCTCGCTCAGACCGGTGCCCGTCATCCAGAAGACGCGCGCGGCGCGGATCGCTTCCAGGTCCAGCTCATGGGCGTCGATCTCCAGGTCCGGCGCCTTGGGCCGACGGTAGAAGTACAGCGGGAAGTCGTCCGGCGGGAAGACCTCGCAGAACGTGACCGGAGTCGGCAGCCCCGCGACCGGGGTCACCCAGCGGTCGTCCACACCGAAGCCGCGCAGCGCCTCGTGGAGGTAGGTGCCGAAGGGGTCGTCACCCGTGCGTGTGATCACCGCCGTACGGCGTCCGAGACGGGCGGCGGCGACCGCGACGTTCGCCGCCGACCCGCCCAGGAACTTCCCGAAGGCCGTCACCTGGGGCAGGGGCACGCCCGTCTGCAGCGGATACAGATCCACGCCGATCCGGCCCATGGTGATCAGGTCGTACGGGGCGCCGGCATCGTGCGGGCCCCACTCCTCGGACTCCTCCATCGAGTTCCCTTCCCATCGGCTGCCCCCAGGTCTAGCCGTGCGGAGTGAGCCCTGTCAATGTTTTGTCCAGACATTCGGACGACAGCTTGACATGGCTTCGGGGTGGCCTGAAGCTGGCGGCCATGACGCCGTTGTCGCCCGCACAATCACACTCCCGTATCCGGATCGGATCGGCCCCCGACTCCTGGGGCGTCTGGTTCCCGGACGACCCCCGACAGGTGCCCTGGCAGCGCTTCCTCGACGAGGTCGCCGGGTCCGGCTACCAGTGGATCGAGCTGGGCCCGTACGGCTATCTGCCCACCGATCCCGCGGTTCTCGCCGAGGAGACCGGGCGGAGGGGTCTGAAGGTCTCCGCCGGCACGGTCTTCACCGGGCTGCACCGCGGCCCGGAGGTGTGGGACGCCACCTGGGCGCATGTCTCGGACATCGCGGCGCTGACCCAGGCCATGGGCGGCTCGCATCTCGTGGTCATCCCGGCGTTCTGGCGGGACGACAAGACGGGCCGGGTGCTGGAGCCGGAAACCCTGACCGCCGGGCAGTGGTGCCATCTCACCACGCAGACCGAGCGGCTGGGACGGGAGGTGCGCGAGCGGTACGGCCTGGAGATCGTCGTCCATCCGCACGCCGACACGCACATCGACAGCGAGGAGAACGTCACGCGCTTCCTCGACGCGACGGACTCCTCGGCGGTGTCGCTGTGCCTGGACACCGGGCACTACGCGTACTGCGGCGGCGACAGCGTCAAGCTGATCGAGACGTACGGGGAGCGGATCGGGTACCTCCACCTCAAGCAGGTCGACCCCGCGGTCCTCGCCGAGGTGCGGGCGGAGGAGATCCCGTTCGGCCCTGCCGTGGCGCGCGGGGTCATGTGCGAACCGCCGTCCGGTGTCCCGGCGTTGGAGCCCGTGCTGGCGGCCGCGCAGCGGCTCGGTGTCGACCTGTTCGCGATCGTGGAGCAGGACATGTACCCGTGCGAACCGGACAAACCGCTGCCGATCGCACGGCGCACCCGGGCGTATCTGAGGTCCTGCGGCGCGTGAGGTTCCGGGAGCGGCGGGCGCAGAGGCGGCGTGCCGGGGTGAAACCGTGAAGTCCGGCAATTCCGGAGATCACCCCATCGGGGGCGCAACCCGGACGGGTGCCTCGCAGTTGACTCGACGTCGGGCATTTCGCCCGGCTGTTGTGACGACTTTCAAGGAGCACCTCTCCATGTCGCGTATCGCGAAGGGCCTGGCCCTGACCACCGTTGCCGCTGCGGCCGTGGCGGGAACCGCCGGTATCGCCGCCGCCGACAGCGGCGCAAGCGCCGCCGCCGACACCTCCCCGGGCATCGTGGCGGGCAACGTTGTGGAGGCCCCGGCCCACGTTCCGGTCAACGCCTGCGGGGTCACGGCCACCGTGATCGGCCTGCTGAACCCGGCGGCCAACAACAACTGCGCCAACGGCTGACGCCCGAGCGGATCCTTCTGGCCGGCCGTTCTCCTGCGGGAAGCGGCCGGCCGGCGTTTGTGCGGGGCCGGCCGGCGTTCGTACGAGGGCGGGGCGGCGGTGTGCCGGGGCAGGGCGGCGGTGTGCCGGGGCGGGTCGGTGCCACTCCCGGGCCGTTCGGCGCAGCCCCCGGGCGGGCGGCTGTTCCGCCGAACGGGTGGGAGGCGTTTCGATCTCTCCACAGGCCGTCCCACCAGGCACGACGGGACGACGAGGTCCCCCGGGACGGTTACGCGGAGCCGCCGAACGGTTGCAGAGGGCGATGTCACCTTTCACGGTGAATCTCAGGCACCAAGCCTCACGACGAAAGGAACATCCATGCGTGTTCTGCCCGCGCGGCGCTTTGCCTCCTCTGCTCTCTGCGCCCTGATGATCACCGGTATCGCCGGACCGGCCGCAGTGGCGGCCGACCACGCCTCGGCGCGTGGCCGCGCCCCCGCGGAGGCATCCCTCCCGCCCAACGCCGACGTCCTCGTGCGCCCGGTCAACGACCTGCTGGCCGCTGTGCTGAAGGCGGACCACAACCGCCTCCCGGCCGATGAGGCGGCCAGGCTCGGCAAGGCCGTCGACGACGCCATCGCCAAGGTCAGCATGGACACGGCCACGACGTCCCCGGGGACCGACGAGGACGACACCTTCGCCGGCCTGCGACAGGCGATCGACAGACTGCTCGCGGCCGCGACATCCGCCAACACCAGCCAGGTCGCCCCGGCCGCCACAGCGGTCGTGACCGAACTCGTCAAGGTCCTCGCCACGGGCTTCCTCACGGGCGGTCTACTGCCCCTGCCCAACCCCTCCGTCCCCTCGACCCTTCCCAGCCTCCCGGCGCTGCCGTCGGCGAAGCCGTCCCCGCCGCACCTGCTGACGCCGATGCCGTCCGCGTCGCACATGCTGACGCCGATGCCGTCCCGCTCGACGAGCTGAGTACCGCGCCATACGGCGCCGCGAGTCCCGTGGCGCGTGACGTCGCCCCGAGTCCCATGGCGCATGACGAGCGCGCGCCGCCCCGAGTCCCGGCGACGCCCGTACCGCACAGCCGCCCGCCAGGCCCAGGCCCGCGGGCGGCTGTCGGCGTGCGCGGCCGCTCCTGTCGCTCCGGCCGGTCCGGTCGCTCCGGCCGGTCCGGCGGCAGGGCGGCCCGGCGGTCCGGTCGCTCCGGCCAGTCCGGTCGCTCCGGCGGCAGGGCGGCCCGGCGGTCCGGTCGCTCCGGCCAGTCCGGTCGCTCCGGCGGCAGGGCGGCCCGGCGCTCCTGTCGCTCCGGCCGGTCCGGTCGCCGGTTCAGCCGAGGCGGCGCACCGGCTCCCCGGTGAGGTACGCCTGGATGTCCTCGACGGACTCGCCGTAGTACGTCGCGTAGTTGGCCCGGGAGACATACCCCAGGTGTGGGGTGGCGAGCAGCCGCGGCGCGGTGCGCATCGGATGATCGGCCGGGAGCGGCTCCACATCGAACACATCGACGCCCGCACCGGCGATGCGGCCCTCGTGCAGCGCTGCGAGCAGGGCGTCCTGGTCCACGATGGCGGCGCGCGAGGTGTTGACGAGATAGGCGGTCGGCTTCAGAAGCGCGAGCTCTCGGGCCCCGATCAGCCCTCGGGTGCGGTCGCCGAGCGCAAGGTGCACCGAGACGAAGTCGCTGCTCATCAGCAACTCCTCCAGTGACGCGGCGCGTTCGGCGCCGACCTCGTGCGCCCGCTCCTCGGTGAGGTGCCTGCTCCAGGCGGCGACCTCCATGCCGAAGGCGAGCCCGACCCGGGCCACCCGGCTGCCGATCTTCCCGAGCCCGAGCAGCCCGAGCCGCCGCCCGTGCAGATCCGCGCCCACCGTGCTCTGCCAGGGACCGCCGTCCCGCAGGGCGTTGCTCTCCTCGCCCACCCCGCGCGCGAGCCCGAGCAGCAGCGCCCAGGTCAGCTCGACGGGCGGCGTGGAGGAGCCGGCGGTGCCGCAGACGGTCACACCGTGCGCCTCGGCAGCCTCGTAGTCGATGACGGAGTTCCGCATTCCGGAGGCGATCAGCAGCTTCAGCCGGGGCAGCCGGGCCGGCAGGGAACCGGGGAAAGGCACCCGTTCGCGCAGCGTGACGATGATGTCGAACTCGGCGAGCGCCTCGGCCAGGGCGTCCTCGCCGGCGAAGTGCCCGGCGAAGGAGACCACCTCCACCCGGTCCGCCACCGGTGACCAGTCCGCGACGGAGGTCGCGATCCGCTGGAAGTCGTCGAGCACGGCACACCGAAGGCGCATCCCAGCCCCTCTTATCGAGGGGAAACTCTATCGAACCGGTGTGCGGGCTCATTTCCCTTCGCGCTTGCCGAAGACCACGACGCCGTCACCGACGCGCAGCATGGGCCACAGCGTTCTGGCGTCTTCGTAACGGAGGTTCACACAGCCGTGGGAGCCCGGTTCTTCGAAGATCGGACGGTGGCTCGCGTGGAGGGCCTCGCCGCGGTCGAAGAACTGACTGAACGGCATGGGAGCGTTGTACAGACTGGACCAGAACTTCTCCACGCGCTTGTAGATCTTGTACGACCCGTTGCGGGTCCTGTGGCCGGGCATCCCGGTGCGCGCGGGAACCGGCCCGAAAACGATCTCCCCGCTCCGCTGCACCCACACCAACTGGCGTGTCTGGTCGACGCAGACGACGAGCCTCGACCTCCCGGCGCAACCGGTGAGCGAGGCCGGGTTCCGCATGGCCCAGTCCAGCGCCGCGGCCCGATGACTCACGAGCCCGGCGTAGCCGTCCGCCGGGCTGATGCCGTACGCGCTCTGCATGCTCTGGATCGCGGCGCAGTCCTCGGCGGACTGCTTACCGTCCTGGGGAAGCTCCAGGAATTTCTCCACCTGACGCTGATAAGGCCCGGTGGACAGGCGGCACATCACGGTGCCCTCGTCCCCCCGGAGACGAACTTCGGGCGTCCCCGCGGCCGATGCCCCCGGCGCGCCGGTCACTATCAGGGACCCCACCATGGCGGCCAGGGCGGCGAGGCGACTCCGTCCGCGGCGGACGCGCGACCTCTTCGTCATCGGTTCCTCCTGTGCCCGTGGTGGTGCGCTCGTGCGCGAGACCTTCCCGTATGTCCCACGGAACCGTTGACGTTCTTTCTTCCTATAAAACGAAGTCGCCGTGGCTCTCACCCCAATGACCGGGGTGACACGCCGTGTCGGGGCGGGAACACGACCGCGCCCCGGGCTCGGCACACGGCCCGGGGCACGGTCGCGGGTCACTACCGCTGAGTGGGGCGAATCGCCTTGTCCTGGACGTGGACGGTGCCGAGGGTCCGGCACTCCGTGCTGGCATCGGCCGTCGGGCAGTTGCTGCCGAGGTTGTCGGAGACGATCCCGTTCTGCAGCCGCAGGTTGCCGAAGTCCTGGCTGTCGACGGTGATCGAGTACCGGATGGTCACCGTCTCACCCCGCCTGAGGTCGCCCGTCCAGGTGAGCCTCGGCTCGGCATAGCCGACGACGCCGCGGGTGGCGTCCGCGTCGTCGTTGTACCGGGCGTCGTCCAGCAGATCCGTCAGATCGTCCGTGAAGTGGGCCTGTTCGGCGCCCACGAAGTCGGTCTCCCCGGTGTTGCGGACCCTGACGGTGTATCGGACGGTGTCGCCCGGATGGATCGTCTGGGGTGCGTCCGCGGTCTTGGTGATCCTGAGGCCGGGCCGCGTGACCCGGTTGCTGGCCGTGTTGTTGCCCAGGCCGGGGTCGAAGTCGAGGCCCCTGACCACCGCCGTGTTCCGCACGCCGTTGAAGCCCGGGCCGGCGAAGCCGGTCACGGTGACCGTGGCGGTGGCGCCCACGGCCAGTGGACCGCCGGTGCAGGTCAGCAGGTTGGTGACGGAGACGGTACAGCCCGGCGAGGTGGTGTACGGGCCGTGCAGGGTCGACGGAAGCTGGTCGCTGACGGTCCAGCCGGTCGAGGCGTGCGGGCCGTTGTTCCGCACCGTGAGGGTGTACGTCACCGGGCTGTTGACGGGCGCCGACGACGGCCCCGACTTCGTCAGCGACAGGTCCACCTGCCGCCGCGCGACCACGGTGCGCACCGCGGCCGCGTTGTTGGTGTAGTCCGTGTCGGCTTCGACGCCTTCGACGGTGACGATGTTCTGAAGGTTGGTGAAGTCCTGGCCGGCGGTGCCGGTCACGGTGATCGTGGCGCTGGCATGGCCCGCGAGCGGACCGTGGGTGCAGACCAGTCGGCCCACGGAGGGGATGGTGCAACCGGGCGGGGGAACGACGCCGCGGATACCCGTCGGAAGGTAGTCGGTGACGGTGTAGCCGCTCGAGGCGATCGCGCTGTTGTTCGTCACGGTGATGGTGTAGGTGACGGGGTCGCCCTCCGTGGCGGAGGCGGGACCGTCCTTCGTCACCGCGAGGTCGACGCCGGCCTGCCGTGACTGCGCATGCACTCCCTTCACCTCGGTGACGGAGTGGCTGGGGGCGGCGACCGCGGTGGAGGAAGCCATGCCCGAAGTCAGCGCCGTCATGATGCCCACGGAGAGCGCCGACACCGCGCCGACACGTCGAGCGCCGGGGCGCATGCCGTTACCTAGACTCACGAGGTTTGACCCTTCATGCAGGAGGCCTGTTGCAGCCGGCGCCCATGCGTCCGCTGCCGAAAGCGGCCTGTCGGATGATTTCAGCTGAAGAAGAGCACATGGCTCTATACCAGTCACCTTTTGGCGCGGTAACCAGGCTTTTTTTAGTCCCAATGGAGCATGCGCAGCGTGGTGTGTAGATGCGTGAGGAACCGTGCGGTGACCTGCCATTTTGCCGACGGATAAATGCCGTATCAATTGGAATACGCCCGCACGTGTTCGATGTGGCGGGCGGGTAGTGGGAGGGCGCCGGGCGGCAGACCTATCGGATCGGACCAGGAGAAACGATTCGTGTGCGCGCAATTTCACAAACGCCACTCGAGTCAAGTGAAACGCTTCTTCAATGTCACGACCGCCCCGGAAATTGCATTGCGGGAAAAACCGGTCGTACGGTCTGGTGGAGACTTACGTGCCGACTCCGGCGCGCATTCGACAGGACTGTTCCGGCCGCAGCGAGGTCGCTTGGCTCCCTCACCTGCTGGGCAGCCGACCTGGGCCCAGCCTTGTCGTACTCGATCTGCCGTTCCTGTCCACCGCCCAGCGCCGCGCGGGCTGCCGGTCCACGGACAGGTCACGAAGGCCGGTGACTGGGAGCACTGGCGCGGCGCTTCACTGTCCAGCCGGTCCACCGGCACCGCTCCTGGCCCCCGCGTTCGGCGACGCCCGACCGGCAGCGCGCCGAACGGCACCGCCCGAAGTGGCCGACAAATCATCGACAGGACAGCATGCGTCGGTCAGACGGAGGGTCAGACCCCTCGGACGGTGCCACCGCCATCCTCACAGTCACTCGTCGATGTCAGCTCGGGCTTGGCTCTCTTCACCGTCGCTGTCGGCTCACCGCCGTCCGCACCCATCCCGGGGCGGCCAGTGCAAGGCCCCGCCTCACCGGATAAAGTGACGATCTTCGGTCGGCGGAAGCCGTCCGGAGTCCTCGAAGGCCGGGTACACATGCCTCTCGCCGACCATCCCGCACGCATCCGCCTCGGCGCCGCCCTGGACAACCTCTCTGTCACCTTCCATGGCATGACCGCACATCCGGACGAGAGCAATTGCGAATGCCACTGGGGCAGCTCGGAGGAGCTCTCCCTGCTGAAGACGCCGGACGTGGAACTGGAGCCGGACCTCCTGCGTCGGACCTGGCAGGCCATCGACTGGAGGGATCACGCGGCCGTGCTGCGCCGCATTCTGCCGCAGTTCGCCAGGGTCCTGGTCGCCGGTCACGCGGAGCCCCTGTTCGGACTGGAAGAGGCCGGATACTCCTTCGCCCGCGCCCGCTGGCAGCAGTGGCCGGATGATCAAGCCGATTCGGTACGCGAGTTCCTGCATGCCTGGTGGGCGCAGAGTCTCACCGATCCGGATGCGGTCGTCCCGGCGCACCAGGTCTTCGCGATGTGTGCCGAGGCGTCCGGAACGGTCGGCCCCTGGCTTGCCGAGTGGGAGAGGCAGACCGGGCACCTCAGCGACCGACGTCTCGCCGAGGCGGTCGCGAAATGGGAGTGCGAGCTCCTGGGAGACGGTCTGCCGTGGAGCGTCGACTGGTACGAACACGACGAGGAAGAGATGCGTGCCGAACTGGTCGCCTGGCTCCTCAGCCATGCCGCGGTGCGGCTCCGCGAGTCGGGCGTATCGGCGGATCTGCAGCACCGGGTACGGCTGCTAGGACTCATGGGCGAGGACCGCTGGACGGATCCGCACTGGCCCGGCCACCGCTACTGACGGCTGGCGGACGCGACGGCTCCCATGGCCGCACGTCCCGTTCCGGCGCGACCTTGGGGCCGGCCGTCTACCCGACGGCGCGTGTGGATGCGTTACTCGGATGCGAAGAGGCCGGGGATAGGGACTGGATCAGTAGCCGAAGGAGTGACCGGGGGCCCGCTGACCTGGGCTCTACTAGGCGATCAACGCTGTGATCTGGGGCCAAGCGGTCAAGGGTCGTCAGCGTTGGCCGTCGTCGTGTGACCCGGGACGGCCCGGCGGACGGCCCGGAGAGCCAGGCCGTCCGCCGGGGCACAGCTTCTGATCCGCAGCCCCAGCCGAATCGGTCACGGCGGTCGTACGGTCGGCGGCGGGGCCTTCCTCATCATTCGTCATGCTGCGCCAGCCACTTGACTGTGCGTCTGCCGAGAGGGGCACCCGCTGGCAGGCCCGACCCGCAACGGCTCCGGAGCGAATGCGTCGATCGCCCCTCGCAGCTCTCTGATGCGTGGCGGAGCTCGTCAGACGGGTTCGGCGGCACAAAGTGTGTCGGACGCCCTCGCGCAGCTCGCCCTGTCGGTCCCCGGGGCAGCTTCGGACGCTCGGTCAGCCGGTCGTTCACGAGGCTTCCGCTTCCCCTTGCGCCCACGCCTGTCGACGCAGCTCCACCTTGGCCGCTGACGATCGACCAGCCCGCGTGTGGCAGTACGGATGGGAGACCGGCCGGCTGGAGAGCACCTGCAAGCGCCTGCGCACCGCTGTGGTCTGAGGAGGCCGTCGAGCGAGCGCTTCATAGGTGCGGTTCCAGTCGTGCTGCGTTTGCATCAACTCTGGTGGGAACGTCCTGTGCGCCATGCCTTGAATTCAATCACGTGTTCGATTTAATGATCGAGGTGTCCTGGGGACACCTCGATGCGAGGATGAGGGGCGAATATGGTGGTTTGTGCAAGAGAGCGGTGGTGATCAGATATGGCACACCGACGCCAAGCCTCAAGCCCACGCCTCCGTGACGCCACCCGGCTCGCGCTGGTCGGTGCCCTGGCGGCCGTCCTGACGCTGGGCGCCGGTCCCGCCCAGGCCGCCTCCTCGGGCCACGTTTCGACGCTCGACGAGGCGACTCACCGGATGACCGTCACGGATCACGGCCGGACGGTGATGACCTTCACCGTGGGCTTCGGAAAGCCTGACTTCCGCACGCCGTCCGGAACGTTCCATGTACTGGGCAAGAACGCGGTCATCAGGATGACCTCGTGCAGCGCGCACATCACATGCGATGCGCGCAATCCCAACTACTACGCCCTCACGGTCCACTGGGCGGTGCGCTTGACCAGCGCTGGTGTATTCGTACACGCTGCGCCCTGGGACCACGCCATCGGCCGGGCAGACACCTCCCACGGCTGCATCCACCTGAGCACGGCGGACGCCCACCGCTTCTACGATTTCAGCCGGGTCGGCGACACAGTGATTGTAAAGAACGCCGGCGACCGCGCCGGCGGCCCGAGCGGTCCGTAGCGCCCACTACGCCACAGTGACGAAACCAGGCGGCACAGGGGCCCTGCAGCCAACGCTCGACAGGCCGACCGAAGCGCTCAGCGCCACCCCCTGGTGGGACTCGAACCTGCGCCAAACGCTCACTCAGGAGAGTGGCAGGGGCGCTCTACCTGTGACCTGCGGCTTCCACTGCCGAGCTAGCGGGTGCACATGGGCCTGCAAGCGACCCCTGCTGACCGCGGCTGCCCCCGGGATCCGGCACGACGACCGCTTCTAGAGGCCCGAGAACGGAGGTGGCACGGCTACCCACGATCGTGGATAGGTGAAGGCACCTGCTCAGGGAGCGATGTGCATCTGGACATGAAAGAGCCCCTCACGTGTTTTCGCAGGTGAGAGGCTTTATGCGCCCCCGGCAGGACTCGAACCTGCGGCCAAGCGCTTAGAAGGCGCTTAGCGGGTCGTGTATCGCACCCTTGCTGACCTGCTCTTCTTCCCGTGCTCGGCGTCTCATGGACGAGCCTTCGATACGCATTCGACTGGCGGCGACCGAGTATCCGGTAGAGACCGGATTGAGGCGTCAAGATCACAAAAGGCCTCGTATACGAGGCTGACTTCCCCGTTCGCGGCGCGCACTGTAGCGGTAGCGAGGCTGGGTGTCGGTACCACAGTTGGTACTGCATTACCGGACTGTCATGGATGACGCTGGGACTCATATCGATCGGCAGGGCCGAACGCGTGGATGCGACCACTCGGGCACTGACTCTGGTCCTCGTGCGCGAAATCCTGACGGAGCCACAAGGGTGCGGGAGGTGTGATGGGTGGTCACTGGGAGCGCAACGGCCCCGAACCGTCATCGATTGATGGGAATCTCGTAGACGATCTCGCAGTGAGCGGCGGGTACCACGATGTCCGCCGTCTCCACGGGCCGCCCCTGATCGCTGTAGTACGTCCGCCGGATGTGCATGACGAGCGCGGCCTTTTGGATGCCCAGAAGTGTTGCCTCCTCGGCGGTCGCCTGCCTCGGCTCCGGCTGCTCCACGGCGTGGCTGACGGTGATGCCGATCGCGGCCATACGGTTCACGACACCCGTCCCGCCGTGCGGCCCTCCCTCGGGGAGGACGACGAGCGTGCCGGCGGTGAGGTCGTACGGCTCCCAACTCGTGGACAGCTGCACCGGCCTGCCGTCGGCCAGGAACTCGTACGTCGTGCGGACGCACAGGTCGCCCTCGGCGATGCCGAGCCGCGCAGCGATGTCCGCTGGAGCCTGCACCTTGGCCTCGGTCCGGCTCTCCCAATCCCCTTGCCTACCCACAGCCTTCATGTCCGCCCGGAACGGCGACCCGTCGGGTCTCTCACGCGCGGACGACCGGACCACCCGCACTCGCTGCCGGGGCTCGGCGACGTACGTGCCCGAACCGGCGCGGCCTTCCAGCACACCCTGGGAGATCAGCAACTCCTGAGCCCGGCGGACGACGTTCTCGCCCACCGCGCACTCCTGGCCGATCTGGGCGCGGGACGGCAAACGGTCCCCTGGCTCCCAGACGTGCTCCGCGATCCGGCGCCGGAGTTCGTCGGCGATGCGGAGATAGGGCGGCTGCTCAGGCATATGGAAAATCTAGTCCACTAGCTCTAATCTAGTTAACTAGCTTCACTCAAAGTGATCGCCGGTGACGGAGGCTGCCCTGTGCCCGCTTCGGGAGTTAGCGCGGCGGCCATCGCCGCCCGGCTGTCCGCCGTCGGGCTCTCCGCGCGCATGGAGGAGCACGACCGGTACACGTCGGTTGAAGCGGAGATACCGGAATCGCTCTCCGCCGACTTATGGCGGGAGGTCCTGGACGTGGTGGCGGAGGCCGACCGGTTCGGGCTCCTCGCCACCAGCCTGAACGGCCGCACTCTCTGGGCGGTCGTACATAAAACGGTCCCCACGACGGGCGATGTCGGGGGACCGAGCCATCAGCGATAGGAGCTGAGCAGCGTGCTCAACCGTATCCGCCGTGCCGTCTCCCTCACCAGAGCGCGGTACGCCCCCAAGGGCAGGCATCGACGCCCCTTAGTGCCCTCCAGGCCGCCGGCCGTCCCCGCCTTCCCTGCTTCCGCCGACGCGCCAACGGTCATTCTGGGCCGGGCGTCCAGCGTCGCGAATCACCGGCACCCGCTCGTGGGGGAGGACAACGCACTCGTCCGCCCATACGTGCTGGCCTGGGAGGAACGAGTACGACCGCATGCGGTGGTAGTTGCTGCCCACCTGTCCGCTGAAGCCTGGTCCTGCCTTGCGGGGGTCCGCTGATGCCTCCTCGCCAACAGCCACACATCGCCGACGCCTCGGCCGTCCCTTACCGGTCGACTGCCTGCCGTATCGGCACGCATCTTGCCTGCACGGAGCCCTCCCCGGTATCCGCACCGATCGACCTGCCGGTCGTCTACGAGACGTGCGCCTGCCCGTGTCACTCGATGTCTCACAACTCGACGCCCGCGGAGGTTGAGCAGTGAGCGGCTGGGCACCCGGCGGCGCGCTGGCGTCCAACGTCGAGATCACCGCGGCCACCGTGCAACGTGGTGATGTCATCCAACTCGGCGGCAGCGCATGCCGGGTGAGGGACCTCTTCCAACTCCCGCAGGGAGCCAAGCAACTCCTTTTCGAGTCGGGCGAGCTGCTGACCATACACGCGCGAACCCGGCTCGCCGCCGTTCGGATGCAGAGGAGGCGGTGATCCGGTCCGTGCCATCACGCCATCACGACATCGCCGACGATCTCCGGCAGCAGATCACGACCGGCCGCATCAAGCCGGGCGAACGTCTTCCGTCCGAGGCCGGCCTCGCCGACCGCTACAAGGTCAGCACAGTGACGCTGCGAAGTGCCCTCGCGGTCCTCCAGGGCGAAGGCCTCGTCGAGAAGATCCACGGCAAAGGCAACTTCGTCCGCCGCCCACTCCGCAAGATCGTGTACGTCGGTGGCTGGGGGACGCTGGACCCGTGGACCGCTGCTGAAGCAGCTCTGCGCGTCACCGTTCGCACCACCACGGTTCCGGCAGACAGCCACCTGACGACGTTGCTCAAGGTGCCGAGGGGCAGTCCACTCGCTGAGTTCTTCTGCGTCAGTCACGAGGAAGAGTCCCCGCGCGGACTGGCCCGTATCTACATCCCGCGCGACCTGGTCCCCGCCGAAGTGCTGGATGACGAACCCTCCTGGCAGGAGTCCGCCCGACGACTCGCCATTCTGGGCTCGCCGCTGGCAACCGTCCGGGAGACGGTATGCGCCCGCCCACCAACACCGGACGAAGCATCGGCCCTCCGGACCGGCTCCTCCAAGACAGTCCTCGCGATCACACGTGTCGCGACCGACACAGCCGGGCGAGTCGTCGAGGCCGCCCTTCTGGCGTTCCCAGGGGATTGCGTCGACGCGGTCTTCACCACCCATCACGTGCCCGATGAGAGGCAGATGCAGGGATGACGGCACCGAACGAACTACGACTCCTCCCATGGTCGGGGCCGGAAGGCAAGCCCTGCTACCTGAACACCGACGACAAGGGCGGCTACATGTCCCGCCTGGCGGACAACATCGAAGCGGTACAACTGGGAACGGCAGCCGAGCTGCTGCAGCATGCCTCGGACACCCTCGACGACCAGGACCAAGGCCCGGAGAACCTGCGACGGTTGGCCAAGGAACTGACCGGGGCACTGCGAGACGTGCTCCGCGTCGCAACCAGCCGCGGTCACCTCCTGGCAGCAAGCGATCCTCATCGCCCCTGAAGGGGCGGGCGCGTTTGGCGGCTACGACCTGCTCAGTGCGGCCAACTTGCCGGTCTACTGATCAAGGGTCTCGCTGGCCAGCGGGACTGACGAAGCCCACGGCTCTGAGCTGCTCAGCGGCCGTGGGCTTCTGTCGTTGTTGGTTAGTACCGGGTGACCTCGAACGGCCCAGAGACGGCCCGAGCTCCACCGTCGGCTGTCGCCAGCCTGGGGAAGACCTCTTCGTCCAGAACTATCGGCCGGACGGCCATTGCGGTCCAGGACGCTGGTCGTGGGGCTTCCGAAGGACTTTGTCGGCCACCTCCGGTTGCGGTGGTTGCTGTACTCCGCTGCTGTCATTCACCAACCCCTCGGCAGTGCGCTCTGTCCGCGGCATGAAGGAATCAGGACTGAGGTCGCCTTGTGGCACGTCCGACGCCCATGCAGGTGTACCCGGCACGTGAAAGCGCGTCGGGGTCGAGCAGGTTGCGTCCGTCGAGGAGCAATGGGTTGCGCATGGTGGGACGTGCCCGTTCCCAGTCGACCTCGCGAAGGTGGGGCCATTCGGTGACAATGACGGCAGCGTCGGCGCCGGTGATGGCCTCGATGACGGTGGGGTGCCGTTCTGCCGCGGCCCAAGGGGGCGTGTCGTCGGGGCGCGCAATCGGGTCCCAGCAGGTGAGGGTGGCGCCTTCGGCGAGAAGACGGGAGGCGAGGACAGTGCTGGGGGCTTCGCGCATGTCGTCGGTGCCGGGCTTGAAGGTCATGCCGAGCAGAGCGATGCGCCGCTGGCCGAGGGTGCCGAGTTCGGCTTTGAGGCGTTGGACGGCGCGACGGGGCTGGAGGTCGTTGACCGCGATGACGGCGTTGAGGAGTTGGAAGGAGTAGCCGCTGTTGCTGGCCATGGCGCGAAGGGCACGGGAGTCCTTGGGGAAGCAGGATCCGCCGTAACCGAGGCCGGCGTTGAGGAAGTGGCGGCCGAGTCGGTGGTCCATGCCGATGGCGTCGGCGACGTGGGTGACGTCGGCGCCGGTCGCTTCGCAGACGGTGGCAATCTCGTTGATGAAGGTGATCTTCGTGGCGAGCAGGGCGTTGGCAGCCAGTTTGACCATTTCGGCGGAGGCGACGTCCATCTGCTGCACCGGGCCGTCGATGCCGGCGTGCAACTCGGCGAGCAGCGCGGCGGTGGTCTGATCGGCGGTGCCGATGACGATGCGGTCGGGATGCAGGAAGTCGGTGACGGCGCGGCCTTCGGCGGTGAACTCGGGATTCGAGGCGTAGCCGATGTGTTCGAGGCCGGCCTCGTTGAGAGCGGCCCTGATGCGGGCTCCGGTACCGACCGGGACGGTGGACTTGACGACGACGGCCGTCAGATGGGGTGCGTCCTTGAGGGCGTCGATGACGGCCCACACACGGGACAGGTCGGCGTCTCCGGATGCGGTGGGCGGGGTGTCGACGCAGATGTAGGCGACTTGGGCGTCGCGGACGGCTTCTGCGGCGTCCAGCGTGTAGGTCAGGCGCTCTTTGTTCTCGGCAAGGAGGTCACCCAGCCCCGGCTCGTAGATGGGCACGTCGCCGCAGTTCAGCAGACGGATGCGTTCGGGCTGGATGTCGCGGACGGTAACCCGGTGGCCCAGGTGGGCGAAGCAGGCGGCTGTGACCAGTCCGATGTAGCCGGCGCCGAAGACGGCGACGCTGCGGGTGCTGCCCTGCATACGGGACTCCGTTCGTTCATCAGGAGGAGATGCGACGCTGCGTCAGGGAGACGAGTGGTTCCACTGGCCAGAGGCGCGGTAGAGGCTGCGAGATGGTGGTCACAGAGGGATGCCGCTGCTCTGGGTAGTAGCCGCTGAGCATCCAGAGACGCAAGGAAGTTACCTGCGGCTCTGCCTCCTTGTTACCGGTCAGCGAGATGAAGTTCCACTATCAACCACCTACATGCTATACACATTGGGCACAGAATCTTCACCATTGATGGATCAGGTACTTGCCCTTGGAGGGGTATGTCCGGGCATGGGGGGCTTGAGCTGGCTGTTGTGCCTGCTCTCATTGACGGCACCATCACCCACTCGATAAGTGTCCGGACGCCTGTCGCGGCCATCGACGGTGATGGTCATCGACCGCACGTCTGCCTTGGGGGCCGGAGGGTGAGGCGGTGTCGGCTTGTTGCATTTGCCGCATACCCCCTTACGACTTGCCGCCGAGATAGCGTCATATCGTGTACGAGCGGGCGGACTTTGCGCCTTGGGCGGCGCCATGCCTACCGCGACCGCCGGGTTGATCAGGCAACTGTTCCTGGGCCCGGACTGGTCAGGGACGTGCGGTGACATTCGCCTGGGGGCGGGTGTAACACCAACCACACGAGGGCCTCAGCGCGGATAGTGCACGCAGGGGATGCGACGACTCTCGTCACTCTTCCAGCTTGGCGCCGAGGGTGGTCCTCGCTCGGGTCGATAGGTGGCTGCGCACATCCGTCACTGCGGGAGCCGCAGCTGCCCTCCGGGCACCCAACTCGCGTTCGTCAACCGCCTCGAGACCGTGATCTCAAGGGGTTCTGCCTGACCGGCGCGCTGTGGAGACGGGCCGGCCATCGCACAGATGACGGAGACAAGCCGCAGCCGAGAGCCGCCCCACTCGCGAGGGCACGGGCTATCAAGTGTCCAGTACAACCAATTTTAGGAGCAAAACACCATGAACTACACAGGGGGGAGAGGCGGAAGCCTCGCCGCTACTGGAGCCGGCGCCATCACGGTGGGAGGGGTCGCCTTCCAGCAGTTGTGGCTGCTGGCCCTGGCGGTCGTGCTCGTCGTCGGTGGTGCCGTCCTCGTACGAACGAACTTCCGCAGGAACAAGGGGGTTTCTGAGGTATGAACGTGATCCGGGTACGCCGCACCCGGACCCGCATCCTGGCAGGGGCCGCCCTCTCGGGGGCGGTCCTCTCCATTTGGCTGGTCCGCCACATCTACTCCGGCATTCACACCTGGCAGGGCCAGGGGCAGCGCTTTGCCACTGTCTACTCCCTCGCATTCCTCATGCTGATGTGGCAGTGCGTCCTGTACTTCTCCGAGCGGCCTAAGAAGGTCTCCCCACGGCAGCAGAAACATCTGGACCAGCTTCGGGTCACGGTTCCCATCCCGGTCCGCAACGAAGGGCCCAACGCCTTCCGAGAGTGCCTGGCTTCCATCCTTCGCCAGTCCCGTCTCCCGCAGTGCATCATCGTCGTCGAGAACGACAACTCCGTGGACTACTCGCAGGTTGAGGCGTGGTTCGAGGCGGAGTGCACGGCGCTGCGCATCCCCCTCATCTGGGAATCCACCCCGACACCCGGCAAGCGTCACGCCCAGGGCCTCGCCGTCACCGGTGCTCGGCGGGCAGGCGTCATCACGGACGTCTACGTGACGGTCGACTCGGATGCGAACCTGGACCAGAACGCCTTTGAGGAGATCTTGAAGCCCTTCGCGGACAAGGACATCCAGTCCGTCGCCGGCATCGTGCTCGCCTCGAACCTGCGAGGGAACGTGAACCAGAAGGGACAGCCACGCAAGTGGCGGGACATGCTGGTACGCATGACGGACCTGTGGTTCGTCGTGGGGCAACTGGTGGACCGATCGGCGCAGTCCGTGCTCGGCGGCGTGCTTGTGAACTCCGGGGTCCTCGCTGCCTATCGTTCGGGCATCCTCGACGACAACCTGGACGGGTACCTCAACGAAACGTTTTGTGGCCGGAAGGTGGAGTTCTCCGATGACTCCATGCTGACGATCTACGCGCTTCAGCGGGGTAAGGCGGTGCAGCAGCCCACTGCCTTCGCCACTACCTTGATGCCGGACAACTTCTCCCAGCTGTTCCGAATGTACACCCGGTGGATGCGAGGAGCCTTCATCCGCACCTTCTGGCGCTTCCGGTACCTACGGCTGAACAACTACGCATACTGGGGACACCTGTTGGGCTGGGTGCAGATGGTGCTGTCCACTGTGATCTTCGTGGTGCTGTTCTTGTACCTGCCGGTGGTTGAGAAGCAATGGACGTGGGATCTGCTGCTGATCCCAGTGCTCATCGGATACGGACAAGCGCTCCGTTACTTGAGCTTCAAGCGGAGCGACGACGCGTTCTGGTCTCACTTCCTGACGTTCCTTGCGGCCCCGATCGCGCAGATCTTCGCGTTCACCGTGTTCCGGTTCGTTCGCTGGTACGCCATGGCGACCTGCTACAAGACCGGCTGGGGCACCCGGCAGAAGGTCGAACTGGACCTTGCCAGCTGATGCGCCGCCAGGTGGGCGCGCCGACGACTGACTGCCCGTAACCTCCCTGGCAAACCCTCTACATGAGGTACGCGCAGGATGGGGGCTGACCGCGGAGCGCTGTCGGCGGCGACTGCGGCTGAACGGCGCCCCCATGGGGCACCGCGAGCTGGCGGTGGGCTCGCGCTGCTGGTGGTCGTCGTTGGTCGTCTTTGGCCACCGATGAGCAGCCTCGGACGGCCCAGAGACGGCCCAGCCCTGCAAGTGCAGGGCCACACTCGACTGACGGCGGGCACCTTCGATGCGGCCCCTCTGAACCTCAGCCGACGACGGTCAGCCACGATGGCGGGTGCGTCGACCGATCAGGCGCGCGTATGCCTCGCTGCGCCCCCCACAGGCCTCAGCCACGCTACCGGTGCCGTTGACCAGAGCAAGCCGCGACGGTCGGCCCGTGACCACGGGGCCCAAGCCCCCAGCTTGGGAAGCTCGTGTCTTCTGGCCAGGGTTGTCCCCCTGACCTGTGACTAAGAGCGCTGGTGCCCTGGTGGACCACCGCTCGATACCCCGCTGTTCCCCGTGGGTCCCCGCTGGATCTGGCACGCGTGTGGCACGGACCTCTTCGTCCCGTCCTTGCACGGGAAGAGCGTTCCGAGCGCAAGGGGGCCGAGCAGCGCGCAGCCCGAAAAGACGTCTGTCGGACGCACACGGTGCTCGGATACTTGCAGTAGGCAGGCGAGGGCCTGGAAACTCCGAGCGGCGGCGGGTTCGGGCTCCTTAGTCTCAAGGTCATGAATGATGGTTCTCTGGTGGCGCCTGACGGCGGGCGCCTGTTCTGCGTCCCGATCAATCCGGCGCCAGCCCAGGCAAGTTCAGGTTTGCTGCGCGCGTTCCGAGAGCACACTGGCCGCGCGGTGGAGTTGCCGGCCGGGGCAGTGCCGGGCGGTGTGTGGGCGAAGGAAGCCGAAACTCTCAATGCAATGCCTGAGGGGCCAGAGCGGGATGCCCGGTGGCACCTCCACCAGCTGCTGGTCGACGCATGTCGGCTGATCTGGGCACATGCGCTCGACCACGTTCGTGCGCTGGAGCACGACTTGATGATGTCGCCGCCTCCTGTGTGGTCGCCGCTGACGTTGTGCCGAGCGACGCTGGAGGGCGCGGCTTTCGTCGGCTACCTGTGCGACCCGGCTGTGTCGGTGGGGCAGAGGGTTGCTCGCGCGGCCAGTCTGCGGGTGAAGGAGGCGCAGAACCAGAGCGGCGCGGCTGCGGTGCTCGGTCCGGAGGAGCAGGCCGCAGCCGTACGTGACATCGCGGAGGCCGAGCAGCTGGTAACCGCTGCGGGGGCTGTGCAACAGGTTAACCGGCGCGGGCGGCTGACCGGGTACACGGTGGACGGGGAGTCTGCGCCTCTCGACCACAGCATCTCGGCGGAGATCAAGGCGTTCCTGCCACCGTGGAGCACGAGCTCGTATCCCTTGGTCTCCGGTGCAGCGCATGGACGTCCGTGGATGATCGCGCGGGGGCGCTCGGCAGACGGTTCCTGGGCTGGTGAAGCCGCTACTGCGCTGGCTGCACTGATCACCGTCATGGGTGCGCTGGAGGCAGGCGTCGACGCGTGGGGGGCGTACCTGGGGCGGGACGTGAGCGCCGTCCTCGTGGCGATGGAGGATGCGCGGATGTCGTTCCTGACGGACTCGTTCGGCCTGGCGTACGCGCTGTCCTGAGCGGTCGAGCGGACAGCGCCCCGACCACGGGCGGGGCTCGGGCTGTGGCGATCAACGCGAAAGAACGAGAAAGAGCGGGGCCTCGTGAAACTGGGCTGGATTCGAACCTGTGCACACGGCTCCGGAGGCCAGGGGAGACCGTTGGCCTCTTGGAGCGCTGACCTGCAGGGGAGGGCTGGTCATGGTCGCTGCTGACGAAGACCATTACGCCCCTATTACGTGGGCGGCCTGTCGGGCGGTCGGTGTGGCCCGTATGGTCGAAGCATGATCTCGGGCAGCAGCGAGGGACCGGACGGCGGCGTGGAGTTCACGGCGGAGAGCCTGGAGCCTGTTCTCCGGGAAGCATGCGCGACGGTCGGACTCGACTCCCGTAGCGCCGAGTTGCTGCGGCTGGGTTCGAACGCGGTCTACCGCCTGGCGTCCTTACCGGTCATCGTCCGAATCGCGCGTGATCGGGCGGTGCTTGCTGAGATGGAACGGGCCGTGAGCATGGCCCGGTGGCTAGAGACGCAGGACTTCCCGGCCATGCGAGTGCCGACGTCGGTCACCCAACCACTCGTCGTCGGCGGCCTGGTGGTGACGTTCTGGGAGAGCGTCCAGGAGAACGAGGAATACGGGACCGTCGGAGAGCTCGCGGATCTCCTCCGTCGCTTGCACTGGCTTGAAGAACCCGAGTCTCTCCGCCTGCCGTACTACGACCCGCTGGCCAAGGTAGCGGCGTCGCTCGAAGGGTTGGACGGCATCTCGGTGGAGGACCGAACGTTCCTCGAGGAGCGAGCATCGAGCCTAGGTAAGGACTACGACCGGCTGGACTTCGTCCTTCCCTTCGGCATGATCCATGGCGATGCAAGCATCGGGAACATCCTCCGTCACCGGGACGGGCACGCGGTGCTCATCGACCTGGACGGCTTCGCGCTGGCACCACGCGAGTGGGACCTAGTCCAGACAGCGATGTTCTATGAGCGGTATGCGTGGCACAGCAAGGCGGAGTACGCAGAGTTCGTACACCGGTACGGCTTCGACCTGATGAACTGGCCCGGGTACGAGACTCTCGCAGACCTGCGTGAACTGATGATGGTGGCCTGGCTCGGGCACCAGGTCACGAGCAGCGACCCTGCTGCCGCCGAGTTCGCTCGGCGTGTGGGGTCACTTCGTACTGGTGAGGGCCGAGACGAATGGGGCCCGTTCTAACCTAGACAGTGGCGTCCAGGAATCGACCTGACCGCCAGCGGCGAGCCACAATCGGTGGTCTCTGACCTGATCGGTGAAGCTCTGTACGTCCCTGCTGCTACCGGCACCTGCAAGGTTTTGCCGGAACTCGGCAAGGTAGCTGATGCAGCGAGCCGACTTGAGCTGCTCGCCCAGGTCGAGAGCATCGAGGGCGACACGGCAGGCTTCCTCAACGTCGCCGACGCGTAGGTGGGCGTCCGCCAGCACCATGGTCGCGAAGAAGTCACTCCGTACGTGGCTGCCACTCATGGCGTTCTCGGCGTGGGCGACGGCCTTTCGGGCGCTGTTGACGTCTCGGAAGCAGTGGGCGGCCTCGGCAGCAAGTTCAGCCTCGTCGAAGTAGCTGATCCATTCGGGCTCGTCGTCACTGTTCCGGCTCTCCAGCGCCTTCGTGGCTGCGGTCAGGGCGTCTTCGCAGGCCCGTACGTCGCCGGTGCGGGCAAGTGCGCGAGCCTCCATGGCGTGGAACTGGGCACGCAGTGTCGGCGTGGCCACGGGGGAGATGCCCATGAGTGCCGCGCGTGCGAGCGTCGCGGCCTGCGTGTAGCGACCGAGGAACGTCGCCTGATGGCTCATGGCGGACAGGATGCTTCCGGCGAGCCGACGGTCGTTGGCGTCCTGGGCCAGCCGGAGGGCTTGCAGGAAGTATCGCTGTGCCAGGCCGTGGCGGCAGGCGTCGTACGACATCCAACCGGCCAGGAGGGTTGCCTCTGCCACGGTGGAAAACAGGGCTCGCCCCACCTGCTCGGTGTACTGCCCACGTAGGAGCGGCGCTACTTCCGTGCTGAGGTACTGCACGGCTGCGTGCCGAGCGTGGTCGCCTCCGAACCGGTCGTCTAACTCGGCGAACATGTCCGCCGTGGTCTTGACGGCGGCGACATCTCCGAAACCGACGCGCATTCCGTCTCGACGCTGCCGAGGAACGGCCGGCTCGGGTGCAACCAACCAGCGGAGCGAGGCTTCGTTCCACGCGGGCTCGGACGGCTCGGCCTGTAGCAGGGGCTCGTACCGGTTGAGATCAGCGCGCCACAGCTGACCGACCATATCGATCGCGCCTTCGGGACTCGCCGGATAGCTGGCATCCAAGAGCCCGGTGTCCCGCTCGCCCTCGTGGTTCAGCCCCAGCTCGGCGGCGCTGAGGTCGTACGCCTCGCACAGCAACGGACCGTAAAAGTCGTCCGGCGCGCTGTGGCCGTTCTCCCAACTGGCGATACGACGCTTCACGCTGGCGGCCGCCGGAAGTTGGTGGCCGCGGCGGAGCGCAACCTGACGCAACTCGCGTACCAACCTCGGCTGACTCCAGCCTCGGCTCGTACGAGCTTGCCGTAAGCGAACGCTGATGGGCTCCAGCGAAGACGTGACCGTTCCCTCCCAACGTGAGCACCGGTGCGACTTCTGGGGCGCACGACACTTTGGATACACGACCGAATGTACGCGCAGTTCTTTACCGCGCACTGCAAGTAACCCTAGGTCGAGGGTTGTTGATCGGTGCCGGGGGATGACGCGTCCGCGCATGACCCGTCATCCCCCGTCACCTCTCGTCATCTGCCCTGGCCAGGGTGGTGACCCCGAGCCTGGACACAGGGCGGCGTTGCGGCCGCAACCCAGTCTCGATCGAGGTGAGATGGCATGCAGAGGATGACCAGAAGCGGCATGGAATGGCTGTCCGCGGCAGCGGACAACCCCGTTGAGTGCCGGCAGGTGTGGGCTGACGATCCCCGCATGCCGTGCCTGCTGCCGACCGGCCGCTACTTCGACGTGGTGAGCGTGGAACAGCGCCTCGGGATGGAGATGTTCGATCGCCTCTTGCGGAGTGCGATGCCGTTCGGACCAACGGTTATCGACCGCAAGGCACAGCGAGTCGGATTCTTCCTCTCCTCGAAGAGCTGCGAGACCTTCACGCATTACCTCGAACGCGAAACGTCCTCGCCGCCGCCATACCGGTACCTGAGCAAGGACTGTGCCGTCGTCGTGCCGGGCCCCATCCCGCTGGCCGACGACCGCTATCAGTGGCTTCGCGCGCCTACGCGTCGACCTGAAGCCAATCCGCTGCGCCCTGTCGCCCTGGCCACTGCGCTGGTCGCTTCAGCGGAACTCCTGGCAAGGATCGACCGCTTCGACGAGCAGTACCGGACGCCGTACGCGGCGGTCGCCGCGCTCCCCGAGGAGTCGAGCACGGATGCCGAATGAGTCGACCGACGGGCGCGACGCTGCCACGTGGTCGCCGCTCGACAGCGACGGGTGGTACGCGGCCCGAAACGCCACCACCGCACTGCGAGACGTCCTCGTTCGCGCCGGCCTGGAGAAGGACTTCCCCTACCTGCGCGCGGACTTGAACGCGTTCGGACACGGCCTCGTCGAGCTGGGCCGAGTGTCCCCCGCCACGGCCGAGCGCGTCGCAGAACTCCTGCGCCTGGCACTCGCGAGCGGCTTCGGCCGAGACCGCAACGACAACGGTGACGAACCGACCGTCGCCGAAGAACACCAGGGAAGGGCCTGACATCATGACCGACCGGCGCGGAGTAGTAGCCAAACGAGCGGAGAACCTGTCGCCGGGCGTGCCCTACGTACGCGGCTGGAACTGGGCACGGCAAAGCGCCGGCGCATTGGCTGATCAGCTCGTGCTGCTCGGGCTGGACTCCGACTTTCCCGGCCTGGTTGCCGACGTCAACGTTTTCGGTGACGGGCTGGTGCAGCTCGGGGCCGTTCGTCCTGAGGCAGCTGAGCTGGTGGCGAGTCTGATTGCGGCTGGTCTGAACGCGGAGTCAGGAGAGGCGACGGCAGGCATGCCGCTGCTCCCTCCTCGGGAAGCGCCTGCCGCTTGAACCGCTCCTCGGCAGTTGTTTGCCCTGCCGCTCGGCCGGGACCGGCGCCCCAGCGCCGCAGCCCGGACGAACGGCAGGGCAACCGACATCAGCTTGGGAAGCTCGGGTTTCTCAGCGGCGGTTGCTGTGCTGGCCTGCGGCGGAGTGGCGTTGAAATTCTGGTCGCCCTCTGGGCAAGTTCCCATTGTTCCCCGTGATTCCCCGCAGGATCTGGCACGTGAATGGCACGGTTTCTTCGCCTCGAGGATCTTTTGGCCGGACGGGGCCCCGGAGCGGCTGAGCCTCAGCCGACGACAGTCAGCCACCACGGCAGGGATTGCCGATCGACCACGCGCGCGTATGCCTCGCTCCACCCCCACAGGCCTCAGCCACGCTGCCAATTGTGTCGACCAGAGCAGCCCAAGGCAGCCGGTACCCCATAGGCTTCCTGCTCTTGAGCTATTGACGCGAGCCATTAGCACTTACGTCGCCGAAGCGCTCCAAGAGCCAGTCGACAAGCGTCTCGGCCAACTCGAAGTATTCCCAAGCCTGTTGTCGAGACATGCCCTGCTGCTTGCCGTGAGCTACATCATTACGAATCCCGATAAGCGCATTAAGGCTAGCCCTTCTCTCTTCCGCGGAAAGCATTTCTTCGAGTTCGGTTGCCCATGATTCATTGAATCTCTTTATCAGCTTCACGAGTGCGTCAGAACTCAGATTCGGCATACGGTCTAGCCATGAATGGGCAAAAGTTTGAATTTCACCCCAAGAGTTTCGCGAGCAGTAATCTCGCAAGATTACCTGCGTGGCCTGCTCTAGAAATCCAGAAACTCTCACGCACAAGTATCTGCCGAGGTCGCTGGCGATCTCTGGATCGTCGATATTTCTAGGATCGGCTCGAATGTATAGATCCTCGACTGATTTCTTTAGCCTCTCCACTTGCACTCGGGCGGCAAGAGAGTGGGAAGCCCTCTTCCGGGTCACCGGATTTCCCTGAAAGCCTCTTTGGCCAGGGAGAGGCGGCGGGTTACCCGGTCCTCATCGGCTGTCGCTCGAGCGACAGCGCTCATAAAATCGGGATTTGCGATAAGCCCAGCACGGGCCTCAATTAGAGATTCCGGATTTTCGATGGGTCCCCGCTTCAGGCGGTGGGCGATACCTACGAGCATGGCGTCGGCGAAGGCGGCGTTCACCTGAGCTTCTACCCTCAGGGCTTTTCGCCCCAAGGCGATACTTGCGGCATCGCAGGTTGCGTGGAAGACCTTTCGAAGGTCCTCCTTTGCCAGCCCCTCCAAGTCTCGATGGGCGGAAAGGAATTCATTCAGGAACACTTTAAGTGGGCGCTTATATTTCTCCTCATCCTCGAAGAAGGCGAGGAAGCGAAGGATTAGCTCCTGGTCTTTAAGCCTTTCAGAAGGGGGGCCGTAGATTGCGCGCCAATTTCCGTATCCGTTAAGCTCTCTCAGTAGTTCGACCAATCCGCCGTGGAAAAGTGCAACTCGGATCTCTTGCGGGTAGAGATTTGTTCCTCCCGTGTTCAGCCTCTCGAACAGTGAATAGACGCTCTCGTCACCTCCGAGTGTCCGGTTATATTTTACGACAGTAGCGTGAATAAAGGTGTTGTCCAGGAGTCTCCGCTGCTCGTCGTCTAGGGAGCCATAAGACAGGCCCTTGAACTCCTTGCCAACGTTATCAAGTCGGAACTCTTCGTCTGGCGCGTGCTTTCCGCTGTAAAACTTTTGAAGCGTTCTGAGGCGCTGCTGCCCGTCTAGAACGAGCAACTGCTTATTGGGCTGCTGGACGAGGAAAATTCCAGGAATTGGGAATCCGAGGAGTAGCGACTCGATGAATCGGTCCATTTGAGTCTTCTTCCATACAAATTTTCGCTGGAAGCCAGACAGTTCGGATCCCGAGTCGGCCATCGGGTCGAAACTGGGTACGACGATGTCCTTGGTATTCAGTCGGCGAACTAGGCCGTGCACGTCGAAGTCCGTGCCGAAGTACGAAAGCGGCTCGAGATTTGAGATTGCGGCATCTCGCTCCTCTTCCTCTTCTACCTCCTCGCTCGTCAGCTCAAGCTGCTCGGCGCCTTCGCCGGGCTCCACCTTGTCCGTCGACATAATGCTCCTCCTCCTAGCGGAAGCACCGCATCGGCGTCGGCGGTTACCTCCGCTTGGCAACATACCTGCCGTTGCTGCAGGTCGTGAGGTCAACAGGGAGGTCGGTGGAGTCTTAATGGCGAGTCAAGTGCCCCCGCAGCGGACGATCAGTAGCCGGTCTACTGATCACGGGTCCCGCTGACCGGCGGGACTGACGAAGCCCACGGCTCTGAGCTGCTCAGATGCCGTGGGCTTCTGTCGTTGTTGGTCGGCGTCGGGCAGCCTCGGACGGCCCAGAGACGGCCCAGACAACGACCCGTCGGCGGATTTAAGAGCTGATCGGCAGCTCTCTCGCGCGCTGTCGTGCTTGGGCCCTTAGCTCCTCCAGTCGACTGTGGAACGCGTTATGGCCGTTTTGGGCGAGGTTCAGGGGGAGGTCGAGTCGGGAGATGAACTGGGACTCGAAGGTCCACGGTTCGTTCTGCTCGATCCAGCACACTCGCGCGTTGTCCGCCATCCACTGACTCAGCGTGGATTCGCCAGCTTTGCCGAAGGTCATCTTCTGGCCGTTGCCCACGCGGCGCAGCTCGAGTCCGAGCAGGCAACCGAGGGTGAGCCGTAGCGTCGAACTGGCCGCGTTGCCCCGGTAGTGGTTCCGCACCCGCTTCCGCAGGTTTTGGGTGCTGGTCCGGTTTGCCATGTACCGCGGGGCTATCCCGACATAGAGGAGGTGCCCGGCGTCTAGGTCCGGGTGGGGCGACTGCTTGAAGTGCCACCCATAGACCCCTGCCGTAGCCGGGATAGGGCTCGGGCGTACCAAGACTTCGTGCGCCGACCACAGCCGGTCGGGAGTGACGAGAGCGGTAGCTTCCACGAACCCTCCAGGCGTGCCGCAGGTGATCGTCACAGGCTACTGGCCGACGCTGACAGAGCGCCCCTGGCCTGCGTGGCTGCGGTGACATCAGCTTGGGAAGCTGAGGTGATCTGGGACTCGCCGCAGGGCTGGCCTGTGGTGGAAGGGCTTCGACGCCTGGTGGCGGGCCCTTGATTTACCGGTGTTCCCCGTGGTTCCCCGCAGGTTCTGGCACGCGGCTGGCACGACATCCTCGTCCCGAACTACGCGCGGGACGGTCGCTGAGGTCTGCCGGTGCCGGTCAGTCGGTCGCTCGGGACTGGTGAGAGTGGGGGACGGTCGTGGTGGTTGCTGTACTCCGCTGCTGTACAGCTTGGATTTGCGCGACCTCATAGGCGCCGCTGAGGCTGTTGCGGCTTTGCAGGGTGTGGGGGTGGGTGTCGCCCAGCACTCGTTCACGCTCAGCCAAGGTCGCCTCATACAGCGGGATGGCCCGGCTCAGATCGCCCGCGGCCTCGTAGGCCACGGCGAGGTTGTTACGGCTGTTCAGGGTGTGGGGGTGGGTGTCGCCCAGCACTCGTTCACGCTGAGCCAAGGTCGCCTCCAACAACGGGATGGCTCGACCGAGATCACCTACCGCATAGTAGGCGCCGCTGAGGCTGTTGCGGCTTTGCAGGGTGTGGGGGTGGGTGTCGCCCAGCACTCGTTCACGCTGAGCCAAGGTCGCCTCCAACAAAGGGAGGGCCCGACCCAGATCCCCCACCGCCCCGTAGGCCACGGCGAGATCGTTGCGGCTTTGCAGGGTGTCGGGGTGGGTGTCGCCCAGCACCCGTTCACGCTGGGCCAAAGTCGCCGCATGTAGAGGGAGGGCCCGACCCAGATCTCCCACCACCTGGTAGGCCACGGCGAGGTTGTTGCGGCTTTGCAGGGTGTCGGGGTGGGTGTCGCCCAGGACCCGTTCACGCTGGGCCAGGGTCGCCTCATACAGCGGGATGGCTCGGCTCAGGTCTCCCGCAGTTTCGTAGGCCAGGGCGAGGTTGTTGCGGCTTTGCAGGGTGTCGGGGTGGGTATCTCCCAGCACTCGCTCGTACTGGGCGAGGGTCGTTTCCAACAGCGGGATGGCCTGACCCAGATTACCCGCGGCCCGGTATACGCCAGCAAGGTTAATACGGATTCGCAGGGTGCCAGGGTGGTCGTCGCCCAGCGCCTGCTGGTGCTGGGCCAAGGTTGCTTCATATAGCGGGATGGCTCGGCTCAGGTCTCCCGCAGTTTCGTAGGCCACGGCGAGGTTGTTGCGGCTTTGCAGGGTGTCGGGGTGGGTGTCGCCCAGCACCCGCTTACGCTGGGCCAAGGCCGCCTCATGTAGCGAGATGGCCCGCGCCAGATCCCCCGCCATTTTATAGGCGCCAGCGAGGTTGTTGCGGCTTTGCAGGGTGTCGGGGTGGGTATCTCCCAGCACCCGCTCGTACTGGGCGAGGGTCGCCTCATGTAGCGGTATGGCCCGGCTCAAGTCTCCCCCCTCCTCGTAGGCCAGGGCTAGGTTGTTACGGCTGTTCAGAGTGTTCGGGTGGGTGTCGCCCAGCACCCCCTCGCACCAGGCCAGCATGGCCCCGAGCAATGGAATTGCGCGTGCTCGCTGTCCTTGCCCTCTCAAGTGGGCAGTTGCGGCGTCGTAGAGGCTGAGGGCATCGTCGGTGTAGTAGCCGGCCGGAGCGCTGGCTGCCAGGGCGATCACGTGTGGGATCAGGTACTGCCAACGTTCCGGCGGAGCGGGCTGTCCATTCCCATCTGGGCGCAGTGCCTGCAGGAGCGTGCGTTCGGCTTCGCGCCTGCCGGGCGGCGGGGTATCGGCGTCTATCTGGGAGCCAGTGCGCAGCACAGCCTGTACCAGACGGTGGACGGTGATGTCAGGGCCAGCCAGAGTGATCATGTTGTAGGCACGCAAGGCGCCCAGAGCTTCGTCCAGCGTGTAGGGATCGGAAGCCAGGGAGGTGAGCAGGATGCGGGGGATGTTGTCGGGTGCCAGCCAGGCCAGGGTATGAAGCAGGGCGACGGCCAGTGGATTACGAGCAGTGATCGCCTTCAGTGTCTGGTCCCACACGCGAGCGATGGTGCGCTCGGGGTTGATGCCGTCGGCGGCCTTGGCCAGCATCAACCCCAGCGCCTGCCGGTAGACGTCCATGCCGGTGGCGGTCTGGTGCAGGTAGGCGCCGGCCTGTTCCAGTGCCAGTGGCAGATACCCCAGATCCTTAGCCAACGCCTCGCCGTGGCGCCATTGCTCGGGGGTGGGGGGCTGGCCGTCCAGGGCAAGACCGCAGAGCAGGTCGGCGGAGGCGGCCGGATCGAGCAGGCCCAGGGGCATGGTAGGCGCGATGGCATGCCAGCCGGTGGCCTTGCGACTGGTAGCCAGATGGTGACCGGTAGGCAGCGTTCCCAGATAGGGCCGCAAGTCTTCGGGGTTTTCGACGTTGTCGAAAACCAGTAGCCAGCCCGGGTGCCACTGCAACCAGGTCATTGCCCACGCGGTGTGTTCCTCTGGGTCGGCTGTGGCGGCCCACTGTGGACATAGCTGCCTTGTCAGGGAACTGAGGCCGGCGTCGATCTGCTCAGGGGATTCGGCGGTGATCCACCACACCAGCGTGTATTCATCCCGGTAGCGATGGGCATAGTGCAAGGCCAAGGTGCTCTTGCCTACCCCGCCCAACCCGTGGATCGCCCACGCATGGGTCACCGCGGTATGGCCACTGTTCGTCAGCTTCTCCCTCAGCCGCAGCAGTTCCTGATCCCGACCCACGAATGCCCCGGATGCCGAGTTGGGCAGATAGCCCGCCCCCGGCGGTACGGTCGTCTCCCGGGCCCAGCGCACAGCCTCCGGAGGCAGCATCACGATTCTGGCGTTGTCCCCAGTGATCGCCACCCCGATACTTCCCGCTGCGATCGACCGATCTCCCGACACCTGGGGCTGCCCGAGCGGGGCCTGGTCGGCTGGGGTCATGGCCGGACGGTGGCGTTGTCGCCCGTGATTGCGGTGCCGATTCTCTGCGCGGCAATCGTCCGTTCACCCGATGCCGTGACCGTCACCGATGCCCCGCGAGGATCGGGCAGCAAGCCAGCTAGCTCCTGCAGCAGTTCCTGATCGTCCCGCAGCGCCCGCTTGATCTGCTGGCGCAACGCAGCTGCAGCATCCGCGTCGTTCGGATCTTCTACGGCGTCCCGCACCGCAGACTCCAGCTCAGCCTGGCCCTGCGCGTTCCCGCGGCGCCACACCGCGTGCAGGATGCGGCAGCCCACGTTCGCGGTCGCATCAACCGCGGCGCTCTCGGCTCGGCCCAGTACTCCCACGCCGTAGGCGCCCAGCGCCGTCGTCAAGTACGGGCCGGCCTGCTCCACCAGCTCAACAATCTCCGCACCCACCTTAAGCCCCCTGACTCGCCGTCACCCTTTGTCAACTACACCAAAGAATAAGGATGCGACACGTCCGGCACGGACAAACGCCGCAACCACCACCCTCGGGACCGACTTGCCGGCCGGAGCGGGATGGGTCCCTCCTCGGTCGGCAGCTTTGCCGCACCAGGGCTCTCAGGGCGCCGGTGTGCGGCTGGAAAATCGCGCCTTGGCGGTGTGCGAGTGGCAGAAAGAGCACTGGTCGGATGGTCGAGATGCCGGGCAGCAGGCCTGGCTGATGGTCACCGTGCAGGGCTCGGCACGCAAGAGGGCTCGCGTGGTCTGATGCCCCGACAGGATTCGAACCTGCGACACCCGCTTTAGGAGTTCGATCGTCGACCCAACCCACTTCGGGCAACGCACCTGTGGGAATTCATTAGCTTCCAAGTCGTGACCGCCCCTGCGCGCTCCGATCCGGATTCATTGATGTCAACCGGTGATGTCAGACTGCGGGCCTCTATGCGCTGATGGGAAGCTTCCTGGCCCGCTGCCGTGCTCTCGCTCGGCTCTCCTTGAGCTGAGCGTGGAAGGGGAGCCGTTCTGGTCCAGGTTCAGCAGCAGGTCCAGTCGTGAGATGAGCTCTGACTCTGACCGCCGGCTGCGATCGGGCTCCATCGACAAGCCGCCCGGACTTCATGTACGGGTATCCGTGAGACGAGCGTGGGGCGACTACTACTGTGGCCGGAGAAGACTCCAGCTCATGGAGTCGTGGGGTGGTCATGGGGTCGGGGAGGGCATCATGCAGTTCGTCGTGGTGGAGCGGCTAGGGGATCTGCCTACGGACTACAGCGGAGCCTACCTAGTACCGGACAGCTGGAATGACTACGGCTTCGTGACGCTGTACAAGCTGGGCATCAAGCGTCGCGGGAAAACTGCGAAGTCCATCGGTGGTGTCCGAATCGGCCATCTCGAGATGGGCTCAGGCCGCTATGACGATTTCCGTCGGACTGAGGACCGCCTGCCGCGCGAATTCGAGTCGCTCGGTGAAGATTACTTCAGCCTGGGCCTCGACGACACCTATTACGAGTCGCTGAGAAAGCTGGGTACTCACGACAGAACCAGCATTCTAACCGCGTTGCGGGATGTAGCTTACGACTACAGCGTGGACTTCGTGGAACGCGTATGGAATCTGAGGGTCTTCACAGACTCTCTGATGCGCGATGTCCGTCATCCGCGCGCGGAGTTGGAGCGCCTCCACCTCATTGCCCGCGGCCGCGATCGGGTCGTCGACTTCCAGTGGGAATACGTGCCTCCCTTGCGTGACGGTTCAGGGTACGAACCACCTACACTAAGCTTCCGCGCCAGTCCCGCCTCGCTGCCGCCAAGCAACGTGCATGCTCTAATCGGCCGCAATGGAGTGGGAAAGACCAGCATGATGCGTGCGATGGCTGATGGGGTGGCGTCCGGAAGCATTGAGGTCACCCAGCTGGCTGCCCGCGCAGCCCAGGTCACACCGAACGTGGTGATGGTCTCCTTCAGCGCCTTCGATGAGTTGCTTTATCACCCGGACGCTCCTCCGGGGTTCGCTTACATCGGGCTGCGGGATGGTGAGGAGCCGCAGCGTTTGAAGACGACCGAAGACCTGTCCGCGGAATTCGCCGAGAGTCTCGCGACGGCCCGAATCGGTGCCCGCCGTCGCCGATGGGAACAGGTTCTGGCCACGCTCAGTTATCCGGAGTCTGGTTTCTTGGATGACTACGCAGGCGATCTTGAAGATTTGTTGTCTGAGGGATCTGACCGCCGGTTCAGGGCCGCTGCGGTACGGCTCTTTGCGCCGCTGAGCTCTGGCCACAAGATCGCTTTGCTGACCTTGACGCGGCTGGTCCAGGAGGTGACCGAGCGCACGGTCGTCTTCATGGACGAACCCGAAGCACACCTTCAACCACCGCTATTGTCGGCGTTCATCCGTGCACTGTCCGACTTCCTGTCAGACGTGAACGGTATGGCGGTCGTGGCCACGCACTCACCGGTCGTCCTGCAGGAGGTGCCGAAGTCGTGCGTTTACAAGCTGCGCCGCTATGGCAATGTTTTGATAGCCGAGCGGCCGCTGATGGAAACCTACGGGGAGAACGTCAGCACTCTCACTCACGAAGCCTTCGGCCTGGAATCCACCGCCACCGGTTTCTATGCGGCCCTGGCCAAGGAGGTCGACGAGGGACGCAGCTATCAAGAGATCCTGGCAGACTTCGAATCGCTGGGCAGCGAAGCCCGTGGCCTGCTGCGTGTTCTCACCTCCCGTCATCACCGGAGAACCTCATGATTCCGGTCGATCCTCCCGTCATGACGGTCCAAGACACCCTGACCGCTGCCTGCAAGAGACTGCGGAACTCCGTCCTGAGAATACGACTTCTGGCCCGTGAGCAGGACTTGTCCGCAGCAGAAAAGACCTACATCGACGCCGCCGAGCACAACAACCTTTACAGGCTCGCCATCACTGCCCGGGAAGCCGAGGAGCTACTGCCCGACCGCGACGGGGCGCACCTGATAACTCTCTACAATGCGGGGTTGGTCGGGCGTAAGGACGGGAGGATAAAGTATGACGAGCTAAAGGCCCGCGCACCGTACGGGCGCTGTCTCCTGTGCGGCAACGGTGAGATCGGCACGCTCGACCATCATCTGCCCAAGGACATGCTCCCGCTCTACACGATTTGTCCGGTCAACCTCCTGCCGGCATGCGGCAAGTGCAACCAGATGAAAGGCGACCGGATTGGTGCCACCGCCAGCCAGCGCACCCTCCATCCCTACTACGACCGCCCCGGCCAGACCGGACGCTATCTTTTCGCGGACATCACGAGCTGGCCCGTGCAGTTCCGCATCCACGCCCTGCCTGAATGGGACGCTGAATTGCGTGCCCGCGTCGAATATCACTTTCACACCTTCAAGCTGGCACAGCGCTATGCCGAGTTCTGCATATCCGAGGTGACCGCCAACCAGTGGCTGCACCAGAAGATACGCCGCGAGAGCGGTATGCCGGCCTTGACCGCGCACTTGCAAGAGGATGCCGAGCAGCACGCCATTACTCACGGCCTCAATGCTTGGGACACAGCCCTGCGCTATGGATTGGCCGACAGCGCCTGGTACCTCCACCACGGGGTCCTCGAAAGCCCCTAAACCCGTGCCCGCAAAGATCAGAAAGCGGAGGGCGCGGTAGAAGAGGAAGAAGGGGACGCGGTGGCCTGATCAATCTCGTTTGCCCCCCTGTTTGGCCCCCGAGCACGACAGAGGCCCCACGCTCACGTGAATGGGTCTCTGACCAACGTCGGGGTGGCGGGATTTGAACCCACGACCTCTTCGTCCCGAAGCAACTTGGATGGGAGCGCGGCCTCAGGTTGATGTGACCCTCACCTGCCCTGATGGTCCGTAGACGTCCGCGCTCGTCCGCCGCTGTGCGTCAGCGTTGTCACGCAGTTAGACACTCATCGCTCAATGGACGATCGCTGATAGGTCCGCTGTCAGTGCCCGAGGCGAAGACCAGGACGCCGCCGACTCGGTCCGGGACCTACACGTCGCGGTGACCATCTTGGCGTTGTCCCCGGACGGTGACCCTCTACGCCTGCGTTCCGCAGCGTTCGCAGGGCCGATACCCGACGGCTTCGGCCTCACCGACTGGCGCCCACCTCGAGTCCTCCAAGTGCCGACCTTTGCCACTAATGAGTCCACATTCGGGGCCCGTGTGGTATGTCTCTCGGTGTCCCGGGAGGCTGGGCCGCAGCAGCACAGCGGGACGTCCGCAGGAGCGAGCAATGATCTGCTCCTGCGGCTCCAGTGTCTGACGACTCTGGGGCAGGGGATCATGTGCCAAACGCAGTTTCAGCCGCGCCTGCTCGATGAGTCGGTCACGTTCTGTCGCATCTACCTGTGCTGCGCCCTTCTCCATCAGTGCGCAAGCGGCCGCTCGAAGAGTACGAGCTGCCTCCATCCGCGCCCGTTCGTATGCCTCTTGCTCACGAGCCAGCCTGCCTAGGTCTTCCTCCCACATGTACGCCCCTGCGTCCTCTCCGTCGGAGGCGTCGTTGAAGGAGAGTGTCGGTACGGTCACTGGTCCCCCCAGTACTGAAGTCTGAGTCGCCCTGCTGCAACAGGCTCGTGCGCGGCAGCGGGAAGCCTAGAACTGCGGCGTAGCTGGAGCGGCACTTTCCACCGAACTGACCGTGGCTGACCCTTGCATCTGGCAGTGTGGCGCACCGTCTGTGGGATCCGGAGCTGGCAGCTCGGTTCTGGCTCAGGGCCTAAACAGCCAGCGTTCGATCTCGTCGATGCCTATGCGGCGCCCGAACCGCCTGCTCTCCTCGTGGGCCCAGCGGTCCAGGAGTGCGCAGTATCGGACGTAAGTGCTGGTGGGCCACTCGTTGTCACCGAGCGAGTCCCACTTGCAGGTGTCCCTGAGCGTGGCGGCCACCTGGGAGTCGAGAATCGCGCACGGGTGATCGAGAGCGCCGCGGCCGGCGAAATACAGGACCTTGGTCGAGAACGCCGGGCCCAGATACGCGATGGCGTTGCGGTCTCGCGGGCGCAGAGCTTCGTATGCCTGCGCCGGATCTTCGCGAGCGACCTTTAGAGCCTGGCGCAGAGCCGCCACGGCTGAGGACGGGCTATCCGCCACAGCTCGCATGCGCTTGCGATTGAGGCGGAGTTTCATGCCGCTACCCCAGGCGAGTACACGCCACAGAAAACGCAGCAGCTCCTCATCGTTGTCCGCGTCGAGCTTGGCAGCATCCGCGAACAAGTCACCGCGACTGAGCTGCGTGACATCTGAACTGGCTATGGGCCCACCAGGCAAGCGAGCGGCGGCTAGTTCGGTGTTCCACCAGGCGGCGGCTACGGGGATGGTGTGACTGTCGATCCGCTCCGACCGCTGCTTGGCAAGGGCCTCACGACACGCGCGTGGCAGCTGCAGGCGAGACAAGTCGGTGGGTGCCATGACCCCATCCTGCCCTGCGCGAAGGAGGAGGGACAGCACTCCGGCGCTCATGCTGGGCAAGATGACGGCTCCGGAGGGCGCCTCATTCAGACCTGGGGGCGCCATCGTGTCGTCGCTCTGTCTGGCCCGGTTGTCGGCGCCCGTCGATATCCTGGTCGTTCACCGGGGAGGGGACGCCATGGGGAAGCGTCAGCGGCGACGCCAACGCCAGCAGAAGAACAAGACCATCAAGCAGCAGAAGCAGGCCGTCCAGCGGTATCTCCTGCCGAGCGCGGACACGCCGCTCCTCGAGGTCGTCTTCCACCAGGAGGTCACCGACGAGGACAAGCAGATCTGCCTGGACTACTGGGCGTTCACCGAGCCGGGCACCTGGACTCGCAAGGTTGCCGAGATCGGCCCCACCACAGCCGTGCTGCGCACTGTCAAGGCCGTCTGCCACGCCGACCTCCTCACGGTCGTCTGCCCCGACTGCGCCGGCCCCCGTAGCGTGTACAGCCGCTCCGACGTCACCGCGACCCGCCTGTGGTTCCTGGACCTCTTCCCCCGCGAAGAGACCGTGTCCACGGTCAAGTGCCCGACGTGCCGGGACGCGGAGGCCGCTGAGCAGGCGAGGCAAGCCGAGCGTGCGGCGGAGGAGGAGCGGGAGCGCATCGCGCGGCAGGTCGAATCCGCTGGAGTGTGGCTGCAAGAGCAGGCCGACCGGGATATGCCCGGCAGCATCCCCGACCTTCTCGGGTGTCTGGCTTTGCTGGCCATGGTGGAGATCATGCAGCGGAAGGACACCGAGGCGATCGGCCCGCTGCACAGCCTGAACTACACCTTCACCGCGTCCGCCGACACCGACATCGAAACCTTCCGGACCCTGCACCGGAACCGGTGGATCTGCCCGACCACGCCCGCCACTACCAACGACTTCACCTTCAACGAAGACGGCACGGCCCGCGGCGTGTACATCACACAGATCCCCTGGGGTCTGGCCCCTTCCCTGGGCGGGAAAACCTCAGCGCGCTGCGAGACGATCTCCCTGATGCAGGACGCGCTGTGGGACCGGCCTGACGAGATCAAGGAGCAGGTGTACAAGCTCGAGGCCGGCATGGCCGTCAACTACCTCGAGGGTCTGCTCACCCGGAAGTACAACGAGGACCCCATCCCCGAGCACCGGCTGCCCGACGCCTACGAGACCTTCCTGAACGCCCGCCGGGAAGGCTTCACGCTCGGGCAGCTCGTCGCCGTCGCCTGGAGTTCCGCCGCAAGCTCGGTCGCGTGGGGGCAGCGCACCCCCGGCCTGAAGCCGGGCAGCGTGTCCTCCGCGTCCGTCACCAACCTCGAACGCCGTATCGGTTACGCCCGGGACCGCCGCATCGACGAGTACGAGTTGCCCAACTGGGTGCCGCGGCCCGCCATTCACTCCACCGCACTACGACTCCTCCAGCAGCAGGAAGCTGAATTCGACGCGTTGAGCCGGTTCCGGTCTCTCCGCCAGCAGGTCGAGAGCCGGGACATCGAAGACCTCGAGTACGACCAGGAGGACACCCCGGAACCCGGCGGCGACGGGACTCTCGATGGAGCCGACTTCCTCGAGCAGCTGCGCACCCGCACTCCCCGCGAGAGCACGGAGTCGCCCATCGCTTACTGTCTGGTCACCCCCGGCGGGGACTTGGAGTTCCACACCGAGCCCCCGGACAAGATGCGGGACAAGGTCGGCCTGGCCGGCTCAGGCTACGTGGACCGGGTCGTCCTGCCCGAGCAGGCCCGGGTCCACGCCTACGTCGCCGAGCTGGTCACCGCCTCCGAGGACAAGGCCAACCCGGTCGCCGACCGTATGCTCCGGTTGCTCGGCTGCTACGACGGCCCGTTCTACGGCCCCGTCTCCTTCTTCGGTATCGGCCGGCGGGGGATGCGGCCGCGCGGCCTGGACGCGGAGCAGCAGGAGATGCTGCGCGCGGCCTACGAGGTAGCGCGTAGCCGTTCCGGCTCGTAGCAGGACTTGCCCCTGGCGCCTCCGGGCCTTCGGGCCTGGAGCGCTGCGGGTAGAACGGTCGGCCCGCGGCCCGGCATGATGGCTCCATGCCTCAGGATCCCGCCTTCCCGCCTCTCCACGAGTACGCCCTCGCCCATCGGTGCCCCACCTGCGGAGCCGAGCCCAGCACTCCCTGCGATGCGCCTCGGAAGAAGGCAAAGATCGACAGGCACAACGACAACCGGGAGCAGGTCGGCCAGCCTCCGCTGGAGACCAACCCGCTGCACCTGATGCACATCAGCCGCCAGGATGCGGGACACCGGCACTACCAGCGAGACCTGGGTAAAGCCCCATGGCCGGAGGACCGGGAACCCGGACGCCGTTACGACACGCTGGACAAGCTGTCAGGCTCCTAGCCGTCCTGGCATGATTCCCTCTCAGACACACACGTAGTGGGGGGACCATGCGTATCTGCACAGCCACAACTGACCGACGGCGGCCGTGACCTGCAGCCGCCGTATCGATCAACGTCCTGACCTGCTGCCGAGCTGTCGGCACCTGTCGACGTTGGTCACCATTGAGCGCCCTTCCACGGCCAAGGACGGCCCGGGAGGGCGCTCGTCCGTGAGCACCGCATTAGGAGTTCGATCACTTCGTGACACTGCCCGGGAGCCGCCTGGCCACGCTGGCCGTGCCAGACCGCCTGGGAGTGCTGGCGTCCGGCGCCGTTGATGTCACTCGTGGATGCCAGAACGGGGCCACCGCGTGCGCTCGCTGACACGATGGTCCCGTGGTTGACCTGGAGCGCATCAAAGCAGAGACCGTGGCGTACTTCCGAGCACTCGATGAAGCCGCCACCCATCGGCACCACTTCCGCCACGCTGACGAGGAGGGCGGCCTGTGGTACATCGAGGCCGTACCTGACCGCGGTGAGTTGGTCGTCATCAAACAAGCCGAGCTGACTTCGGCCGGCCAACTCCACCGCTACAGCTGGGAGCACCTGGAGGACGAGCACGGCTTCCTCACAGACCAAGCGGTCGATCCTGAAGAGGATCGGCTGGAGGCCATCCCGGCCGAAGAGTTCCTGCGGGTGTGGACGCGGTGAGCGGGCTGGACAACCACTTTAGGAGAGAGGCTGGGTCGTCGGGCCGGTGACCTAGGGCTTTGATGATTGATGAGATGCCCAGTAACTCGACTGCGGGATACCCTTGTTGACCGTGGATGACCGCTGCATCTGGCACGGCAGAGGCACGAACCCCGGCCGACGACAGCCAGCCACGACGGAGGGCGCGCCGAGCGACCAGGCGCGCGTGTGCCTCGCGGCACCCCCACCAGCCTCAGCCACGCTACTGGTTTGTGGCGTCGACCAGAGTCAGCGTGGAACGCCGTGGAGACTTGGGTGCCGACTATTACGTTCCCTGCTGTTGCCTGTAGTGGTGATGTATCAGCCGGGAACCGCGTGTAGCTATATTCCAAGCTCATCCCTGGCTACCGCCTCCAGCAAGCTCGTTCCACACGGGCGTCGTTCAGCCCAACTCAGAACCCACTTACGCAACACGGATGCGATCATGGCGTGTTCGACAGGACTGCGGAGGGCCGTTTCAATCATCTGTGCACGCACTTCTGGAATTTGTGCGTGGTAATGCGATTCGCCTGCTGGTCCGGTAACGCTCTCAACTACCCAGACTCCCCGAGAAGTCAACTTGAAGGTGACGCCGATATCACGGCACCATTCGGTCGCTTCCCAGGTAGAGTCATCTTCCGGGTTCCCTGAGAGGTGCAAAACATCGGAGAGTAGCTCGTTGCGTTCCTCGGTGTCTTTTTTTGCAGCCCAGCAATGAAGACAGGCTTCACCGAAACCCTGAACGGCGGGCGTCGCCGTACGCCGCATCGCTTCCATTAGTCGACGAGCCCTCGCACCTTCGGGAGTGGACTCGATACTCCAGGAGCGCAGAACATCCAATGCGGCAACTGCCGGCATGCCAGTCGATGAGATTGCCCTCTCGATTGCTTGGAAGACGATGGGTTTGCATCCCGGATCCACCTTTACGGAATCACTTAGGACGCGCGCAAGAGTGGAACTAATCCGGCCTTCGGGTGGGATATCAAGAAGTTCCAGCGCTTGCTGCACAAGGAGCCTACGGAACTTTGGTGTCGCTGCTGCCACATCGTCGTCAAGAAGTTCCAGAGCGATCAGCGAACCAGGCTTCACTAGAAGAGCCAGTTCATCCTCGATCTGGATTTCGCGAAGAAGGTTTATGAGGTTGTGTCTCTGACGGCCTTGGTGAAAGAACACATTACCTGCTGCCAACAGCCATGTGTTGCGCCAATGCGCCGACCAAGCAATGAGGCGCAGTCGCTCGCTGATGTCAGCTGCTTGATCACGGGCGATTGCCTGGGCAGCCATGAACTCTTGCAGACTACGTACATCAAAGCCGAATCCGTCCCCCTGCGGGGCCAGCAATACGAGACGAGTTGTTGCCGCATTGACTAATTGGTCGACTAGCTTGCGAGAAGATTTTTCGTCATCGTAACCTGCGGATGAGAGGATATGCTGAGCGATTTCCTCTAGCTGCTCGATTGATATCGAAGCACCGTGCTCCCCTACGTTCTCGGCGAGCACATGAAGTTGCAAACCAACCTGCTGATGAATTCTGCCGATAGTCGTTCTGTGTTGATCGAGTAGACGTCCGACAGGGCCAGGCTTGCCAACCTCTCGATTGTAAATCGTTTCGTAATAAGCGTCGAATAGCCTGTACCTTTCTTGTGGCACTCTTTCGCGACGCTCCAAAAGAACTGACATAATAGTGACTTGCAACGGTGTCCGCATAAGGCGTGCTGTAAGCTCTTCCGATGCCGCGCTTTGTAGGCGGGTATACACCTGGCGCGCAGTCTCGCTGTCTCCGGGGTATCGAGCGTGAGCAAGTAGTTCTGCGTAGGAAACAGCCTCCCCAGGTTCCAGCGGCTTCAAGGATAGGTGAGTGTAAACCGAGTCGGAGAACTCCTGACGATAACCCTGTGGCCTGCTGGTGGCCACAACGAAGAGATCTGAATCCAGTTGCCGAGCTTCCGTGTAGAAGTCGTCGAGCCTTGAAATCACAGATTCCCGAGATGTGCTGGAGGCCACTTCGTCAAGGCCGTCCAACACAAGCAGCCATGGCCATTTCCCTAGCCACGCACGAAGGTGGTTAGCGCTCACCTCGGGTGCGCTCTCGTTCATCCGCTGCGCGAGATACTTCAAGACGCTGACGTTTTCGCCACCTGCGATCACGTCACTGTAATCAGCTAGATCGATTCGAGCTGGCCAACGATGCTGAGCCGGTGTTGCGAGACCAATCTCTTCTAGGTGCGATTTCATCCTCCTCAACAGCTCTTGTTGTTCTCCTGAGAGCAAGGCTGGACTTTCAGCGAGGAAAGCTACCCGATACGCCTGGCAAATTAGTTGGCTTAGTGTAGTTTTTCCCTGCCCGGGCCCACCAAGGATGACGCAGTGTCTCGGGGATTCGTCGCCGCCGTGGCTTGGTCGAAGAATAGCGTTTCCTCGCCGCAGTACATACTCGGCAGTGTTCACAATCTGTTCTTCGAACGGGTCTAGATTATCAACATATGCCTTGAGGTCAATCGCAATATCTGACAAATTCAGGCGTTGATTGTCGCCTTCTCCGGCCTGATGAAGTCGAACGTGACGATCTGCCTTGAGTTGCATCACGCTATAGGTTGTGGCCCGTTCGGCGATTTCAGCCGCGCCGCTCCCCTCCAGCATTCTGCGCAGATGCGCTAGGACATCCCCGGAAGTAACAAGTGCTTCATAAGGCTGGCGTACGGCTGGATAGTTGTCCAGAAGAGTATTGAGCTGGTCATAGTGCCATACTCGCCACCCTCTGATTGGAAGCTTCAGCTTGGCGATCAGCGCGTCAATCTCGCGCTTCACTGTATCGATGCCGCCCACCTCGGCTACGGGGGAAAGTACAACGTTGGTTGCAAAAAGCACGTACTGTGGAATCTCGCGCGCCCGTGCACGTTTGGACTTTGGATTTGCCCATGTCGTGAGCTCTGTCTTTGCTTGAGCGAGAAACCAGGCAGTGTCGAGTTCTGTTCCTAGTGGCCTTGCGCGGAACTTGGCCTGAAGGACTCCGTAGCCATCCCAATTGCCTTCCGGTGCCGGTTCTGGATACCTCATGCGCCCCCGGAACGCTGCCTCTCGGCCACCATCTGGGCCATCGCCGAAAACCTCGACGCCCGCGCCAAGTACACGTACTGCTAGCGCTTGAGTCAGATGTTCGAACTCTCGTGTGCCGAGACGAGTGAGGTCGTAGTCCACCTGCTACATCATCGTGGCGGCGACGCGGAGGATCAATAAGAAGAGCCAGAGAGGCACTGGCATGTAGCTGGAAGCCCGCTCGCGACTCGTCCACTGCTGATGCTGTGCCCGATCTGTCCCAGCCGCACGACCTTCTTCTCTGGCATCAGGCGACTCGTCGGCTATGAGAGCGGCCAGGGCGCCGGCCGGGCTGGAGCGGGGCGGAGACTGGAGCGCAGGCCCGGCCGGGGGCCGGGCCGCGCGCGGTGAGCGAAGCGAGCCGCCTTGATGATGGAGAGAAGGTTTTATCCCGCTGGGATGAGGCGCTTGTCTAAAACTGACGACCATCGTTGACACCCGGGTCTCCGATCACTACGGAGATCCACATGCCGAACTCCACTCCCACCACCTCGCCGCTTGACCGTGAGGCCAAGCGGCGCCTGGCCGTCATACGCCACGTCGAAGAGGTCACCGGGAACGTCGCCATGTCCTGCCGGTACTTCGGAATCAGCCGGCAGGCGTACTACACGTGGTACCGCCGCTACCAGGCCGAGGGCGTCGAGGGTCTGCGCACCCGCTCCAAGGCGCCGAAGAACTCTCCGAACGCGACCCATGTCGAGGTGATCGGGAAGATCATCTACCTGCGGCAGAACTACCACTTCGGGCCCGAGAAGATCGCCATGTACCTCAAGCGGTACCACGACGTCACCATCAGCAAGTCCGGCGTCTGGCGCATCCTCAACCGCCTCGACATGGGCCGCCTGCCGGCCTCCCAGCGCTACAAGCGCCACGACCGCCGATGGAAGCGGTACGAGAAGCAACTGCCCGGCCACCGCGTCCAGATCGACGTGAAGTTCATCGAACCGCTCGCCTCGATGCCCCAGGGACGGCGCGGCGGTCGCAACAAGTACTTCCAGTTCACCGCGATCGACGACTGCACTCGCCTGCGTGTTCTGCGGATCTATCCGCAGAAAACCCCCATACAGTTCCTGGACTACGTGCTGCAACGTCTGCCGTTCCAGGTCGAGGTCATCCAGACCGACAACGGCGCCGAGTTCCAGTCCGCCTTCCACTGGCACGTGCTCGACAAGGGCATCGCCCACACCTACATCAAGCCCCGCACCCCGCGGCTGAACGGCAAGGTCGAACGCTCCCACCGCATCGACGCCGAGGAGTTCTACCAGCTCCTCGACGGCGTCATCATCGACGACGCCGAGGTCTTCAACGACAAGCTGCGCGAGTGGGAGGACTACTACAACTACCATCGCCCCCACGGCGGCCTCGGCGGCCAGACACCTTACGAACGCCTCAAACAGAAGACCACGACCCGGGCGTAATCGATCAACGTCAGTGGCACAGGCCGATGCAGTTGTGGCAGATGGACATCGTCGGCGGCGTGATGCTGGTCAAGCCGGTCACCGGGGAGCTGACCGAGGCCAAGATCGTGACCGGGGTGGATGACCATTCCCGGTACTGCGTGATCGCGTCGGTGGTCGAGCGGGCGACCGGACGGGCGGTCTGCGCGGCCTTCGCCCGGGCCTTGCAGAGGTTCGGGGTGCCGGAGGAGGTGCTGACGGACAACGGCAAGCAGTTCACCGACCGGTTCGGGCAGGGCGGTGAGGTGTTGTTCGACCGGATCTGCCGGGAGAACGGGATCGCGCACCGCCTCACCCAGCCGGCGTCGCCGACCACGACGGGCAAGGTCGAGCGGTTCCATCAGACGCCGCGGCGCGAACTCCTGGACGACTGCGGTGCGTTCGAGAACATCGAAGCGGCTCAGGCGGCGCTGGATGAGTGGGTGCAGGAGTACAACTCCTCGCGTCCGCATCAGGCGCTGGACATGCAGTGTCCGGGCGAGCGGTTCACGGCGGTTGCTGAGCGGGAGCGGGACGTGTTGGGCTTGAGGGTGCCCGGAGTACTGGCGCTGGTGCCGCAGCAGCGGACAGCTCCTGCGGAGCCGGTGCCGGTCGAAGCATCGGCTGTTCCTGCCGGTCCGCCTGAGGTGGTCCCGGCAGTGGTGCCGGTGGAGGCCGGTGGGCCGGTGGAGTTCGAGCGGGTGGTGCCTGCGAGTGGGAATCTGCAGGTCGCGGGCAAGCAGTTCTGGCTCGGACCGGCCCGCTCAGGGCTGACGGTGACGTTCTGGGCCGACACCTCGGTGATCCATCTGCTGATCGCCGGGGCGCGGATCAAGACGGTGCGGTCGCACTTGTCGGTGGCGGATCTGGGACGGCTGGCGGTCCGGGGCGGACGTGCGGCCGGGCCGGCCCCTCTTCCGGCTGGTGACGGGGCCGCGTTCGAGGTGGACCGGGTCGTGAACAACAGCGGCCTGGTGGGCCTGGGCGGGCACCAGGTCCTGGCGGCGGAGATCCTCGGCGGCCGCCAGGTGGGTATCCGCATCGACGACGAGACGCTGTCGTTCTTCGATCCGTCCTCGCGGGAACTGCTGCGGGTGCGGCCCAACCCGCTGACCAGCGAGGAAGTCCGCAGGCTGCGGGGCCTGCGTCCGGCCGGTCCGCCGCCGCGTCCGGGCGTCGAGCCCGTGCGGGTGCAGCGGCGGGTCAGCGCGGTGGGCACGGTCATGGTCTGTCGGCAGGTCGTGTCCCTCGGCCGCCTGTACGCAGGCCAGACCGTGACCGTGCACGTGTCGGACTCCACGATCAGCGTCGAGCTGGACGGCCAGGTCCGGGTCATCCGGCGCACGACCGACGTCCCGGTCCGTAACGTGAAAGCGAACAAGCCCCACGGGGCTCCCTACGTTGTCTAGGCCCACCGTCAAGCATCACCTGGGACCGGAACGTCAGGCATCAGCTGGGATCCGACAGGGATGAGGCGCTTGCCGTCGTGGCTGCGTACGTGGGGGCCGTTGCCGTCCAGGGCGTCCAGGAGCCTGACCGCGAAGACCTCGGACATGCGCTCGCTGACCTCGTCGGGCGTGAGCCAGGAAACGGCTGTGGACTCGCTTGAGGTGCGCTCTGTGCCGCCGGAGGGCTTGCAGCGGAAGACCAGGGCCACGATGCCGCGGGTGAGGTTCTTGTAGACGCCGGTCAGTTCGTCTACCTCGACGTGGATGCCTGTCTCCTCCAGAACCTCGCGGGCAACGCCTGCCTCGGGGGTCTCGTTAAGTTCGAGGATGCCGCCGGGGAGCTCCCAGGTGCCGTTGTCGGCTCGGCGGATCGCCAGGAGGCGGCCGTCCTCGCGCACCACCACTCCGGCCACAGATACGGAGTGCAGGGGAGAAGGCGTCGCTTCCTGTGCTTGACTCATGTAGAGGAGCATAGGAGGCAGAGAAGGACTATGGGAACTGCGGCTGGAGGGGTCGGATCCGGACCTCGGTACGTGCAGATCGCGGACGAGATCGTGCAACAGATCCGGGCGGGAGTTCTCAAGCCTGGTGACATGGTGCCGAGTGAGTCTGAGTTGGTGGAGCGCTACGGCGTGTCCGGCGGGACGATCCGTAAGGCCATGGTCGAGGTGCGGGCGAGTGGGCTGGTCGAGACCCGGCACGGCAAGGGCTCGATCGTGAAGAACCGGCCTCCGGTGCGGCACCGCTCCTCCGATCGCTTCCGGCGCTCGCTCCGGCAGGGCGGACAAGCGGCCTACCTCGCGGAGTCCGCCCAGTCCGGCGCCACCGCCAAAGTCAGCGTTCTCTACATCGGGCCCATGGAGGCGCCCGAGGATGCCGCCCAGCGCCTGGGTGTCCCCGCCGGTACGCAGGTGCTGGCTCGCCGGCGTCTCTACTTCCGTAACGGCACCCCGGTCGAGACGGCGACGTCGTACCTGCCCTGGGACGTCGTGAAGGACATCCCGGAGCTGTTCGGCGAGAACCCCGGCGGCGGTGGCATCTACGCCCGCCTCGAAGACCACGGGCATGAGTTCGCGGAGTTCGTCGAGACGCTGCAAGCGCGGCCGGCCTCCAAGGCGGAAGCCTCGGAGCTGGCACTGAGTCCGGGTGCACCCGTGGTTCACCTGATCCGTGAGGCCCGCACGACCGCGGGTCTCGTGGTCGAGGTGTGCGACACCCTCATGGCCGCTGACCAGTTCGTTTTCGAGTACCGGATCCCCGCCGCCGACTGACGCGCGCTCAACTCTCCGCCGCCCGTCACGAGTTCTTCTTCGTGGCGGGTTGACTCATGTACAGGAGTCGGGCACTCTTCTTCCTGCTACTCATGTACATGAGTGGCGGAGTTCAGCATCTATAGAGGAGTGATCTCTGTGCGTCAGATCCCCGTCGACACCAACGGCGCCGTCGTGATGGTCGCCAAGTCCCCCCAGGTCAAGGTCCGTGACCGCCGTACCGGCGAGATCGCCACCGACGCCGAGACCGGTGCCAAGCTGATGACGGTCGACGTGATGTTCGCGGCGAACGAGGAGGTGGAGATCCTCTCCATCACCGTCCCGGAGCCCGGGATCACCGGCGAGCTGGCCATGGGCACGCCGGTCGCGCTGACCGGCCTGATCGCCCGGCCCTGGGAGAACGACTTCAACGGCCAGAAGCGGCACGGCATCGCCTTCCGCGCGGTTGCGGTCACTTCGCTCGCCGATGCTGCCGCAAGGCCCAAGGCGGCCTGATCATGACCGGCCTCACGGTCGCCCTGGTGCTGGTCGCCGTTGCCGCGGGTCTTCTGCGGTGGCGGCGCCCCGCCTGGTACTGGTTGACCTTCGGGGTCACGCTGGCCGTGGTGCGGGTCCTGGTCCGGTACGGCTCGGTCATGGACGCGTGCGGGTTAACCGTGCCGCCCGCGCGGTGGCGGCTCGCTCTCGCCCGTGCCACCAACCGGCCGATACCGGGGCCACGTGCCCCACGCATCCTGCGGGTGCGGCCCACTCGTACCGGCCTGGTCCTGCGGCTCAAGCTCCGTCCCGGGCAGGACGCCTTCGACGTCGCCGCCGCCTCCGACCGGCTCCGGCACTCGTTCTCGATGTACGGCGTGACCTCGCGGGAGCTGCGCTCCGGCGTCGTAGAGGTGCGGATGACCGGCTACGACGTGCTCAAGCGGGTGCAGATGCCGGCCAAGACCGACACCCGGCCGATGCGGGTACCGGTCGCCCTGCGGCAGGACGGCTCGGTGCACTACCGCGACTACCGCGCGATACCCCACGCCCTCACCCTCGGGGCCACGGAGTCCGGCAAGTCCGTCTACCAACGCAACCTGGTCGCCGGACTCGCCCCGATGGACGTCGCCCTCGTCGGCATCGACTGCAAGCAAGGGGTTGAACTGTTCCCGCTGGCCCGCCGGTTCTCCGCGCTGGCCGATGATCCCGACACCGCCGCTGAAGTGCTCGACGCCCTCGTGGTCCGGATGGAGCGCATCTATCAGGTCATTCGGGCTCAGCAACGGATCACCTCCGACGTGCCGGACGCCGAGATCGCCGCCGACATCTGGGAGCTGCCCGATCACCTGCGCCCGGTCCCGGTCGTGGTCCTGGTCGACGAGGTCGCCGAACTCGCCCTGTACGCCAACAAGGAGGAGGAGAAGCGCCGAGACCGCATCATCACCGCCCTAGTCCGCCTCGCCCAGCTCGGCCGCGCGGCCGGCATCTACCTCGAAATCTGCGGACAGCGCTTCGGTTCCGAACTCGGCAAGGGCATCACCATGCTCCGCGCCCAGCTCACCGGCCGTACCGCCCACCGCGTCAACGACGAGACATCCGCCAACATGGCCTTCGGCGACATCGCCCCGGACGCCGTACTCGCCGCCATCCAGATTCCGGCCGAAACGCGGGGACTCGCCATCTCGGGCGACTCCTCCGGAGGATGGCACCGCATCCGCGCCCCGCACACCTCGCTCCGCCAGGCCGTGAACATCTGCAACCGGCACGCCGACCGGACCCCGGACCTGCCTGAGCTGGCTCCGTTCCGGCCCGTCCCCTCCGCCTCCGCTGCCGCTCCCGTGTCGCTGGCCAAGGCTTCCTCAGCCACCGTCTGATCCCTCTCTGATCCCCACCGGTCGGCGCGACCGCCTTCGCGCCAAGTCCCTACCCCCGCCGTGCCCAAAGAAGGGAGACCCCGCCGTGTGCCCCAACTGCGAGGACTTCGCCCGAACCGTGCTCCTCCTCGGTCAACTCGCCTTGTACGCCGACATGGCCGGCGCTGACCTCGACTTCGTGGAAGCCGTCAGCGCTTCCCTCGCCGTCTCGCTGCCCGAGCCGCCGCCCGACACGTTCCCGTCCGGCTACGACCCCGACGGCGGCCCCGCCTACCCCGGTGACTCCTGATGGCTGCCCGTCACGGGCTCCGTGTCGACGCGGTCCTGGTTCAGGCCGTCATCGCCGGTGCCCTGTCCTTCGCCCATCTGCACGATCTGGCCTCCGCTGCCGGTCAGAACGGGTGGAAGGCGTGGGCCTACCCGGTCAGTGTCGACCTGCTCCTGGTCGCTGCCTGGCGGCGCCTGCGCAGTGAGGGCCCGTCCCGGCTGGCCTGGTGCTGGTTCCTCGTCGCGCTGTTCGCCTCGCTCGGCGCCAACGTCGCCACCGCCGGCTTCCTCGACCTGGCCGACCCGCCCGCCCTGCTCCGCCTCGGCATTGCCGGATGGCCCGCGCTCGCCTTCCTCGGCGGAACGCTCCTCGCGCACTCGTCGGCTGCGGAGTCGGCGCCGGTGCCGCCGGCATCTGTCGCGGACGTGGAGGAGGCCGTGTCTCCGGTCGAGCAGCCGGTCCCGGACGTCGAACGCGCATCGGCAACTGAGCCGGTGCCCGAGCCTGACACGGCTCCCGCATCTCCGGCCCCGGCGTCCGCTCCTCCGGTCCCCTCCGTCCTGATCGACCACGCCCGGAAGGTCGCCGACGAGTACCGCGCCCGTACCGGTGCCCCGATCGACACAGACACCCTGCGCTCCCGCCTCGGCGTCCCGCCCCACCTCGCCGACGCCATCGCCGCCCACCTCACCTGATCAGCAAGAGAGGAAGACCAGTGACCCGCGACCCGGCCGGACTGACCGCCTCCGACTACCTCGACGGCGCCCGCGAGATGGCCGCCGCCAACCGGCCTTTCCTCGCCCACCTGCTCGCCGAGGAAGCCGCCCGCCTCACCGCCGACCCGGCCACCGCGGCCGGCATCCGCGCCAGCTTCCCCGCTCCGGCCACGACCCGAGAGGAGACCGACTGACATGCCCGCCCGCGACCACTTCCACTCCGTGATGCGCATCGGCCCGGTGCAGCTCGGCACGCACCGCGACCGCAACGGCCAGACCAAGCACGCCGCCGTGTGCAGCTCCGACGGCTGCGGCTGGTCCTCCGACTACTCCAGCCAGTCCGCGGCCCAGCTCGCCGCCCGCACCCACCGCTGCCGCGTCCGCTAGGAGACCCACCGCCATGCAGGTCCCGCTCTGGTTCGCCCTGCTCGTCATCGGCTACCTCGGCGTCAAACTCATCCGCCCGCCCGCCTGGCTTATCGCCGTACTCCTGCTCGGCGGCTTCCTCCTAGCCGACAGCGTCCTCGCCCCGGCCATCAACGCCCTCGTCAAGTAGCCCGCCCGCGAGAGGAGACCAGCCATGTTGCGCCCGAAGATCCCCACCATGCCGATGCCGACAGGCCTCGCCACCCCGCCCGCCGTCATCGAGCCGACCACCGTCACCCGGAACGCGGAGATCCCGCCGAGCGCCACGCCTACTCCGGCGCCGTCCCGGCCCACGATCCAGCTCACCCCCGGCACCGCGCTCGCCCTCGTCGGCGGCGGCACGGCCGTCGTCCTGGTCCTCGGCGCCGTCCTGGTCTCCCTGCTCCTGGCAGTCGCCGTCACCGGCGCCTCGGTCGCCGTCTGCGCGGTCGTCCTGCGCTCCCTGCTCGCCTCCGACGCCAAGCGTCGCTGACCGGCACCCGGGCGGCCTCGATACCGCCAAGCATCCGCCGCCCGGGCGCCGTCCCTGTCCGATCTCGCAACCGGAAGGAACCCCAAGCATGGCCCACCGCGCCTCACCCGCGACACCGAGTGCGCCCATGCCCGACACATTGCTCGACCCGATCACCCTCGGGGACGTGCTCCGGGTGGCCTCGGCCTCCGACTACGCACGCTGGGAGGACCAGATCCGCCGCACCGGCGGCTGCTCCGACCCGATCCACCTCACCGGCTGGGTCCTCCACAAGGACAAGACCAGCGGCGAGACCCTGCACCACTACTCCACCGAGAAGGAGCCTGGCGGACGCCTCCGCCTTGCCTGCGGCAACCGTCGCGCCTCCCGCTGCCCGTCCTGCGCCTGGACCTACGCGGGCGACACGTACCACCTGATCCGCGCTGGCCTGGCCGGGGACGACCGCCGCGACATCCCAGCCACCGTCCGCGATCACCCGCGCGTCTTCGCCACCCTCACGGCCCCCTCGTTCGGCCCGGTCCACAACCGCCCCGACCACGGCTCCTGCCGCTGCGGCACCCCGCACGCGCCCGACGCTCCGGAGCTGGGCACCGCCTTCGACCCGGACAGCTACGACTACGCGGGCGCCGTGCTGTTCAACAACCACGCCGGACAGCTCTGGCAGCGCTTCACCACCCGACTCCGCCGCGAACTCGCCGTCCGCGCCGGCCTGCCTCGCCGGGAACTCGCCGATCACCTTCGGGTCTCCTACGGCAAGGTCGCCGAGTTCCAGAAGCGCGGGGCTCTGCACTTCCATGCCGTCGTGCGCCTCGATGGCCCGGAGGGGCCGGGGACACCCCCGCCCGCGTGGGCCACGGTCGACCTCCTCACGGACGCCGTACGTGCCGCCGCAGCGCACTCGTACACGTCCGTCTCGGTCCCGGCCGCCGGTGACGAGCCCGCCCGTACCTTCCGCTGGGGCCGACAGCTCGACGTCCACCCGGTCAAGGCCTTCGGCGACGGCTCCGACATCACCGAACAGGCCGTCGCCTCGTACGTGGCCAAGTACGCGACCAAGGCCGCCGAGAACACCGGGACCCTCGACCGCCGTATCGGCGAACTCGCCGAACTCGACCGCCACCAGGTCCCGGACCACACTCGGCGCCTCATCACCGCGTGCCGCGACCTGGACAGCCTCTACCCCGACCGGCGCCTCTGGGCCTGGGCACACATGCTCGGTTTCCGCGGGCACTTCTCGTCCAAGTCGCGCACCTACTCCACCACCCTCGGCGCCCTCCGCCAGGAACGCGCCGACTACCGCGCCGCCCAGGAGGCATCCGTCCTCGGCCTCGACGACCGCGAGCCGGACACCGTCCTCGTCCTGGCCGACTGGCAGTACGCCGGCCACGGCCACACGCCGGGTGAGGCCGCCCTCGCCGCAACCATCGCCCGCGACCTCCAGACCAACCGCGAAACCGCCCGCGACGCCCTCCAGAACGAAGGGAGCACGGAATGACCACGGCCATCCGGTCACGACGCACCATGCTCACCCTGGCGGAGGTCTGCGAGGAACTGGCCATCTCCCGCTCGACCTTCTACGACTGGCGGGCCAAGCGCCGCGCGCCGCGCTGCATCAAGCTCCCGAACGGCGACCTCCGGATCCGGCGGAGCGACCTCGATCACTGGCTCGACGACTGCGAGGACGCAGCCTGATGGAGACGACGTACGACGTGAAGATCTACAAGATCCTCACCTACAAGGGCGCCCGGAAGACCACGTACACCGTGCGCTGGACTGTCGCAGACAAGCGCTGGCGTGAGCCCTTCAACACCGTCGCGCTCGCCGAGGGCTTCCGCTCAGAACTCATCCGGGCCACGGGCAAGGGCGAGGCCTTCGTCGTCGCCACGGGCCTCCCGGTGTCCCATCGTTCCAAGTCGGCCGCCATGAGCTGGTACAGGTTCGCCGTCGACTACGTGGACGCCCGTTGGCCTCAACTCGGCGGCAACAGCCGCAAGAACATCGCCAAGACCCTGACCGCGACCACCATCGCCCTGCTGCGGGCCAAGCCCACCCAGTTCGCCCCTGCGGCCGTACGCACCGCACTGCGTGAGTGGGCGTTCAACACGAACCGACGCCCGGACGCGCCCCGAGACGTGGTGGCCATCCTCAAATGGGTCGAGCGGAACTCCCTGCCCGTCTCGGCCTGGGAGGACCCGGAGAAGGTCGACCAGGTCCTGCGGGCCATCGACACCCGCCTCGACGGCAAGCAGGCGGCGGCCTGGTCCCGTAAGCGCAACCGCCGGATCCTCAACGTCGCCATGAAGTACGCGATCAGACGGCGCATCCTGCGGACCAACCCCCTGCCCAAGGGCAAGGATTCGACAGCGGCCACAAAGACGACGAATGCCGTCGACAAGCGGTCTTTGCTGAACCCGGAGCAGGCGGCGGCGATCCTCGACTGGATCCGGCGCCGGCCGCGCGGTGGCAAGCGGCTCCATGCCTTCTTCGCCACGCTGTACTACTGCGGCCCTCGGCCCGAGGAAGCCGTAGCCATGCGCGTGGAGGACGTCACCCTGCCCGAGCCCGACGCCGACGATCAGTGGTGCGAGCTGCTGATCCACACGGCGACTCCGGAGGTCGGCAAGCAGTGGACCAACACGGGAGAGATCCACGAGCAACGCGACCTGAAAGGCCGCGCGGAGGGTGAGACGCGCACTGTTCCCGGGCATCCGGCCCTGACGCGCATCCTGCGGCAGCACATCGAGGACGAACAGCTCCAGCCGGGTGATCTCCTCTTCCAGGGGGAGACCGGTGGCATCCTCGCCGGCTCCGTCATCCGCCGGGCGTGGCGCAGCGCGCGCAAAGCCGTACTGCCCCCGCATGTCTTCGAGTCGCCCACCGGACGGCGCGTGTACGACAACCGGAACACGCGCCTGACGAAGTGGCTCAACGACGGCATCCCGCCCGCTCAGGTGGCCGAGTGGGCCGGGAACAGCGTCGCCGTGCTCCTGTCGACCTACGCCCGCTGCGTCGACGGGCAGCTGCCGGATCTCAAACGGCGGCTGGAAGCCGCGGGTGACCTCCCGGAGGCGGAGGTGCCGGGCGCTGGCTGATCTTCCACCGGTCGAGAACTTCGACACGTATTCGACACGGCCACCCGCGAAAACCCGGTGACAGCCGGACAGCCCCGGACCGCGCCCTTGATCACCAAGGGGGTGTCCGGGGCTGACCCGTGTCGAGCGAAACGGTCTCTGACCAGCAAAAAGCCCTCCCAAGGGGAGGGCTGAGGGTGGGCGCCCCCGGCAGGACTCGAACCTGCGGCCAAGCGCTTAGAAGGCGCCTGCTCTATCCACTGAGCTACGGGGGCCGGTGCGGCCTGTCGTGGTGCCCGGGTGCGGGCTGATCCGTGACCTCGCCGGTGACAAGGATAGGGCTCCCGAGTCCTTGTCCCCGGTGCTTCCCCTCCGTGGCTCGATGTGGAGGTTCAGTGAAGCGGTCCTGATAATCGCAGGCAGGTGCGAATCGCGCATCGCTTTCGGCGTCTCACGCCCCGGGTGTTGTGCACTCGTTATGCCTGCGTCCCAGTCGCCCCTTCCATCCCATGTGTCCTGTCGGCGCGCAGACATCCTCATATGCTTCAGAAAGCCTTCAAAGTTGGGCATTCTTCGCATGTGGTGACCTTGGACGTACGGCCTCAGCTGCTCGACGCACTCTCCGCCCTGCGCGACCGTGTCGCCGCCGCACGCTTCCCGCTGCCCCTGGCGGGGGCTCCACGGGCGCGTGCCAACCGCGACGAACTCCTCGCACAGCTCGACGACTATGTGGTGCCCCGGCTGAGAGAGCCTGAAGCGCCGCTTCTGGCCGTCATCGGCGGATCGACCGGCGCCGGTAAGTCGACACTTGTTAACTCCCTGGTGGGCCGCAGGGTCAGCGAGGCGGGCGTGCTGCGGCCCACCACCCGTACGCCCGTACTCGTCTGCCACCCCGAGGACCACCACTGGTTCAGCGGGATGCGGGTCCTGCCCGATCTCACACGCGTGTGGGTGCCCCACCAGGAGGACGGCGACGATCTGGACTCCCTCGTCGGGCGCCAGGAGCAAGTGCTGCGCATCGAGACAGCCGACACGCTGCCGCGCGGGCTCGCCCTCCTCGACGCCCCCGACATCGACTCCCTGGTCGCCGACAACCGCGTACTCGCCGCCGAGCTGATCTGCGCCGCCGACATCTGGATCCTGGTCACCACCGCCGCCCGGTACGCCGACGCCGTGCCGTGGCACCTGCTGCGGACCGCCAAAGAGAACCGGGCGACCTTTGTCACCGTGCTGGACCGGGTTCCCCACCAGGTCGTGTCCGAGGTGTCACGGCAGTACGGCGCCCTGCTCACCAAGGCCGGACTCGGCGACGTCCCCCGCTTCACCGTGCCCGAGCTGCCCGAGTCCGCCTGGGGCGGTGGGCTGCTGCCCGCCACGGCCGTCGCACCGCTGCGCGCCTGGCTCACGCACCAGGTGCAGGATCCGGCCGCCCGGGAGGCGGCCACGGCGCGTACGGCGTACGGCGTCCTCGACTCGCTGAGGACCCGCATGCCCGCGCTGGCCGGGGCGGCAGCCGCCCAGTACGCCGCCGCGCTGCGGCTGACGGCCGCCGTCGACACGGCGTACGACAGCGAGTACGCGCGCGTGCGGAGCCGACTGCAAGCGGGGGCCGTCCTGGCCGGCGAGGCCATGACACGGTGGCGCGGCTACCCCCTGGACTGCACCCCGGGGGAACTGCTGGACGCCCTCGTGGAGAGCCTGGGCGCACTGCTGCTGTGCGCCGTCACAGCCGCCGACGAACGCATCGACGAGGCATGGCGGCACGAGCCCGCCGCAGACGTCCCCGGGCTGACCCCTCACGATCCGACCCTGGACAGCGCCGAGCATCGCATCGGCATGACCGTACGGCGCTGGCGGCGCGTCCTCGAGGAGTACGCCGAGGAGTCGGTCCGCGGACTCGACACCGCCCCGGAGGCCGAATCGGTGGCCGCGCTCGTCGCCACCGAGCTGCTCGGCGGCCGCCGAGCCAAGGCGGCGGGGGAGGGGCTCGCCGAGCGGATCGGGGCCCAGGCGGCGATCCGGCTGCGCGACCGTGCCGCCCGACTGCTCTCCGAGTACGTGGACCGGGCGCTGCGCGCCGAACGCGAGCGCCGTATCGCCCCTCTCGACGCCCTCGACATCCAGGCCGAGCCCCAGGCCGAACTCATCGCCGCGCTGTCCGTACTGCAGAAGGAGAGGTGACCGCGGTGACTGCCGTCACTGGCCACACGGATCACGCCGAGCGCCCCGAGGGGCCCGGGGGACCGGGACAGTCCGAGCACTCCAAGCACCCACCGCATTTCCAGCACCCAAATCCCTTCGATCACCCATCTCACTTGTCTCAGTCATCTCACTTGTCTCACCCAGATCACCTGCCTCACTCAGATCACCCACCCCACCTACTCCACTCCAATCACTCAGCTCACGCTGATCCCTCTGGGCGCTCTGAGCGGCTCTCGGAGGGGGACGAGGTCGCCGACGAGACCGCGGATGAGCGCGTGGGCGAGCGGGTGGGTGAGCGGGTGGGCGAGCGCGTGGACAAGGGTGCCGATGAGGGCGAGGACAGGGGCGCGAACCCGGTGACCCGGGGCGGCGCCCCGGCGGTCCGGCCCCAGGAGAAGGTCCCGCACGCACGCGTGGAGGACGGGGCCCGGTACGCACGCGTGTGGCGCGAGGACCCGGCGGAGGATTCCGGTCCCGGCGACGCCTGGGACGACGGGCTGATCGCCAGGCGCGTGCCCGAGACGGGCCCTTGCGGACCGCAGGCGGCCACGGTCGTCGAGCCCCGCGGCACGACCGAACGGCAGCCGGCACCACTCGCGTACGACGGGGCGTTGAGGTCGAGGCTGGACGCGCTGCGCGAGCTGGTGGGTCTCTCGCGGACCCGGGTGGACGGCGACACGCTCGCCGAGGCGGGCCGTGTCCTGGACGAGGCGGCCGCGCGCCGCAGGCTCTCCGGGGAGCACACCGTGGTGGCCATCGCGGGTGCCACCGGCAGCGGCAAGTCGACGCTCTTCAACGCCCTCGCCGGTGTGAACCTTTCGGCGGCCGGGGTGCGCCGGCCCACCACCGCCATGCCGGTCGTGTGCAGCTGGAGCGACGGCGCGTCCGCCCTCATCGACCGGCTCGGCGTCCCCGGGCGGCTGCGCCGGCGGCCCCCGCAGAGCCCCGACGGCGAGTCCGAGCTGAGCGGACTCGTCCTGGTGGACCTGCCCGACCACGACTCCGCGGCCGTGGAGCACCGGGAGCAGGTCGACCGAGTCCTCGCGCTCGTCGACGCCGTCATCTGGGTCGTCGACCCCGAGAAGTACGCCGACGCCGTCCTCCACGAGCGCTATCTGCGGCCTCTCGCGGGGCACGCCGAGGTCATGTTCGTCGTCCTCAACCAGGTCGACCGGCTGCCGGGGGAGGCCGCAGAGCAGGTTCTCGACGATCTACGACGGCTGCTGGACGGGGACGGGATCGCACTGGGCGAGTACGGCGAGCCGGGCACCAGCGTGCTCGCGGTCTCCGCGCTCACCGGGGAGGGCGTCGACGAACTTCGGGAGGTACTCGGGCAGTTCGTCGCCGAGCGAGGTGCGGCCGCGCGCCGTGTCTCCGCGGATGTGGACGCGGCCGTGGCCCGGTTGCGGCCCCTGTACGGGACCGGCCGGGGCACCGGGCTCAGCGAGGAGGCGCGCGAGGAGTTCGCGGGGCGGCTCGCGGACGCGGTGGGTGCGTCGGCCGCGGGCGAGGCCGCCGAACGTGCGTGGCTGCGCAATGCCAACCGCGCGTGCGGCACGCCCTGGCTGCGGCTGTGGCGGTGGTCCCGGGAGCGGCGGCAGCCCGCCACGGCCCGGCTGTCGCCGCCCGTGACGGCGGACAAGGAGACGACCGCACGGCAGAGCGTCGAGCAGGCGGTACGGACGGTGGCTGACCGGGCTGCGGCCGGGCTGCCCGCGCCCTGGGCCCAGTCGGTTCGCGAGACGGCGGCACGGGGTGCGCGCGGGCTGCCCGAGGCGCTGGACGAGCTCGCCGTGAGCGCCGCCGCGTCGCCCGGACGGCCGCCCAGGCCCGGGTGGTGGCCGGCCGCCGTATTGGCCCAGCTGTGCATGACCCTCCTCCAAGTTCTCGGCTGCCTGTGGCTGTTGACGCAGGTGGTGGGGTTGGTGACGCCCCACCTCGGGGTCCCGGCGCTGCTGCTGACGGCAGGCATCGTGGGAGGTCCCGCCATCGAGTGGGGCTGCCGGATGGCGGCGCGCGGGCCCGCCCGCAGATACGGACGCGATGCGGAGCGGCGGCTGAGGGACGCGGCGGCCGGGTGCGGGCGGGCCCGGGTGCTGGATCCAGTGGCGGCGGAGCTGCTGCGGTACCGGGAGGTGCGCGAGCAGTACGTGAAGGCGGCGGGAACCGGGGCGGCGCCACGACTGGGCTGAGGGCCCGGACACGCAGGGCGGAGGTGCTCGTTCGAGTGGCGGAGTTTTCCACAACCGGGGGACGGTCCACAGCGCTCGGCGGACTCGGGCCGACGGAGGCAGTCTGATCTCGCGACGACCGCAGCGAACGCGGTCGTCGCACCGGCGGCGGCAGTCCACAGGGCATGGCCGCCGCGCAGACGCAGCCGTACGGGAGGGGCCCGTACGCGTTCCGTCCCCGGCGCGGTCGACCGGGGCGAGGGAGGGGTTTTCGCATGAACGAGACGACGGTGTGCGTGGTCGGCAACGTGGCCACCCAGCCGGTGTACCGGGAGTCGCCGGCGGGTCCCACGGCCCGCTTCCGGCTGGCTGTGACGGCACGGTATCTGGACCGTGAGAAGAACGCCTGGACGGACGGGCACACGAACTTCTTCACGGTGTGGACCCGGCGCTCCCTGGCCACGAACGTCGCCGCGTCCGTGGCCGTGGGCGATCCGCTCGTCGTGCAGGGGCGGCTGAAGGTGCGCACCGAGCAGCGGGACGGGCAGGGATGGCTGTCGGCGGACCTCGACGCGGTGGCCATCGGCCACGACCTGTCACGCGGCACCTCGGCCTTCCGGCGGTCCTCCAGGCCCGAGACGCAGACCGGGCCGGCACCGCAGCCGGAGCCCAACTGGGAGACAGGGCCGCCGAGTCGGCCCGAGCAGCCGGACCAGTCGGAAGACGGAACTCGCCAACAACCGGATCTGACAGTCAGTGTGACGTGATGTCAGCGATTCTTCGTCCCGACCTGACTGAACTGCCGCCAATCGCCGCGTAAGTCGTCGGATACCCGAACAGTCCTCATGGATATGGCAATGAGCGCAGCTCACAGCCTGTGTGTGCGATAACGATTCCGAGTCGGATCGGTTGTCGGACGCCATCATCGGGGAGAGGGCTGCGTCGCGTCCTTAGGATGCCGAGCGTAGCTCCAGGGGCTTCCGATGCTGCTGGTGGGACCGCGCCCCCCACGCCAATGGGTCCTGCTCGAAGGGAAATTCTGTGTTTTCTTCGCTCTCTGCGCCATCGGCGCACAGGCGAGGGGCCGCCCGCCTCGCCGCCGCGACGCTGGTGTCCGGACTCGTCTCGGGCGGGCTGCTGGCCACCGCGGGGATGGCGGCCGCCGACGGGACGCCGCAGAGCGAAGGGGGCGCGACCGCGACCCTGGGCGGCCTGAAGACGTACGGGGCCGCCGTCGTCCACGACGGTGGCAGCGACGTGCAGGTGTCCGCAGGACTGTTCGAGATGTCCGTCGACAACGGCGGCACGCTCCAGACCTACGGAATAGACATCCACAACCCCGCGCAGAAAGAGGCCAAGTACCACGAGACGTCCTGGAGCGGCACGTCCCTGAACGGCAACAGGAACGCCGGCAAGATCCGCTGGATTCTGAGCCACTCCTATCCGCAGGTCAACAACCTGGCCGCGCTGGCGGCCGAGGCCGGTGCCAAGGGACTCACCGAGCAGGACGCGGCGGCGGGCACTCAGGTGGCGATCTGGCGCTACTCGGACGGGGCCGACGTGGACGCGTCCGATCCGCAGGCGGAGAAGCTCGCGGACTACCTGGAGAAGCACGCGCGGAGCGTGCCGGAGCCCACCACGTCCCTGACCCTCTACCCACCCGCCGTCCCGGGCCACCCCGGTGAGCGAATCGGCCCGGTCACGGTCCACACGAACGCGGACAGCGTGACCGTGACCCCACCGCCGGACGCTGCGGGCGCGGGAGTGAAGATCGTCGACAAGGACGGCAAGCAGGTCATCTCCGCGACCGACGGCGGCAGGCTCTACTTCCAGGTGCCGAAGAAGGCGCAGGACGGTTCGGCCGATCTCACCGTGCAGGCGTCGACCACTGTGCCGGTCGGCAGGGCCTTCACCTCCGACAGCCGCAGCCAGACCCAGATACTCGCCGGCTCCAGCGAGTCGACCGTCTCTGCGACGGCCACGGCGACCTGGGCCGCCAAGGGCGCGATACCCGCGCTGTCGGCCGAGAAGAACTGCACCGAGGGCGGCCTGGACATCACCGCGGTCAACAAGGGCGACGCGGCGTTCACGTTCGAGCTGATGGGGGAAGAGCACACCATCCCTGCGGGACGAGGCCAGACGGTGACGATCCTGTTGCAGGAGGACCAGGCGTACGACTTCGCGATCAAGGGTCCCGGCGGTCGGCAGAAGTGGTTCAAGGGTGTCCTCGACTGCAAGACCGAGAGCGGCGCGGGTGGCCTGAGAACGCAGACGCTCAGTGAACCCAGCCCCGCGACGGTGGGCGGTACGGCCGAGGACACCAATCTCGCCGAAACGGGCAGCACCAGCGTGACCCCCTTCATCGCGGGCACGGCGATAGCCCTGGTCGTCATCGGCGGCGCGGCTCTGGTCCTGATCCGCAAGAAGACCCCCACCCAGGACTGAGGCGGAGGACACCGCCGGGTCAGCGGCGCTTCCGCCGGGTCTGGCGTTGCCCTGCTTTGCGTGAGGCCAGCAGCTTCTGGGCTTCGTGCGGTTTGCCCGCGGCATTCAGCGCCCTGACGAGGGTCTGGGTCACGGCGTCGGTGTACCGGATGAGGATCGTCGGCGGCCGCGAGGGGTTCGATCGTCAGAGGGATCAACCGCTCGCGACGGGCGACGACCGAGGTCCACTCCTCACGGGTCCACCGAGCGCGGTCGAAGCAGTTGTCGGAGGACAGCGCCACCACCGCGGTGGCACGCTCCAGGGCGTCGTTCATCCGCGCGACGAAGTTGTCGCCGGCCCGCCAGTCCCACACGTCCAGTTCCACACGCTGGCCGGCGTCCCGCAGATGCCACGCCACCCACTCCGCCCAGGCCTGGTCCGGCCCGGCCTAACTGACGAAGACCGACTCCGTTGCTGCGGCCATCCCTGCCCCCCACTGCCCTGAACGTCATCCCTGACATGACGCCGTACCCATGATCCGCCCTATACGGTGGCCAAGGGTGCGAATCGTCGAGATCGCACCGGCCAGGGCGAGGGGGAGCGACATGGTGCGGGCGCCGAAGAGCGTGGATGTGAAGCTGAACCTGCGCGTGCTGGAGATCTCCGGCACATGGGAGCCGAACGACGCCGAGCGGCGGGCCGCCTGGGAGCTGTACGTCGAGCTGGTGACCCGCGTCTCGGTGGTGCCGCTGCGGGAGAACGACGGGCTCCTGCGAGAAGCCCTGAGCAGCCTGTACTCCCTGTTCGTCACGACCCGGGAGGTGCTGCGCACCTACGGCCCCGAGGTCGCCGAGCCCAAGAGGAACGGCCAGTACAACTTCGGCTATCTGGCCGTCGCCATGCTCAACTACGGCCTCCGCCCGCTGCTGGCCGACTGGCATCCCACCCTGGAGGACTGGGAGGCCCGCCGCCCCACCGACCGCTCACGCCGCGACCACGAACAGGCCTGGGACCGCGCCGGCGAACTGCGCACGGCGCTGCGTGACACCCGGGGCATCCTCACCGCCTACGCCGACCTCCTCGCCGGCGCCTGCGGCGTCCCCAACCTCCTTGCGGCCGTCCCGGCGGCAGAGCCCGCGCCCTGAACCGCTCGGCGGCGGACACGGCCACAGCCGCGCGGATAGTGATCATGCCGTGACCCGGCCGTACTTCGCTCGGTAGGCCTGATCACTACGGTTTCACCGTGCCGATGAACCATGATGTGCCCAGGGGTCACGACGGGCCGGACGACGACAAGTGGAACGTGGTGCTCGACGAGGACTTCGTCCGGAGCGCCACCGTGAGGGAAGCCCCTGCTCCCGCTCGTAAGCGGGTATGGCCCTGGTATGCCGCGCTGGTTGTCGTGGTAGCCGCAGCCGCCTTCCTCGTTCTGGGGTACAAGGGTTCGCCGTCCGACGAAGCCGCCGCGCCCAAGCCGACGGCTTCGGCCCCCGCGTCGACGGCTTCGGCCCCCGCGTCCCGAGTCCCGGCGAAGTCCACTGGCTCGGTCCGGCCGGTGATCCCGCTGGCCGATGCGTTCCCGGCTCATGTGTCGGCAGGTACCGGCGGAACCTTCACCAAGCTGGGCGCGGCCGTGCTGAAGTCCTGCACCGAGCCCGATTCGGTGGGACCGTCCCTGGCCGCCGACATAACCGCCGGCAAGGGGTGCGTCGGTGAGGAGATCGCCCTCTACAAGGACGCGCACAACAACCAGTTCAACCTGGCCGTTTTCACGATGAAGGACCCTCAGGACACGGTGAAGCTGGTGACCCGGCTGTCCATGGCCTTTGACGACTACGAGGTGGCTGCGCAGGCTCCGCCGCCCGGCTCCGGCCTGCCGACGCTGCCGGCCGACAGCGGAATGGTGCAGTCCTTCACCGGGCAGGGCCGGGCGATGGTGGTGGGGCTGGCCCAGTGGTCGGACGGCCGAACCCGCGACTACCAGCAACTCGTCGACCGTCTGACACCGTTGCTCGAGAAGGTCTCGAAGAACGTCGCCCGCTACGAGACCGCGGGCTGACCGCCGCCGCTGTCCGCCCAAGACCGCACATGCGAACCCCCGGGTCATGACGATGAACCCGAACAAGCAAGGCTTCGAGGGGCCGGAGGTCCCAGCAGGGAACTCGCTCTTGGCGGCGACTGTGGTCACCTGTCACGATCAGGCGTGGTCAACCTTGCGAAGGTCACGAGATGGATGGACCTCCTCCACGACGTGATGGGCCTGGCGGCAGGCGCAATGCTGCTGGCGGTCGGACTCAGAACCCACCGCCACGGAGGATCTGTGGGCTGGCTCATTGCGGGAGCGGCAGCGCTGATCTTGAGCAGCCTCTTGGTAGCTCGGCGCCGGCTCGCTCGGCGCAGGAAAGCGACTGCACAACCGTAAAGATCGCCACTACCGCATACGCGACCTACCGAACCGAGAGCTCTGGAGCCGTCAGCACGGGCCGGCGATCGCAGCTTCGGGCCGACGACAAACCGTCGGCAGCGTGACTGAGGCCGGCGGGGGCGCTGACTGTACGAGGTGCTGTGCTGTGGCTGGTGGGTGAGCACCTCGCTGCCGGTGCGCCCGTCCCGGCCTTGCCCGGGGAGGCGAACCAGCGGCTGGGCCGGGTGATCAGCACGTTGGATGACTCGCTGGGCAGGGCCCGGCCTGCCCAGTGGCGGATCGCTGGCCCGCCCCTGGGCCGTCCGAGGCCCCCCGAGACCGACCAACGGCGACCGACACTGACAGGCGAGCCACAGCCGCCGTCAGCGAAACCCCAGGTCAGAGCCCCCCGACCTAACGGGTTTCCGCTCTGGGGTGGCGGTCAGGCAAGATGGGGTGTATCTGCCCACTGCCAGATTCAAGCTGCCGGACGGTTTCTCTTGGCTGAGTTCATTTACACCATGCGCAAGGCGCGCAAAGCGCACGGCGACAAGGTGATCCTCGACGACGTCACCCTGAGCTTCCTGCCGGGTGCGAAGATCGGCGTCGTCGGCCCGAACGGCGCCGGTAAGTCGACCGTCCTCAAGATCATGGCCGGTCTTGAGCAGCCGTCGAACGGTGACGCCTTCCTCACGCCCGGCTACACCGTCGGCATCCTCCTCCAGGAGCCCCCGCTGAACGAGGAGAAGACCGTCCTGGAGAACGTCCAGGAGGGTGTCGCCGAGATCAAGGGCAAGCTCGACCGGTTCAACGAGATCGCCGAGCAGATGGCGGTCGAGTACACCGACGAGCTGATGGAGGAGATGGGCAGGCTCCAGGAGGACCTCGACCACGCCAACGCGTGGGACCTGGACTCCCAGCTGGAGCAGGCCATGGACGCCCTGGGCTGCCCGGCCGGCGACTGGCCCGTCACCAACCTCTCCGGTGGTGAGCGCCGCCGTGTCGCGCTGTGCAAGCTGCTGCTGGAGCAGCCCGACCTGCTGCTGCTCGACGAGCCCACCAACCACCTCGACGCCGAGTCCGTGAACTGGCTGGAGCAGCACCTGGCCAAGTACGAGGGCACCGTCGTGGCGGTCACCCACGACCGCTACTTCCTGGACAACGTCGCCGGATGGATCTGCGAGGTGGACCGCGGCCGCCTCCACGGCTACGAGGGCAACTACTCCAAGTACCTGGAGACCAAGGCCACCCGCCTCAAGGTCGAGGGGCAGAAGGACGCCAAGCGGCAGAAGCGCCTCAAGGACGAGCTGGAGTGGGTCCGCTCCAACGCCAAGGGGCGGCAGGCCAAGTCCAAGGCGCGTCTGGCCCGCTACGAGGAGATGGCCGCCGAGGCCGACAAGATGCGGAAGCTGGACTTCGAGGAGATCCAGATCCCGCCGGGCCCGCGTCTGGGCAACGTCGTCGTCGAGGTGGACAAGCTGAACAAGGCCTTCGGGGAGAAGGTCCTCGTCGACGGCCTCAGCTTCACCCTGCCGCGCAACGGCATCGTCGGTGTCATCGGTCCGAACGGCGCGGGCAAGACCACGCTGTTCAAGATGATCCAGGGTCTGGAGACGCCCGACGCCGGTTCGATCAAGGTCGGCGAGACCGTCAAGATCTCGTACGTCGACCAGAGCCGCGAGAACATCGACCCGAAGAAGACGCTGTGGGAGGTCGTGTCCGACGGGCTCGACTACATCAACGTCGGACAGGTCGAGATGCCGTCGCGCGCGTATGTGTCCGCGTTCGGCTTCAAGGGCCCGGACCAGCAGAAGCCGGCCGGGGTGCTCTCCGGTGGCGAGCGCAACCGCCTCAACCTGGCGCTCACCCTGAAGCAGGGCGGCAACCTGCTGCTCCTCGACGAGCCGACCAACGACCTGGACGTCGAGACGCTCTCCTCGCTGGAGAACGCGCTGCTGGAGTTCCCGGGCTGCGCCGTGGTCGTCTCCCACGACCGGTGGTTCCTCGACCGTGTCGCCACGCACATCCTCGCCTACGAGGGTCAGTCGAAGTGGTTCTGGTTCGAGGGCAACTTCGAGTCGTACGAGAAGAACAAGATCGAGCGGCTCGGCCCGGACGCGGCCCGTCCGCACCGTGCCACCTACAAGAAGCTGACCCGGGGCTGATCGATCTTGCGGTACCTCTACCGCTGCCCGCTGCGCTGGGCGGACATGGACGCATACGGCCACGTCAACAACGCGGTGTTCCTCCGCTACCTGGAGGAGGCCCGTATCGACTTCCTGCGTCGCCCGGACAAGCAGTTCCAGCAGGGGTCCGTGGTGGCGCGCCACGAGATCGACTACAAGCGGCAGCTGGTCCACCGGCATGAGCCGGTGGACATCGAGCTGTGGGTCACGGAGGTCAAGGCCGCGTCCTTCACCATCGCCTACGAGGTGAAGGACCCGGACCAGATCTATGTCCGGGCCTCCACCGTGGTCGTGCCGTTCGACTTCGAACGGCAGCGGCCGCGCCGGATCACCGAGGACGAACGCGAGTTCCTCCTCGGGTACCTGGACGACAAGGAGGAGGCCGTCGCCGCATGACGGTGCTCCAGCTCGCCGACGATGTGGAGGCGGCGGATCTCGCCGCCTTCCTGGCTCGGCTGCTCCGCTACGACCGCGGCGCCGCGGTGCGCCTTCAGGCGACCGGGACGACGCTGGCCGTGTTCGGGCGGCCGCCGTCGTTCGAGGTGCTCGTGGTCCGTGCGGTGAGGCTCGCCAAGCCGTACGAGAACGGGCTGGACGACGGACTCGACGTCACGGTCTCGGCCGGGCAACTCCTGGAGTCCGTCGACGAGTCGGCGGCCATGGCCGCCGTGCCGGCCGCCGTCACCGGACCGCCGTGGGCCGGGGTGCTTCCGCCGCGCGGCGGGTGGCAGCCGGTGCTCGGACTGCCGGCGCCCGACGCACTGCGGGCGACCGTGGCCGCGGCGGTGGCCGAATTCCGGTCCCGTACGGAGGAGTTGGCGCCCTCGCAGCGCACGCGCACCGCACTCGACCGGGTCGGCCGGGACATCTGGTCCCGCACGGTGGGGGACACCGGCCTCCCGGTTCGGGCCGTGCACGCGGCGCAGTCACTCGGCTTTCTGCGGCCCGCCCCGCGGGCGCCCGGCGACGAACCGCCGGCCCTGTTCTCGTCGGGCGCGTGGCTCAGGCTGCGCACGCCCTACGGATCGGTCGCCGTGCGCCGGGCGGGACTGGGCACCCTGGACGTCAGCGTCCGCTGACGGCGCCCCGGACGTACGGCGGCCCCGGACGGAGGGCGTACCAGAGTCGACGTCCGCTGACGGGCGCCTCACCCCGGTCTGTTCCGCGTCGAGGACGGGGCGCCTCACCCCGGTCTGTTCCGCGTCGAGGACGGGGCGCCTCACCCCGGTCTGTTCCCATTGACGACGGGGCGCCTCACTCCGGCGTGTTCACCATCGACGCCGCCGCGTACGTCAGATAGTTCCACAGCGCCGTCGTGTGCTCCTCGGACAGGCCGAGTTCGTCGACGGCGACGCGCATATGCCCGAGCCAGGCGTCGTGGGCGGCCTGGTTCACGGTGAACGGCGCGTGGCGCATCCGCAGACGGGGGTGGCCGCGGTTGTCGCTGTACGTCCTCGGGCCGCCCCAGTACTGGATCAGGAACAGGGTGAGGCGCTCCTCGGCCGGCCCGAGGTCCTCCTCCGGGTACATGGGCCGCAGGACCGGGTCCCCGGCCACCCCCTCGTAGAAACGGTGGACGAGCCGGCGGAAGGTCTCCTCCCCGCCGACCTGCTCGTAGAAGGTCTGCTCCTGAAGCGTGCCGCGCCGAATCTCTCTCACACGCTCCATGGTCTCAGACGCGGCGACCGAGGTCTGAAGGCTTAGGTCCGGCGGGAGCTCCGGCCTGCGGCACGGGGCATGTTCGCCTCCGGCCGCCTTCCGCAGCACAGTGGAGGCATGGCCACGCATGCCCTCGATCCCGCTCTGGAGGACCTCGCCGCCTCGGTGCGGGCCGAACTCGTACGGGAGATCGACGCAAGCGGAGCCTGGGCCGCCGACCCCGTCTGGCGGGAGGCGTTCCAGGCGGTGCCGCGCCATCTGTTCGTGCCGTACTACTACCTCGGCGTCATGGGGGGCTACGAGCGCAGAGGGTGCGACGCCCCCGACGCGCCGGGCCGGGAGGAGTGGCTGCGCGGCGCGTACGAGGACGCCCCGCTGGCCACCCGGGTGCGCGAGGGGGAGCTGCTCTCCTCCAGCAGCCAGCCGTCCCTGATGGCGCAGATGCTGGCCGAGCTGGAGGTGGAGGACGGCAACGCCGTCCTGGAGATCGGCGCCGGAACCGGATACAACGCGGCGCTGCTCTCCCATCGCCTCGGTGACGGCCTGGTCACCACCGTCGACCTCGACCCGGAGATCACCGAGACCGCCCGCCGGCATCTGGCGGACGCGGGGTACCACCCGACCGTGGTCGCGGGCGACGGCGCGCGGGGCGTACCGGAGCGCGCCCCCTTCGACCGGATCATCGCCACCTGCACGCTGGACACGATCCCGGACGCCTGGCTGGCGCAGTGCCGTCCGGGTGCGCGCATCCTCGCGCCGTTCGCGACCGGTCTGGTCGTTCTGCGGGTGTGGAACCCCGGGCAGGCCCAGGGGCGTTTTCTGCACACGCCCGCCTACTTCGTGCCGCTGCGCGGCGGCAGCCGGTCCGAGCCGGAGCCGCAGGATCTCGGTGCACTGCCGCGCCGGACCCGCGGCGACGATCGGTTCCGGTTCCTGCTGGCCCTGACGCGGCACAGCCTCGCCCCGGAGGAGGCGTACGCGCTGTGGGAGCGCGAGGGGCAGCCCGCGCGGGACCGGTTCGGGATCACGGTCAGCGGTGGCCGCTCCCGCGCCTGGCTGGACGACCCGGAGGGGCCGTACGCCTGGCCGTTGCCGTGAAGGGAGGCGGCACACCACGGCCGCGTGCGCGCACGCGGCCGTGGTGCCCGGTTCAGCCCCGGCGGATGGTGATCGTCGTCCAGGCGCCCACGTGCACCCGGTCCCCGTCCTGGAGGGGCACCGGCACGTACGGCTGGATGGGCTCCTCGGCGCCGTTGACCGTCGTGCCGTTCGTGGAGTTCTGGTCGACGACGGCCCAGGAGCCGTCCGGCTGCTGGACCAGCAGCGCGTGCTGGTGCGAGACGCCCGGGTCCTCCGGCGGCACCGACAGGTCGATGTCGGGGGTGTCGCCGGTGGAGTGACGGCGACGGCCGATCGTGACCTGGCTGCCGGTGAGGGTGCGCTGCTGCTCCGGGGAGTACGCCGGCAGGTTCAGGCCCGCGGCCTCGGGGCCGGAGCGGTGCATCATCGCCATGAAGTACTCACGGTCCGGACCGATGGTGGCGGTCCAGGTCACCGGCTGCTGCTCGTAGGGGCGCGGCGGGGCCTGGGCGGAGCCGGGCTGCGGGTAGCCGTAGCCACCGCCCTGGCCGCCGGGGGCGGGGGAGGACGACGGCGGGGAGATCACCCAGTCGTCGTCACCGCCGCCGAAGGACGGACCGCCGGACTGCGGCGGAGCGGGCGACGGGAAGCCCTGCGTCGGCGGCGGGGCAGACTGGCCGGGCCGCTGGAACGCGGTGGGCGCCCCGCCCTGCTGGTACGCGCCGGGACCTCCGGGCCCCCCGGGACCTCCGGGACCCATGGGCCCACCAGGACCCCCGGACGTAGGCGCGGGCGGCGGCGGAACCGTACGCGACGGATCCGCACCGAACGGAGACGGCCGCGAGGGATCCCCACCGAACGGAGACGGCCGCGAGGGGTCGTTTCCGAAGTCGGACGGGCGTGAAGGGTCGTTTCCGAAGTCGGACGGGCGTGAAGGGCCGTTTCCGAAGTCGGACGGGCGTGAAGGGTCGTTTCCGAAGTCGGACGGGCGCGAGGGGTCGTTTCCGAAGTCGGACGGGCGCGAGGGGCCGTTTCCGAAGTCGGACGGGCGCGAGGGGTCGTTGCCGAAGCCGGACGGGCGCGAGGCGTCGGGGCCGAAGCCCGTCGGCCCGGACGGCTCACTGCCGAACGGCGGGCTCGGCGGTATCGGCTCCGCGGGCCGGTTCACCTGCGACGGCCGGGACCTCTCGTAGCCGAACGGGTCGGCCCCGGGCCCTGTCTGCCCGCCCTGCTGGAAGCGCACCGCCGGGTTCGGCGCCGGCGGGCGCGGTGCGGCGGGGGTGTACGAGGTCGCCGTGTTGGTCAGGAAATTCCACCGGCACTCCTCGCAGAAGGGGGCGCCGCCTTCGCGGGGCGTACGGCACTGCGGGCAGAGTTCCGGCTCGCGGTCCGGGACGGCGGACGGCGGACGTCCCGCGGGCCGGCCTCCCGCTCCGGGGGGCGGGGGCGAACCCGGCGGCGGATAGCCGTAACCGGTGGCGGGCGGCGGTGGAGGCGGCGGGGGTACGGCACCGGCCATACGGTGACCGCAGACCTCGCACCAGTCGTCGGATCCCGACTGGTGTCCGTTCGGGCAGGTCGGCATGTCGGCGCTTCCCCCTCTCCTTCTCCGGTCCCTGGGACCGGCGTGGTTCTCCAACCCCGGGGGGTCGGGCTCGCTGCTATCGGGCTTACCGGGTCACTTCTTTACACGAACAGTCTTTGTGGACCGTGTCTCGAGAGTCATCTCGTCGGCCTCCGCGACCTTCGTCTTCAGTCGCACAGTACCTGTCGCGGCGTCGACCACGTCCACCACCTTCGCAAGCAGTTTCGCAGTATCCGCGTTCCCCGAAGCGCTGGCGAGTTGAACCGCCCTGCCCAGCTTGGCCGTTGCGCCATCGATATCGCCCGCTTTGCGCAGGTCTATTCCCTGCTGAATGACTTGCGCCAGTTCGGCCTGCCCTGTGTAGTGGGCGACTTGCGGGTTGATCGACGTGGACGCCGTCATGTCGTCGGTCCACACGGCCCGTACGAGCCCCTGGGCCCCGAGGCTGTCCGCGCTGCCGTCGCTCCGCGGGATCACCAGGGACACACGTGCGGCCAGCATCTCCTGGCCGATGTTCGCGGCCGGGACCCGGACGCACACGTGGTAGTCGCGGGCCTCGTCGCCCCAGGAGCCCGTGGGGTAGTCCCCGGCGCGCGGGCCCGCCTCCGTGCGGCGGCCGGTCAGGTCCTCGACGGCGGGCGCCACCTGCTTGACGAACGCGATCTCCGTGCCCACGGGCGTCCACAGCCGCAGCGAGACATCCGCGACCTCCTTGCCCATGGCCGTCTCCATCATCCGCGTGAAGTCGGCGGCCAGGCCGGCCGGGTCGGCGACGATGTCGGCGGTGCCGAGCAGCGCCGACGCGATCCCGGTGACCTCCTTGACCTCCCAGTCGGTGCCCACTCCACGCGCGTCACAGGTGAAACGGCCGGCGCAGGTGTCCAGCGTGGCCTTCAGATCCCCCGGCGACTCGTGCTCGTTGCGGCCGTCGGTGAGCAGGATGCCGTGACGTATGGAGACGTCCGCCGAGGACAGCAGGCGGTCGGCCAGGCGCAGCCAGGTGCCGATGGCAGTGCCGCCGCCCGCGCCGAGCCTGCGCAGCGCCTGCTTGGCCTGGTCGCGGGTGGTCGCGTCGGCGACGGCGAGCCGCCCGCCGCCCGGATAGACCTCCTTGGCCACATGGGTGCCGCCGATCACCGCGAAGTGCACGCCGTCGCGCAGGGTGTCGATGGCCGCGGCCGTCGCGTCGCGCGCGTTGCGCATCTTGGTCTTCGGGTAGTCCATGGACCCCGAGCAGTCGACCATGATCGCCACAGCCGCGCTCGGGCCCTGCTCCGCCGCGTACGCACGGGGTGCCGCGCCCGGTGCCGTGCCGCCGCCGGTCGCCGTCACCGTCACGATGGCGTTGACCTCGCGGCCGCCTTCGGGCAGGTACTCGTTCTGGTAGACGTCCACCGAGAACTGCGGCACGTTCGACTTCGAGAAATTGGCCATGCCTACTCTGATCCCCCTCGAGGACCCCACCGGCGTGGGGTGATGACTGGTTGCGGACCGGTCCCCTCCGGTCCTGGGGCCGGTCCCCGCCGGCCATGGGCGTGTCCGGGACGCCCGTCAGGCGGATCCTGCCCTCTGTGGCACGGCCGGGAACGGGACCACCGCCACTGTTACGTTGTCGTGGCCACCGCCGTCCAGGGCGTGGCCCAGCAGCACCCGGGCGGCGTGCAGCGGCCGGTGCTCCGCGTCGGCCGGTACCACCTCGGCCATCTCCTCGGCGGCCTCGGCGTAGTTCCACAGACCGTCCGTGCACACCACCACCACACCCGGCCGGTCCGGCTTGAAGCAGGCGGTGTGCGGCTCGAGTTCGTACGCGTCCGCGCCGAGCCAGCCCGTGATCGCGTGGGCGCGCTCGTCGGCGTACGCCTCGGCCTCGCTCATCAGGCCCGCGGCGACCATCTGCGCGGCCCACGAGTCGTCCTCGGTGAGCCGGGCCGGGGGAGCGGCGCGGTCCACGGGGACCCAGTAGGCGCGGCTGTCACCGACCCAGCCGACGACGAGCAGGCTCGCGGTGACCACGGCGCTGACCAGGGTGCAGGCGGGCGCGTTCTGGTGCGGGGTGTGCTCCTGGGCCGTTTCCGGTTCCGTGGCCAGCGCGTTGACGGCGTGCGAGGCGGCGACGATCGCGTCGTGCATGGCCTGCTGGGGGTGGGTGCCCCGCGGCAGGGCCGCGAGGAGCGCCTCGTTCGCGGTCTGGGCGGCGGCCAGCGAGGCGTCGTCGGGGCGGGTCGCCGAGGACACGCCGTCGCAGACGACCGCGATGACCGCGGGTGAGCCGTCGGGCAGCGCGGTCCGGGAGAGCGCGAACGCGTCCTCGTTGCGGTGGTGGCGCAGACCGCGGTCGCTGACCGCGGCGACCGAGCCCAGCTCCTGCTCCATGTGGTCCCGTTCGCGTGGCTGGGCGTGTCCGCAGTGCTCGCAGTAGCCGTCGCTGTCCACGGTGCCGGCGCGGCAGGCCACGCACACTTTCGGATCGGCGGCGGGGGCCGCGAGGGCCGCGGTGCGCGGGTCGGCCGGCTGGGGCGCCGCGAGGGCGTAGTCGTCCGGCTCCGACGGCCGGTCGAACCGTACGCCCCGGGAGCCGCCCTGGGCCTGGTCCGACGCGGGGAGGTGCGCATCGCCCGAGTCGGTGCCCGGGAGGTCCGTGGGAAGGTGCACCGAGGCGGGAACGTCCGGGCCGCCCGGCGGCGGAGCGGCGGGCCAGTCCACCGGGGCGGCCTCCGAGGCCGGGTGCGGCACGATGCCGTTCATGGTCAGGGTGGGGGTGTCCGACGGAGGGGCGGGAACCACCGACAGGTCGTACCCGCAGGCGCCGCAGTAGCGGTCGCCCGACTCGAGGGGCTCCTCACAACTGGGGCACCTCGAAAGGGCCGTCGGCTGGGGCATCTGCGACATCGATCACACCCACGTCCGGGGGCGGTAACGGTTGGCACGTTCCACCAGGTCGATCCTCTCCTCGCCGCCCTGCGCGAGCCTGGCCAGCGTGCGGTACGAGCGCTCCAGGCCGAAGCGGAGGCCGCGCTCGTCGAGATCACTGCCGAGCAGCGCCCGCCCGCCCGCCGCGGACGGCGCGGCTCCCTGGCTACCGGAGAGTACCCAGTCCAGGGCACAGCCGAGGACCTCTGTGGACAACTGCTCACGGCGCACGGCGTCCAGGCCGTACGCCTCCAGCGCCTGGACCTGTCCCGCGGCGGCCACGAGGTCGTCCAGGAAGGCCGGGTCGGGTCCTTGGTTCGTACGCTGCCGCAGCCGCGCCCGTACGGCGGCGACTCGGGCCGCGGTGTAGTGGATGGACGCCTCCGGCACGGACTCCAGCGTGTGGACGGCGCCCCGGCGGTCGCCGGCCGCGAACTGGACGCGGGCCAGGCCGAACGCCGAGCTGACGTAGCTGGGATCGGTGGTCCAGACGAGCCCGTAGTAGTCGGCCGCGTTGTCGAGCTGGCCGAGGACCTCCGCGCACAGGCCGAGGGCCAGCTTGGGCGAGGGCTCGCCGGGGAAGGCGTCGTAGACGGCCTCGAAGGACAGCGCCGCGGCCTCGTGGTCGCCGGTGACGAGCGCGGTGACACCGCGGTACCAGACGACCCGCCAGTCGTCCGGGTGGTCCGCCTCCAGGGCCGCGAGTGCGTGCCCGGCGCTGTCCGTCTCGCCCATCTCCAGGCGGGCCCGCAGCTCGCGCAGCCGCAGTTCCGGTGAGGCCGCCGGAGCTGCGTGCAGCGCGGCGATCAGCTCCGTGGGGGCGGAGGTCATGAGACCGGCGAGAAAACCGGCGTTGGGGTCGTCGGGGTCCACGTGCGGCACCGGCAGGGCGAGCGCGGCGGCGGCGGTGTCGACCGCCTTCACGACGGCCGGCGACCCGGGCTGCCGGACGCCGGAGGCGCCGACGGCTCTGCCGCTCGCCACCATGGCTCCGCCGCCCCTTGCCCCGGCCGCTCCCGGGCCGAGGACGGGGGCACGGAAACCGGAAGCCGGACCAACGGCCGGGGAGGACGGGGAAGCCGGGGATGCCGGGGACGCCGGGGAAGACAGGAAAGGCGAGGGCGCGGAGACGGCGGCGGACGGCACCGCGGCGGAGGCCGGTGCCGCGGACGCACCCCCGGACCCCGCGGTCCCGCCGCGTCGTGCCGGCACCACCCTCGCCCCGAGCCGCGAGACGTCCCCGTCCACCCGCGGGAACAACTCCGTGTCCGTCACCCTGACTTCCGGTCCGAACAACGTCGACAGGGCGGGGCGGGGCCGGCCCGTCTGGAGGGCGACGACCTCCCGCAGCACCCCGGTCAGCTGTTCCGACATCTCCTGCGCCGAGGCGAACCGGCGGGCGGGGTCGGGGTCGGTGGCGCGGACCAGCAGCCGGTAGAAGGACTCGTACCGGCGGAAGACCTCGACGGTGTCCGGGTCCGGAAGCGAGTCCGCGTGGACGGTGGTGTAGCCCGGGAAGTCGAAGGTGAGCACCGCGAGGGTGCGCGCGACCGTGTAGAGGTCGCTGGCCACCGACGGGCCGACCTCCGCGACCTCGGGGGCCTGGTAGCCCACCGTGCCGTAGATGGCCGACTCGTCGTCGTCCATCCTGCGCACCGCGCCCATGTCGATCAGCTTGAACCGGTCCTCGGTCTGGATCGCGTTGTCGACCTTGAAGTCGCAGTAGAGGAGGTTGCGGCTGTGCAGATGCCCGAGCGCCTCCAGCGCCTCGATGCCGTAGGCGCACGCCTGCTCCACCGGCAGCGGATCACGTCGTCCGTCCGGGGTGCGCCGCCCGTTGGCGATCTCCTTCAGCGACTTGCCGCCCACGTACTCCATGACGATGTAGCCGTCGAGGGAGCCGGTGCGCTGGTCGAGATGCTCCACGAAGTTGTAGATGCGCACGATGTTGGAGTGCTCGATCTCCGCGAGGAACCGCCGCTCGGAGATCGCCGCGGCCATCGCGTCCTGGTCGCCGGTGTCCAGCAGGCCCTTGAGGACGACCCACCGGTCGGACACCGCGCGGTCCACCGCCAGGTAGATCCAGCCGAGCCCGCCGTGCGCGAGGCAGCCCACGACCTCGTACTGGCCGTGCACGATGTCCCCGGCGTGCAGCTTCGGCACGAACGAGTACGGGTGGCCGCACTTCGTGCAGAAACCCTCCGTGCGCCCCGGGCGGTCGCCGCGGGCGCGCCCCACCGGGGCGCCGCAGTCGGAGCGCGAGCAGAACCGCTTGCGCTCGGGCACCTCGGGGTTCTCCAGCACCATCGCCCGGGGATCGGGCCGCGGCACGTCCGGCACCTGCACCAGGCCCAGGCCGAGCCGGCTGCGACCGGAACTCCCGGCCGTCGAACCGGAGCTGCGGACCGACACCGACCGGCCGGCGGAGCCGCCCGTCAGCCGCCCCGACACCGAGCGCCGGGACTGCGACGACCGGGACGAGCGGGACGACGTACGGGAACTGGGCCGCGAGGCGCCGCTGCCCGAGTCCCCGGAGCCCCTGCCGCCCGTGGTCACGCCCGGGCCCGCCGGGCCGGCCGCCCCCTTGGCCGAGACGACCGGCGCCAGACCGCACGTGTCGCAGTACAGTTCGCCGCCGCCCATGTCCTCGTACGCGCCCTCGCAGCCGGGCCGCTGGCACGTCTGCCCCGCCTGACTCATGCTTCCCCCCTCCGGTCGGCCGGTTCGCCCTGCCGGGGCACGCGCAGCAGTTCCGCGGCCGCCTGCTGGTAGCGCAGCACCGCCTGCTCGGCGACCCGCAGGTCGCAGGGCGCGCTCCACAGCATGCGGCGGGCCGCGTCGTAGCGTTCGATCAGCAGCGGGTCCTCCGCGAGCCCGTGCCGGGCGACCTTCGCCTTGTACGCGTCGAGGCGGCCGCGCAGTTCGGCGCGGACCGCGAGCGGCGCGGTGACCGCCGTCAACGACTCCCTGGCGCGCAGCAGTTCGTCCTCCGCCCGCTGCTCCAGGGACTCCAGGAGCGGTGAGAGACGGTGCCACTGGGCGTGTCTGCGGTACTCGGCGGCCGTCGCCAACTGCTCCTGGAGCGCGGTCGGCGGGCCGCTGACCACGGGTACCTCCGAGGCGGCGATTTTCGCAAGGACCTCACCGCGGGCGCTGCGCGCCTCCGCGAGCGTGCGGTCCGCGCGGCTGAGCAGGTCACGCAGCTTGACCAGTCGCGCCTCGGCATCCTGACGAACCGTCAGAACAGCGTCGATCTCCCGGCGCACGTCCTCCAGGGCACGCGCCTCACGGTCGTAGGTCGCGGTGTCCGGCCGGCCGCCGCCGGGCGCCGAACTGCCCTGCGCCGGGACCCAGTACGCCAGCGGGTCGGAGATCACCTGTTCGCGCAGTTTCGTGAGCGTGCGCGTGATCCGTTCCAGGTCGTCCCCCGCCGGGTGCTCGCCGGGGCGCACACCGACGGAGTGCGCGAGCCGGCTGGTGCGTTGCAGCTCCGCGGCCAGTAAATCGATCCGCGCGGGCAGCGCCGACCACACCGCGTCGGCGGCGACGACCATGTCGAGCGAGGAGGCGTACAGCTCGTTCATCCGTTCCACCAGCTCGGCCAGCGAGAACTGCTCGCTCAGCCTGCCGGTGCCCGCGATCGTCGGCGCGTGCGCCGTCGCCGTGGCGCCGCCCGCGACGGTCACGCTCGCGCCGCGCAGCAGCTCGGTCAGCTCGGCCAGGTCCTCGCGGCTGGACCAGCGCCGCCGTGCGCGGATGTCGCGCGCGGTGCGCAGCGTGTTCGTGTAGGCGTCGAAGTACGCCCACAGCAAGGTGATCGACGCCTCCGCCGACGTCCAGCGCTCCTTGGTGACACCGGTCAGCTCGGCACCTTCGAGGAGTCTGCGGCCCGCGTGGTCCTGGAGGGCGAGAAGCGAGGTTTCTATGGCCTCGTGTTCCGCGCCGAGCCGCGCCAGCGCACGGTCCACCTCGTCCCGGTCCATCACCGGCCCGGTGGGTCCCGTGACGCCCATCGATCACCTCTCGCTCTCGTCGTGCCCGCGCGTGGGTCCGGTGCGCCGGGTCAACTCTCCAGTGGTACCAGGTCGGTTGCGTCGGTCAGGAGGCCGGCGGTCGCGACGACGCCGAGCCGGGTCCCAGCGTCGGGGACAGCCACTTGGTGTACGAGGCCTGCCATCCGCTTCCGAGATAGTCCACCAGCACCTGGTTGACCCGCCGCACCAGGTCCTCGGCGTTTTTGTTCATCGCCACTCCGTAGTACTCGGTCGTGAAGGGCTTCCCCTTGAGTTCGACGGTCGGGTCCTGGGCCGCCTGGCTCGCGGCCAGCGCGCCGTCGGTGACGACCGCGTCGACCTCGCCCAGCTGGAGTTCGACCAGGCAGTCGAGCTGGTTGGGGACCGTGGTGGAGATGTCGGCGGACGCGGCGAGCCTGCCGGACTTCTTGTCCTCGGCCAGCCTGGTGTTGGCCGTGGAGCCCTCCGCGGAGCAGATCCTCTTGCCGGCGAGGGACTTGTCGTAGCCCGTGATACCGGACGCCTTCGGCGCCAGGACCTGCTGTCCGGTGACGAAGTACGGGGCGGAGAAGGCGACTTCGTCCAGCCGGTCACAGGTGATCGTCATGGTGCGCACCACCATGTCCACCTGCCCGCTCTTGATGGCGGGGATGCGCTGGTTGGTGGGAATGGCGTGGAAGCGGACGGCGTTCGGGTCGCCGATGATGCGGCGTGCGATCTCGCGGGCGAGATCGATGTCGAAGCCCTCCAGGTCGCCGCCCCGGGTGTTGGGGTCGCGGTAGCCCCAGCGGTAGCTGTTCTGGTCGACACCCACCGACAGGTATCCGCGTTTCTTGATCTCGCGGACCTTCGGGCCGCTCTCGTCACCGGACGGCGGCGGGCTCTTGCGCTCCGGGTGCCCGCCGCAGTCGTCCGCCTTGGCCTGGGTGGCCTCGGCGAGGCCCTGGCCGCCGAGGCCCGGGGAGCCGTCCCGGCTCGCGCGGGCGAGCGGCAGGGACAGCGTGAACACCAGGGCGAGGGCGCAGGCGAGGACCATCGAGCCCACACCGCCCCAGCCCCTCAGGCTTGCCCTCAGGCGACGTCCGATCATCGCCGCTCCCCCTCTCACCGGTCCTTGGAACGCTGTCACCGGTACTCCGAAAGCCTGCGCCCGATGCCCAGCACCGCGCCTGCCGCACCCAGTACCGCGAGGACCGCCGAGCCCAGCGGGAGTCCGCTCATCGCGTTCCGGCCGCCGCCCGCCGCCTGCTCGAACCGGCTCTCCTCATGGTCCAGCGCCTTCGCCAGATTCGCGTCCACGCTGTCGAAGCACTCGCCCGTCGGCTGGTCCGCCTTCGATCCGACGACCTTGTTCAGGGCCGCCTGGTAGTTGCCGTCGTCGTCGGCGGCCCGTGCCTGGTCGTGGCGCTGCTGCCAGACCTTCATACTGCCGGCGGCGGCCGTGACGGGCCGGCCGCCCGCCTGGTCGTCGGCGAGGGACCCGGCCTCGGCGAGACGGGCGGAGAGCGCCTTCATATCCTGCGCGTACGCGTAGTCGTAGGCGTCCAGGACCCTGCCGTTGGCCAGCTTCCTGGTCTCGGCGCCACGGCTGACCAGCGTCAGGTTCTCGTTGCCGCGTGCGTTCAGGGAGGCGATACGCGCGTCGTGCAGCACGTTCAGCGAGCGGACGCCGTGCTCGTAGGAGGAGCTCAGCCCGGCGCGCGCGACGCTGTGGCCGACCACCAGCCACAGCAGGGCGATCGTGCAGGCGGCGCTGGCGGCGACCAGGCCCTGGTTCAGCACGCGGTTGGTGCGCAGGAAGTGGCGCCGCTGGGCCCAGCCGAGGGCGGCCAGCGCGAGCACGCCGAGGACGATGGCGAACCAGGGGTACGGGGTCGCGTCCGCGTAGTCGGAGCGCAGCCGCTGGTTCTCCTTGGTGTACAGGTCCTGTGCGGCGGGCAGCATCTGCTGCTGCATCACCTCGTTCGCCGCCCGCAGATACGCCCCGCCCACCGGGAAGCCCTGCCGGTTGTTGGCGCGGGCCCGCTCGACGAGGCCCTTGTACCGCGGGAGCAGCTTGTTGAGCTTGGCGATGGTGTCGGCGGCGGGGGAGCCGGGCTCGGCGCCGGCGGCCGCCGTGACCAGCCCCGCGGCGGCGGTCTCGATGTCCCTCTCGTACCGCCTGGTGGTCGCGGTCGGCTCCTGACCGCCCGCCAGGAAGCCGCTGGAGGCCGTGGTGTTGGCATCCGCGAGGGAGCGGTAGATGTCGGCGGCCCCGGCACTCAGCGGCTGGCTGCTGTGCAGCACGTCGTCGGCGGCGTGGGAGCGGTCGGTCATCTGCCAGGCGGTGACGGCGCCGAAGGCGACGACGAGCACGGCGAGGACGGCACCGATGACACGCAGCCGGCCGGGCTCGGTGGTCGCGGTGGCCCGCAGCCGGTCCGCGCCCTCGGCGAAGGCCGTGCGGCGCGGCGCCGGAACCCCGGCCGGTGTGGCGGGCGGCATCGCGGGCGCCCCCGGTGGCGCGCCGGCCTGCTGCGGATGTGTCACTTGACCTCCCCCACGGTCATCCGTCGGTCACCTCCGCCCGGTGCGCGGGAGCGGACGCAGGTGCACGGCGGCAAGTATCGCCGTCGGAACCGGCATCCGAACAGGTCTTTATACGATCTTGTTTCCTGATCGCAGTGTTTGTGCGGAACGCCGGGCTCGCGGGCCCCCGTCGGACCACCCCTGCCCATGAATACGCCACGTGCGGGTGTTCGGTTCCCCGGGGTGCGCTCGCGCCGCCACCGCCTACGCCCCCTTCGCCCCCAGCTCCCCTCAAGCCACTTGAGCCCCTTGCGCCCCTGCTTCGTAGTATCCCCGCACCCGCACATGCGCCTCCCGGGAAGCCCCTGCACGGTCCAGGCCGAGGAGGGCGGCGCCGAGCACCGGACGGACCGTGACGACCTGGGGGACCGCCTTGGGGGCACGGGCCGCCAGCAGTTCCCTCACCCGGTCGTCGAGCTGGGGATGGCGGGCGGTCAGGACGCTGCCGCCGAGCAGAACCGGCGCCTCCTCGTCGAGGAGGTCCAGCCGGGTCAGCGCGACCGTGGCCATCGTGACCACCTCCTCCGCGAGCCGGTCGACGAGCGCGCGGGCCACCGGGTCGCCGTCCCGGGCCGTGGCGAACACCACCGGTGTCAGCTCGTGACGCCGCCCGTGCGCGATGTGCTCCAGGTGCAGCGCCTCGATCAGCGCGTACATGGAGCCGAGCCCGAAGTGCCCGGGCAGGGTGCGGGCCAGAGCCGTGGGGCCGCCCCGCCCGTCCTCCGCGCGCGCCGCCCACCACAGAGCCTCCTCCGCCAGCCCCCAGCCGCCGCCCCAGTCGCCGGAGATCCGGCCGATCGCGGGGAAGCGCGCGGTACGCCCGTCGGGACGCATGCCGACGCAGTTGATGCCCGCGCCGCACACGACCGCCACCCCCCGGGGCTCGGCGACGCCGGCCCGCAGGATGGCGAAGGTGTCGTTGCGCACCTCGACGGTCGTGCCCCAGGCGCGCGCGTCCAGCGCGGCCGCCAGCCGCTCCTCCTCCACGGGCAGGTCGGCGTTGGCGAGACAGGCCGAGACATGGCCGGCCGAGGTGACCCCGGCCTGCGCGAAGGCTCGCGACACGGCGTCGGCCAGCACGTTCACGGCCGTCTCCACACCCACGGCCGGAGGCCGGAACCCCCCGCCGCGCGCGGTGCCGAGCACCTCTCCGTCGGCGGCCACGACGGCCACGTCGGTCTTGCTGTTGCCCGCGTCGATGGCGAGGACGCTTGCGGTCAGGCCCACGTGAGGTGCTCCCGGTTGTGCGCGATCAGCCGGTCGGTGAGGGTGTCGGCGTAGGCGTACTGGCCGATCAGGGGGTGGGCGAGCAACGCCCGGAACACCCGGTCCCGGCCCCCGCGCAGCGCGGCCTCGAGGGCCAGCTCCTCGTAGGCGGTCACGTTCGCCATCAACCCCGCGTACAGCGGGTCCACCGCGGGCACCGGCAGCGGGGCCGGCCCCTGCGGCCCGACGGCCGCCTGCACCTCGATCACCGCGTCGTCCGGCAGGAAGGGCAGGATGCCCTTGTTGTAGGTGTTCACCACCTGGTACGGCGAACCCCCGCCGCCCAGCAGGGACGCGGCGAGGTCCACGGCCGCCTCCGAGTAGTAGGCGCCGCCCCGCTCGGCCAGCAGCGCCGGCTTCTCGTCGAGCGAGGGGTCCGCGTACATCCGCAGCAGCTCCCGCTCCATGGCGGCCACCTCCGCGGCCCGGGACGGCTTGGTGCGCAGCTCTCGTACGACCTCGTCGTGCGCGTAGTAGTAGCGCAGGTAGTACGACGGGACCACGCCGGCGCGGTCGACGAGGGAGCGCGGCAGACGCAGGTCGCCGGCGATGGTGTCGCCGTGCTCGGCGAGGAGCTTGGGCAGCACGTTCTCGCCCTCGGGGCCGCCGAGACGCACACCTGTCTCCCAGGTGAGGTGGTTGAGCCCCACATGATCGAGGTGGACATCGGCGGGGACGACGCCGAGCAGGGCGGCGAACTTCCGCTGGAAGCCGATCGCCACGTTGCACAGTCCGACCGCCCGGTGGCCCTCCTGGAGGAGGGCACGGGTGACGATGCCCACCGGGTTGGTGAAGTCGATGATCCAGGCCCCGGGGTTGGTGCGGCGGACGCGTTCGGCGATGTCGAGGGCCACCGGCACCGTGCGCAGCGCCTTGGCCAGGCCGCCCGCGCCGGTCGTCTCCTGGCCGACGCAGCCGCACTCCAGGGGCCAGGTCTCGTCCTGCTCCCGCGCGGCCTGACCGCCGACGCGCAGCTGGAGCAGCACGGCGTCGGCGCCCTCGACGCCCGCGTCCAGGTCGTCCGTCGTCACGATCCGTCCGGGGTGCCCCTGCCGGGCGAAGATGCGCCGGGCCAGGCCGCCCACCAGCTCGAGCCGTTCGGCGGCCGGGTCGACGAGGACCAGCTCCTCGACGGGCAGGGTGTCCCTCAGCCGGGCGAATCCGTCGATGAGTTCGGGTGTGTAGGTCGAGCCTCCGCCGACCACGGTGAGTTTCATTCGGTGCTAGCCCTTCACTCCGGTGAGCGTGACGCCCTCGACGAACGCCTTCTGGGCGAAGAAGAACACGAGGATCACGGGGGCCATGACCAGCACGGTTGCGGCCATGGTGAGGTTCCAGTCGGTGTGGTGCGCGCCCTTGAACGACTCCAGGCCGTAACTGAGCGTCCATGCGGCCGGGTTCTCCGAGGCGTAGATCTGCGGGCCGAAGTAGTCGTTCCAGGCGTAGAAGAACTGGAAGAGCGCGACGGCGGCGATGCCCGGCCGTGCCATGGGCAGGACGACCCTCAGCAGGGTGCGCAGTTCTCCGGAGCCGTCGACCTTCGCCGCGTCCAGGTACTCGTTCGGGATGGTCATCAGGAACTGGCGCAGCAGGAAGATGGAGAACGCGTCGCCGAACGCCATGGGGATGATCAGCGGCCACAGTGTGCCCGACAGGCCCAGCTGCTTGGCCCAGAACAGATACATCGGGATGACGATCACCTGAGGCGGCAGCATCATCATCGAGATCACCAGCATCAGGGACAGATTGCGGCCCCGGAAGCGGAACTTGGCGAGGGCGTAGGCGACCGGGATCGACGACACGACGGTGAGGACGGTGCCCAGGCCCGCGTAGATCAGCGTGTTCTTCCACCAGGTGAGGAAGCCGGGGGTGTCGAAGACCTTCCGGTAGTTGCCCCACTCCCAGGTGTGCGGGATCAGGTCGCGGCTGAGTGCCTGGCTGTCGCTCATCAGCGAGGTCAGGAACACGAACACGAAGGGCAGCGTGAAGAAGAGGGCGGCGGCCACGCCGAGGGAGTGGACCGCGATCCACTCCAGCAGCGCCCTGCGGCGGGCGGTGCGCGCGGCGGGAGAGGCGGCCTCCCTCAGCTCCACGGGTTTGTCGAGTACTTGGGTCATCATCAGTCACCAGCCAGGTTGAGGCCGCCCCGGCGCCGCATCAGGAACGCGGTGAACACCATCGACAGGGCGAAGAGCACCAGCGCGACCACACAGGCGGAGCCGTAGTCGAAGCGCTGGAAGCCGAGGTTGTAGACGAGCTGGGGCAGGGTGAGCGTGGACTTGTCGGGGTAGCCCGGCTCGAACTGCGTACCGGCGCCCTGGATGACGCCCGAGGCGACCTTCCCCGCGATCAGTGGCTGCGTGTAGTACTGCATCGTCTGGATCACGCCGGTGACCACGGCGAACATCACGATCGGCGAGATGTTCGGCAGGGTGACGTAGCGGAAGCGCTGCCACGCCGACGCGCCGTCCAGTCCGGCCGCCTCGTACTGCTCCTTCGGCACGTCCAGCAGCGCGGCCATGAAGAGCACCATCAGGTCGCCGATACCCCACAGGGCGAGCAGGGTGAGGCCGGGCTTGGACCAGTCGGGGTCGTTGAACCAGCCCGGCGCCGGAATGCCGATGCCGTCGAGGATCGAGTCGACCGGTCCGGTACCGGGGTTGAGGAGGAAGGCGAAGGCCATGGTGGCGGCCACGGGAGGGGCGAGGTAGGGGAGGTAGAAGAGGGTGCGGAAGACTCCCGTACCCGTCTTGATCTTGGTGATGAGCAGGCCCACGCCGAGTCCGAAGACGACCCGAAGGCTGACCGCGACGACGACGAGCCACAGGGTGTTGCGCAGCGCCGGCCAGAACAGGGGGTAGTCCCGGAAGACGTACACCCAGTTCCTCGTCCCGCTCCACGTCGGCGGCCGGAAGCCGTCGTAGTGCATGAAGGAGAAGTAGACCGTCGAGATCAGCGGATACGCGAAGAAGACCGCGAAGCCGATCAGCCAGGGCGACATGAAGGCGGCCGTGCGCAGGGCCGCCCGGCGGCGTTTGGACGCGAGGGTGAGGGTGCTCATCGTCACTTCGCCTGCGCGATGTCCGTGTCGATCTGCCGGGCCGTGCTCGCCAGGCCCGCCTTGAGGTCCTTGGTCTTGCCGCTCTCGTAGTCGTAGCCGAACTGCTGGATGGTCACGAGGTACTGGCCGCCGTTGATCGACGCGGGGGTCGTGGTCGAGTCCGGGTTCGCCGCGATGTCCAGGAACGTCTTGAAGCGGGGGTCGTACTTCAGCTTGGGGGACTTCAGCGCGGCCAGGGTGGAGGGCACGTTGTGGATGTCGTTGGCGAAGCCGACCACTGCGTCCGTGTCGGTGGTCATGTACTTCACCAGCTCCCAGGCCGCGTTCTGCTTCTTGCTGGTGGCGGCGATGCCGGCGATGGTGCCGGTGATGTAGCCCTTGCCGTACCGGGGCGCCTGGTCGTCGGGCACGGGCAGCGGGGCCACCCCGATCTCGAAGGCGGGCTTGGCGTCCTGGGCCATGCCCAGGCGCCACTCGCCGTCGAGCTGCATGGCGACCTGACCGGTGTGGAAGGGGTGCTTGGGGCCCCATTCGTCACCGAGCTCGGAGCGGTACTTCTCCAGTTTCCGGAAGCCGCCCAGTTCGTCCACGAGCTTCTTCTGGAGGGTGAAACCGGCCACGAAGGCGGGGTCCTTGGCGAGGTTCGACTTGCCGCTGGAGTCGAAGTACGTGGGAGAGAACTGCGCGAAGTAGTGCTCGGTGGTCGTCTCCCAGCCGTGGTAGTCCGGCATGAATCCGAGCTGCTTGTAGCCGTCGCCGTCGGGGATCGTCAGCTTCTTGGCGTCGGCCTCGAACTCGGACCAGGTCCTGGGCGGGCCCGCGATGCCCGCCTTCTTGAAGGCGGTCTTGTTGTAGTAGAGCCCGTAGGCGTCGCCCAGCAGCGGCACCGTGCAGCGGTTGCCGTCGAACCGGGTGTACTCGTTCATCGCCTTCGGGAAGGTCGTGGCGGGGTCGATGCCCGACTTCTCGAAGAAGGGATCCAGGTCCACCAGGGCCCCGGACGAGCAGAACTTGCCCACGTTGTTGGTGGTGAAGGACGAGATCACGTCCGGCGCCTTGTCGCCGCCTGTGCGCAGCGCCTGGTTGATCTTGTCGTCGGTCACGTTGCCGACGATGTTGACGTGGATGTTGGGGTGGGCCTTCTCGAAGCCGTCGATCAGCGACTTCACTCCCTTCACCTCGTTCGGCGCGCTCCAGGCATGCCAGAAGTTGATCGTCGTCTCCTTGGAGGCGTCATCGGTCGCGCCGGAGTCCGACTGGCCGGTACAGGCGGTGGCCAGCAGCGCTATGGAGGCGGAGGCGGCGAGAACAAGAGCCGTTTTTCGGGATACTTCGGGCATCTTTGGGTCTCCCTGGGGCGGGCGGGGCGGTGAGGGAAAGGGTGTGGCGCGAGGAGCCGGCTGTTGGAGGGTCGGCTACGAGGGGTCAGCGCGAGGGATCAGCGCGAGAGGTCGGCTGTTGGAGGGTCGGCTACGAGGGGTCAGCGCGAGGGATCAGCGCGAGAGGTCGGCTGTTGGAGGGTCGGCTACGAGGGGTCAGCGCGAGGTGTCGAAAACCTCGTCGCGGGTGGTCGCGAGCGCGCTCTCCAAGGCGCCGCGCAGCACGGGGTGTTCGCGTACGTCGCCGAGGACGAGGCGCGGCCGGGAAGCGGCCAGCTCCTCCAGTTCGGCCTGGAGCAGGGCCCGCAGCGGCTCGCCTCCGGCGGTGAGCGAGGCGCCGCTGAGGACGACGAGTTCGGGGTCGAGCATGGAGACGAGGGCGGCGAGACCCGTGGCGAGCCGGGTCGCGTACGTCTGAAGGAGGCGCCTGAGGGGGCCCGAGGCGCTGTCGGCGCCCTGGGCGACGAGGGTGGCGGCGACCTCGGCGTACGGGCCGGAGGGGACGTCCTCGACGCCGAGTTCGCGGGCCAGCCCCGGGAGGGCCTGGGAGCCGGCCAGCTGCTGGTAGCCGCCGCTGTTGGCCCGGGTCACCTGGCGGACCAGGGGTGCGCCGGGCACCGGCAGGAAGCCGACCTCCCCGGCGCCGCCGGTCCAGCCGCGGTGCAGCCGTCCGCCCAGTACGAGGGCGGCGCCGAGACCGCCCTCGTTCCACAGCAGGACGAAGTCGTCGTGCCCCCTGGCCGCGCCCAGCCGCTGCTCGGCGAGGGCGACGAGGTTGACGTCGTTCTCGTACTCGACGGGCATCGGGAGGGCGGCGGCGAGTTCCTCGAGCAGTGTGGGGGAGTGCCAGCCGGGCAGATGGGAGGCGTAACGGAGGCGGCCGGTGGTGGGGTCGAAGGCGCCGGGCGTGCCGATCACGACGCGGTGCACGTCGCCGAGGGCGAGCCCGGCGGCCTTCACCGCGCCGCCGAGGGCGTCGGTGACCTGCCGGGCGACGGGCTGCGCCGGGCGGCGGCCGGGGGTGGGCAGCTCGAACTCGCCGACTGTTCTGCCGGTCACGTCGACGACGGCGGCGAGGATGCGCTCCGGGGTGACGTCGAGGCCGGCGACGTGGGCGGCGGCCGGGTTCACCACGTACAGCTGGGCGTTCGGGCCCGGGCGGCCCTCGCTCGTGCCGGTCATCAGGACGAGCCCGGCGGCTTCGAGGCGGGCGAGCAGCTGGGAGGCGGTGGGCTTCGACAGGCCGGTGAGCTTGCCGATGCGGGTACGGCTGAGCGGACCGTGCTCCAGGAGGAGGTCGAGGGCGGCGCGGTCGTTCATGGCGCGCAGCACGCGTGGGGTGCCCGGCGTACCGGCGGATCCTGCCATGTGTGTCGCCACCTGCCCTTCAGCCCTTTCAACGGCCCAGCTTCGCAGCGGGGTCGCCGGGAAGTCCACCAGCCATTGTTAGGAAAGTTTCCTATCGGTGAGAGGAAGGTAGGCCGGTGCCGCGACGGCGTCAATGCCGGCTGCGGGCGGCAACCAAGTCGTTACCTGCCCGGCCGCCGGCTTCGGTCAGCCCTCCAGGAAGGGGGCGGTGTCCAGGGTGGGGTAGGGGGCGGGCAGGGGGAGGGGGTGGCCCAAGGCGACCTTGACCTCCACGGTGTAGCGGGCCTTCGCGGAGTCGTCGTTCACGGGCACCGGATCCCGTGCACGCCAAAAGGCGGCCTCCGGACACTCCGGAGGCCGCCTTTTGGCGTGCACGGCCGTTACCTCGCCGGGGGCCGCACCGACGGGATCGGGGACGCCGCCTCCGACTGGGGCGAGGCGGTGTTCGCGTATGCCGAGGGAGGCGCCGTCGCGGCCGCCGGATCGGCCGGCTCCTCCTCCACCGCGGCCGTGGCGCCGCCGACGATGCGGATGTGCGCCTCGTCGAACGCCCGCTTGACGCGCCAGCGCAGCTCGCGCTCCACCGCCAGCGCCTTGCCCGGCATCGTCTTCGCCGAGACGCGGACCACCATCGAGTCCAGCAGCACACTGTCCAGGCCGAGCATCTCGATCGGACCCCACAGCAGCTCGCTCCAGGGCTCGTCCTTGCTCATGCGCTCGGCCACCTGGTCGAGGGTCGCCTTCACCCGGTCCAGGTTCTCGCTCGCGCGGACGGTCACGTCCACCCCGGCCACCGCCCAGCCCTGCGAGAGGTTGCCGATGCGCTTGACCTCGCCGTTGCGCACGTACCAGATCTCGCCGCCGTCGCCGCGCAGCTTCGTCACGCGCAGGCCGACCTCGATCACCTCTCCGGAGGCCACGCCCGCGTCGATGACGTCGCCGACGCCGTACTGGTCCTCCAGGATCATGAACACGCCGGACAGAAAGTCCGTCACCAGGTTGCGGGCGCCGAAACCGATCGCCACGCCCGCCACACCGGCGGAGGCGAGCAGCGGCGCCAGATTGATGTGGAAGGTGGACAGCACCATCAGTGCCGCCGTGCCCATGATCAGGAACGACGCCACCGAACGCAGCACCGAGCCGATCGCCTGCGAGCGCTGCCTGCGGCGCTCCGCGTTCACCAGCAGACCGCCGAGCGCCGTGCCGTCCACCGCCTGGACCGTGCGGCCCATACGGTCGATCAGCTTGGTGATCGCCCGCCGCACCACCACCCTGAGCACCGCCGCGACCACCAGGACCAGCACGATCTGGAGGCCGATCGCAAGCCACGTGGACCAGTTCTGCTCGACCCAGCTTGCGGCGTTCGTCGCGCTCTGCTGGGCGTCCTGGAGCGAGGGAACCGCCGGATCCGTCGTCTGCGAAGGCGACGGGGACGGCGCGGCGCCGACGGCCGACAGGGCGGGCAAGGACACGGCAGGTACCTCCAGGTGCGGTGAAGCCTCTGACTCCGGTTTCCGTGGCCGAGGTCACGGAAAGGTCACCGGACGGCAGGAGCACCACACTAACGGGGCATCGTGTGGGGATCCGGCCGATGCCCCGAGGAGAGACCGTGCTCACCTGGAGAAGTAAGGGGCCGCTCAACGGGGGATGCTCTGGGTGTGGTCGAAAACACTCCCAGCCCGTTACCGGGACATGGTGGCGCTTCCACCAGGCATGAGGGGAGACTGGCTACACATCGTCCCGGCGCGAGCCACGCGTCGCCGGCGTACAAGGAGGCATCCGTGCCGCACGTCCTGGTCCTCAATGCGTCGTACGAGCCACTCGGCGTCGTACCGCTCCGCCGCGCGCTCGTCCTCGTCCTCGAGAACAAGGCCGTATGCCTCGAGGAGTCCGGCGCCTACATGCACAGCGCGACCGTCACCGTCCCCGCGCCCAGCGTGGTCCGGCTGAAGCGATTCGTGCGGGTTCCCTACCGGGGGCCCGTTCCTCTTACCCGGCGTGCGCTCTTCGCGCGCGACGGCGGCCGGTGCATGTACTGCGGTGGCGTCGCAACCAGCGTCGACCACGTCATTCCGCGCAGCCGCGGTGGTCAGCACGTCTGGGACAACGTGGTGGCGTCCTGCCGCCGCTGCAACCACGTCAAGGCCGACCGGCATCTCTTCGAGATCGGCTGGCGGCTGCGTCACAAGCCCGCCCCACCCACCGGTCTGGCCTGGCGCATCATCGGCACCGGGCATAGGGACCCGCGCTGGCTGCCCTACCTGCAGCCGTACGGCGCGGACGACGCCCTGGCCCGGATCGACGGCATCTCCGCCTGACGGTCCGGGCCTTCGCGTTCCCCGAGCGGGCCGCGCGCCTCAGGCGCGGGGCCCCTCCGGGCGCGCCCCGCGCACGGCGTACAGGGCACCCTCCGCCAGGAAGGCGGTGAGGGCGGCGGCCCATGCTCCGGGCTGCGCGCCCGGTTGCACCGGCCAGGCCCACACCGTGACCGCGCGCCCGTGCGCCCCCGCGGAGGCCAGGTACACCGCGCTGACGTACCCGAACGCGGGCAGCCAGCTCAGCCGGGCGCCCAGCAGGACGGCGGCGGCCGCCGTGGCACCGGTGCAGCCCAGCGTGTTGCGGATCATGGCCGGGGGGCCGAACACCTCCGGGTGCCCGAGCACGGCCGTCGACAGCAGCACCGCCGCGAGCGCGGTCAGGCCCCCGAGCCAGGCCAGGCGCCGCGGCCACCACGGGCGCACGGCCGTGCGGTCCGGCCTGCGCGATGCCGACGCGACGGATCATGCCGCCGGACAGCGTCCTGACCTTCGCGTCGATACGGTCGGCGAGGCCCACCCGCGCCACGGCCCGTTCCACGGCGGCCGCGGTGACGGCGGCGGGCATCTCCTTCAGCCAGGCGACGTAGGCGACGAACTCGCGCACGCTGAACCCGGGGTAGTAGCCGAACTCCTGCGGGAGATAGCCCAGACGGCGCCGGACCGCACCGCGCCGCCGGTGGTCGGCGATGTCCTCGCCGATGATCTCCACCCGGCCACCGGCCGGTTCGGCGACCGTGGCCAGGACGCGGATCAGTGACGTCTTGCCCGCGCCGTTCGGGCCCAGCAGGCCGTGCACGCCCGGCCCGAAGGCGAGATCGATCCCGTCCAGGGCGACGGCGGTCCTGCGGTGCCGTACCCGCAGGCCGGTCACACGTATCGTGCTCAACGCTTCTCCCCTCGGGCCCCAAGCCCTTCCAGACGGTCGTAGACGGTTCGGCGCACGGCCAGCAGCGCGGCGCACAGTGCGGCCGCCCCGGCCCAGCAGCCCTGCGCCGGGGCGCCGTCGAGGCAGCGGGCGAGCTGCTCGGCCAGCCGTGTGGCCGGCGCCCCGTCGGAGGCGGCCAGCGCCGGGAGCAGTACGGCGCACAGCCAGCCGCCGCCCGTCACCGCCGCCGCGGCACGGCAGCCGACGTAGCCGGCCAGGGCCAGCGTGGCCAGCGTCAGCGCGAGCCCGGGCAGCAGCCAGGCGGCCGCGCCCGGCGCACCGGAGGCGGGCAGCAGCAGTCCGGCGAGTGTGAGCAGCGGCAGGCTGACGGCCAGGACGGCGGCCGTGCGCGTGAGCAGCAGCCGCAGCCCGCCGGAGGGGGTGGCCGCCGCGATCTCGTGCAGCGGGTCGGCGTGCACGCCGTACGAGAGGGCGACCCCGGCGACGGGCGCGACGGGCGCGACGGCGAGCAGCAGCGGCCGCGCCCCGTCGAACCCGGTCCCGTACGCCAGCGCCACCGCCCCGGCCGCCACGAGCAGCACGGCCGGCAGCCAGGCCCCGCGGACGGCCGGGCCGGCGGCCCACAGGGCACGGGCGAGACGGGGGCCGCCCACGGGCAGCGCAGCCCGGGACGACCACCGGCGCGCGCCGGCCACACGCGGAGCACGGGCCGGTGCCGCACCCGGCGCGGCCCCTGCGGCCGGCCACGGGCGGGCGTGGGCGCTCCGCGGCGCGGGCGCCGCGTCCAGTACGGCCTCCCGGACCTCCGACAGGACCGTGCCCGCCGCCGTCTCCCGGATCGCCCGCGACACACGCGCCGCGCAACCGGCGCACGTCTCCAGGTGCTTCTCGAGGGACCACGCGTCCGTCTCCGGCAGCGAGCCGTCCGCGTAGCGGACGACGAGGTCCCCGGGTGCGTGCCAGCCGGTCATGCCGGGCCTCCCATCGGAGCGGGGCTCAACTGGGCCAGTGCCGCGCGCAGTTCGGCGCGCGCCCGCATGGCGCGGGTCTTGACCGTGCCCTCGGGTATGCCGAGCAGGTGGGCGGTCTCCCGGGTGGTCAGCCCGTCGACGACGGTGGCGCGCAGCACCTCGCGCAGCTCGGGGGAGATCCGGTCCAGCGCGGCACCCACCTCGCCGAACTCCAGCCCCGCCAGCACGCGTTCCTCCGCGGACGGCAGGGCCGCGGCCGGCTCCCGCTCGACCCGCGCCGTGTCCATCGGAGCCGTCTCGATCCGGGCCGCCCGCTCCTGGGCCCGCCGCGCGTCCACCAGACGCCGCGCGGCGATGGTCCACAACCAGCCCCCGGCCTCCTTGCCGGAGTGCGCTCCCGCCGAGCGCCACACCGTCACAAAGGTGTCCTGGAGCACCTCCCGCCCCACCTCGGGGTCGGCGCAGCGGCGCGTGAGCCGCGCGTGCAGCCATCCCGCGTGCCGGTCGTACAGCGTGGCCATCGCCGCCGCGTCCCCGTGCGCCACGGCCCGCAGCAGCGCCGCGTCCGTGTCGTCCTTCCCGTGCCCCCTCATGGGGCGGAACCGTCTCACACCCCGTCTATCGCTCAGCCGGGCGCCGCGGGTTCACGCCGGCGGTGCCGAGCGGGCCCCAAACAGGTGGCCGTCGCGTGCCCCTTCGGTGGACGCGCCGTGCCCGGGAGCGTGCGCGCAGCCCGTGCAACCCGGTACGGTCTGTGACAAACCGCACGTTGTCCGTCCTCGTACGTCTGCGGGCGCGCCCGCTGGGTAGGCCAGTTCTCACCCGCATCCGTCGTACGACGACTAGGAGGCCCCCGTGGCCGTACCGGTACACCCCCCGCTCCCGGCCCTGTCCAAACGCGACTCCACCCGCGACTCCACGCGCGACTTCGAACGGAACTCCCCGCGCACCGCCGGGCCGTCCGCCGACCCCGACGCCCTGCTGTGCGTCCTCAGCGCGGAGGGCGCCTGCGCCGAGCTGCCGCTGACCAGCGAACCGCCGCTGCTCGACGCCGAACCGCTCACCAGCGAACCCCCCCTCGCCGACGCCACGCCGCTGACCAGCGAGCCCTCGGCCGCCGGCCCGGACCCCACGGGGTTCTAGATGACGACGGCCGCCCCCGGGCGCGACGCGACGCCGCTGGCGCGGCTCGCCGCGCTGCACGGCGTCGCCACCTCCTACCGGCCGTCCCCGGACCGTACGGCCAGGGCGTCGGACTCCGCGGTCACCGCCGCCCTGGCGGCTCTCGGCGTCGACGCGAGCACCCCGGACGCAGTACGCCACGCCCTCTCCGCACGCGAGGGCGAACTGCGGGAACGGCTGCTGCCGCCGACGGTGGTCGGCTGGGGCGGACGCCCGCCCGCCGCCCTCGCCCACCTCCCGGAAGGCACCCGCCTCAGGATCGAGACCGAGCAGGGTCAGACGCGCGCCTCGGCCGGGCAGCTCCCGCCCGGCGTCCATGCCCTGCACGCGACCGCGCCCGACGGACGCACCGCCGAGGCCCACCTCGTCGCCGCGCCCGCCCGGCTGCCCGCGCCGCCCGGACGTTCCCACGGACTGCTCGTCCAGCTGTACTCCCTGCTCTCCCGCCGCTCGTGGGGCATGGGCGATCTCGGCGACCTCGCCGAGCTGACCGCCTGGGCGGGCCGGACGCTCGGCGCCGGTTTCGTGCAGGTCAACCCGTTGCATGCGGCCGTGCCCGGCGCGCCCACCGACCCGTCCCCCTACCGCCCCTCCTCGCGCCGCCACCCGGACCCCGTGCATCTGCGTATCGAGGACGTCCCCGAGTACCCCCACGTCGAGGACCAGGCCCGCCTGCGGGCGCTGCTGGAGCGCGCCGCGCGGCTGCGGGAGTGCGTCCTCGGCAAGGGCGCACTGATCGACCGCGACGCCGTGTGGGACCTCAAGCGCGAGGCGCTCGAACTCGTGCACGCCGTGCCCCTGGGACCGGGGCGGCGCGCCGCGTACGCCGACTTCCTCGCCGACGGGGGCGAGGCGCTGGAGGACTACGCCACCTGGTGCGCGCTCGCCGAGGTGTACGGCTCCGACTGGCACGCGTGGCCCTCGCGGCTGCGGGATCCGCGCTCGCCGGAGACGGCCCGCGCCCGGGCCGAGCTGATGGACCGCGTCGGCTTCCACACCTGGCTCGCCTGGCTGACCGACGCCCAGCTCGCCACCGCCCAGCGCGCCGCGCGGGACGCCGGGATGACCGTGGGACTCATCCACGACCTGGCCGTGGGCGTACACCCGGGCGGCGCCGACGCCTGGGCGCAGCAGGAGTACCTCGCGGCCGGCATCTCGGTGGGCGCCCCGCCGGACGCCTTCAATCCGCGCGGCCAGGACTGGGGTCTGCCGCCCTGGCGCCCCGACCGTCTCGCCGCCTCCGGCTACGCCCCCTACCGCCTGCTCCTGCGCGCCCTCTTCCGGCACGCGGGAGCCCTGCGCATCGACCATGTCATGGGCCTGTTCCGGCTGTGGTGGGTGCCGCAGGGGCAGCCGCCCACGGAGGGCACCTACGTCCGGTACGACGCCGAGGCCATGCTCGGCGTGCTGGTCCTGGAGGCCGCTCGCGCGGGGGCACTGGTCATCGGGGAGGACCTTGGGACGGTGGAGCCGGGCGTACGGGAGGCGCTGCACGAGCGAGGGGTGCTCGGCACGTCCGTCCTGTGGTTCGAACGGGACTGGGAGGGCTCCGGGCAGCCGCTGCCGCCCGAGCGCTGGCGGGCCGACTGCCTGGCCACCGCCACCACCCACGATCTGCCGCCGACCGCGGCCCGGCTCACCGGCGACCATGTGGAACTCCGCGACCGACTCGGCCTGCTGACCCGCCCCCTGGACCAGGAACGCGCCGAAGCGGCCGCCGACGCCCGCGAATGGCTCGCCCTGCTGACCCGGCTCGGGCTGCTGACGGGCGCGGGCGGCGGGGGCCCGACGGCCTCGGAGGAGCTCGAGGTCCAGGCCGTCCACCGCTTCCTGCTGCGCACCCCCGCCCGGCTGATCGGGGTCTGGCTCCCGGACGCGGTGGGCGACCGCCGTCCGCAGAACCTGCCGGGCACCTGGGACGAGTACCCGAACTGGCGGCTGCCGACAGCGGACGCGGACGGACGCCCGACGACCCTGGAGGACCTGGCGGCCTCACCGCGGCTGCACGCGCTGATGGACGTGGTCCGGGGCAGGGACGTCGCACCCGGCTCCGAAGCCTCCTAGCGGACCCCCGGGCGCGCGGCGTGTTCCGGCGTTCGCTACTTTTGCACCGTGGACAAGAAGAACGCCCTGCGCGCCGGCGCCCTGGCCGCCGGTACGACGCTGATGATGCTGCTCATGTCGTCCCCCGCGCTCGCGCTGTCGCGCGACGACGGCGACGACCCCGGCAAGGGCCTGAACGTGGCCGAAACGCTGGGGCTCTTCGTCGCGGCGCCGATCGTGCTGTACCTGGTCATCGCGGGTCTCATCATGGTCACCGACAAGACCCGCAAGCAGGCCGAACAGGGCTGACGTCGCTTCGGGCGGCCACCGGGGGCCCGACCCGGGGTCCGACGGCCGTCCCGCCTTTTCGCACATCTCGTCGAGGGAGTCCGCACACCGGCCCGGTGCGCGGACTCCCTCGACGTGTGTGCCGCTCCCGCCGTGCGTGTCCCTGCGGACGTTTCCGTACGGATGTTTCCGTACGCATGTTCCCGGATTTTCCCGGCTGTTCCCGGAGGTTCCCGGACGCTTTCGTGCGGGCGCTTCCCCGCGGGTGTCCGGGTGTCCCTACGGATGCGGCGCCGTGAGATAGCGCTGCACCGTGGGGGCCAGCCAGGCCACGACCTCCTCGCGGGCCAGCGCGACGGTCGGCGGGAACTTGAGCACATACCGCGCGAGGGCCATCCCGAGCACCTGTGACGCGATGAGCCCGGCACGGGCCGGCGCCTGCTCGGGGTCGGGGCAGACCTGCCGGGCGACCGGCAGCAGCTGCTCCCGGAAGATGCCCTGGAGCCGCTCGGCGCCCGCGGAGTTGGTGACCCCGACGCGCAGCATCGCCGTGAGTGCGTCGAGGTTCTCCTCCCAGAGGGTCAGGAAGTGGCCCACCAGCACCTCGCCCACGTCGTGGCGCCGCACCCGCCGAGGGTCGGGCAGGCGCAGATCGACGTCGAGGACGGCGTCGAAGAGCCCCTCCTTGGAGCCGTAGTAGCGCATCACCATGGACGGATCGATCCGTGCGTCCCTGGCGATCGCGCGGATCGTCGCGCGTTCGTAGCCGTCGGAGGCGAAGCGCTCCCGGGCGGCGGCGAGGATCGCCGTGCGGGTGGCGTCGGAGCGGCGGGGCGGTGGTTTCTCGGCCATGCCAACAAACGTAGGCCAACGAGCGTTGACACGTCTAGTGGGTCAACGTATGTTGGCGAACGAGCGTTGGCCTACAGCCGTTGGCACCAGGAGGTTCCCATGGCAGGCAAGACCCGCACCACCGCGTCCGGCAGCGCAACTCCCACCGGTGTCATCGTCGTCGGCGCCGGTCCCACCGGCCTCCTGCTCGCCGGTGACCTCGCCGCCGCCGGCGTCCCCGTCACCCTGGTCGAAAAGCGCCCTCACAAGATCAGCAACCTCTCCCGCGCCTTCGTGCTGCACGCCCGCACCCTGGAGCAGCTGGACGCCCGGGGACTCGCCGACGAACTGGAGGACAAGGGGCAGCCCCTCTCCGACGTCCGGATCTTCGGCCGTCTCTCCGTCCGGCTCGACACCCTCCCCTCCCGCTTCGCCCACCTGCTCGTCATCCCGCAGTACGAGGTGGAGAAGGCTCTGGAGCGGCGCGCGGCGGAGGCAGGGGTGCGGTTCGTGTACGAGACCGAGGTCACCGGGCTGAGCCAGGACGCCGAGGGGGTGACCGTACGGGGCCGAGGGGCGGAGGGCGAGCCGGCGGAGATGCGCGCCGCGTACGCGGTCGGCACCGACGGCCTGCACAGCGCCGTCCGCCGGGCGATCGGACTGCCCTTCCCCGGCAGGTCCGTGATCCGTTCCGTCGTCCTCGCCGACGTCCTGCTCGAGGAGAAGCCGGAGCAGCTGCTGACCGCCAACGCGGTCGGCGACGCCTTCGCCTTCGTGGCGCCCTTCGGTGACGGGTACTACCGGGTCATCGGCTGGCACCGCGGCCGAGATGTCCCCGACAGCGCGCCGCTCGGCCTCGACGAGGTCCGGGAGATCGTCCGCAGCACGCTCGGCCGTGACTACGGCATGCGCGACGCCCGCTGGATGTCCCGTTTCCACAGCGACGAGCGCCAGGCGCCCGCCTATCGCGTCGGCCGGGTGCTGCTCGCCGGGGACGCCGCGCATGTGCACACCCCGGCCGGCGGTCAGGGCCTGAACACGGGCCTCCAGGACGCGGCGAACCTCTCCTGGAAGCTCGCCGCCGTATTGCGCGGCCACGCCGGCCCCGCCCTCCTCGACACCTACCACTCCGAACGCCACCCGGTGGGCAGGGCCGTGCTGCGCAGCAGCGGCGGGATCGTCCGGCTGGCGATGGCCAGGCGCCCGTGGACCCTGGCCCTGCGCGCCATCCTGGCCACCTTCCTGAACCATGTCGGTCCCGCGCGGCGGCGCGTGTTCGGTCAGGTCACCGGCATCGGATACCGGTACGCCGCTCCGCGCGGCGCCCACCCGCTGGCCGGCAGGCGCGCCCCCGATGTCGCACTGACCACCGGACGGCTGTACGAGGCCCTGCGCGGCGGCCGGTTCGTGCTGATCGCCCCCCAGGGCCTTCAGACGGGCGGACGTGAGGACCGGCTCGCGGTGGAGCACTGGGCGAGCGGGCGCCGGACGGCCGTGCTCGTGCGGCCCGACGGATACGTCGCCTGGGCGGCCGAGGACCCCGAACCCGCGCGGCTCGAGGAGGCGCTGCTCAGCTGGACGGGCCGACGCTGACGGGCCGGCGCAGACGGTACGGCGAGGACGGTACCGCCGGCGCACGACCGGGACCGGGCACGGCACAGGGCGCCCGGCACACGCCGGGCGCCCTCCGTATGACGACGGGGCGGCAGCCGCTACGACCGCCTGGCGGCCGCGTCCGCGGCCTGCGCCCTGAGCGCCCGTTCGACACCCGAACGCGACTCCAGGATCAGACGGCGCAGCGCCGGGGGCGGCTCGGCGGCGGCGAGCCACGCATCGGTCTTCGCCAGCGTCTCCTCGGACACCTGGATCGACGGGTACAGCCCGACCACGACCTGCTGGGCCATCTCGTGCGAGCGGGTGTCCCAGATGTCCTTGACCACCTCGAAGTACTTGTCCGTGTACGGGGCGAGCAGTTCACGCTGGTCGGTCTGGACGAAGCCCCCGATCACCGCCTCCTGCACGGCGTTGGGCAGCTTGTCGGACTCGACGACCGACGCCCACGCCTCCGCCTTGGCCTCGGCGGTCGGACGGGCGGCCCGGGCGGTGGCCGCGTGCCGCTCACCCGCCGCCGTCCTGTCCCGCTCCAGCTCGCCCGAGATCTCCGCCTCGTCGAAGCGGCCCACCGCCGCGAGCCGCTCCACGAACGCCCAGCGCAGCTCGGTGTCGACGACCAGGCCCTCGATCGACTGCGAACCGTCGAGCAGCGCCTCCAGCAGGTCCAGCTGCTCCGGCGTACGGGCGGTCGCGGCGAAGGCGCGTGCCCATGCCAGCTGGTGGTCGCTGCCCGGCTCGGCGGCCCGCAGATGGGCCAGGGTCGCGTCCGTCCACCGGGTGAGCAGCGCCTCGCGCGCCGACGGGTCGGCGTACAGGTCGATCGCGAGCTTCACCTGGCGGTGCAGCGACTGCACCACACCGATGTCCGACTCCTTGGCGATGCCGGACAGCACGAGGGAGAGGTAGTCGCGGGCCGCCAGCTCCGCGTCCCGGGTCATGTCCCAGGCCGAGGCCCAGCACAGGGCGCGCGGCAGCGACGAGTCGAAGTCGCCGAGGTGCTCGGTGACGAAGGCGAGCGACTTCTCGTCCAGACGGACCTTGGCGTACGACAGGTCGTCGTCGTTGAGCAGGATGACGTCCGGGCGGCGCCGGCCCGCCAGCTGCGGTACGGCGGTCAGCTCGCCGTCCACGTCCAGCTCGATCCGGCCGTCCTCGGCGCGCCGCAGCTTGCCGCTCTCCGCGTCGAGGTCGTACAGGCCGATGGCGATGCGGTGCGGACGCAGGGTCGGCTCGCCCTTGGCGCCGGCCGGGAGCGCCGGGGCCTCCTGGCGGATGGAGAAGGAGGTGATGACCCCGTCCGCGTCCGTCTCCACCTCGGGGCGGAGGACGTTGATGCCCGCCGTCTCCAGCCACTTCCCCGACCAGGTCTTCAGGTCCCGGCCGGAAGTCTCCTCCAGGGCGCCCAGCAGATCGGACAGGCGCGTGTTGCCGTACGCGTGCCGCTTGAAGTACGCCTGCACGCCCTTGAAGAACGCGTCCATGCCGACGTAGGCGACGAGCTGCTTGAGGACCGAGGCGCCCTTGGCGTACGTGATGCCGTCGAAGTTGACGAGGACGTCGTCCAGGTCGTTGATCTCGGCCATGATCGGGTGGGTGGAGGGCAGCTGGTCCTGCCGGTACGCCCAGGTCTTCATGGAGTTCGCGAAGGTCGTCCAGGAGTGCGGCCAGCGGCTCTGAGGGTGGTACGCCATACAGGCGGCCTCGGCATAGGTGGCGAACGACTCGTTCAGCCACAGGTCGTTCCACCACTCCATGGTCACCAGGTCGCCGAACCACATGTGGGCCAGCTCGTGCAGGATCGTGGCGGCCCGGCCCTCGTACGCCGCGTCCGTCACCTTCGAGCGGAAGACGTACTGGTCGCGGAAGGTGACCGCGCCCGCGTTCTCCATCGCGCCCGCGTTGAACTCCGGGACGAACAGCTGGTCGTACTTCTGGAACGGGTACGCGTAGTCGAACTTCTCCTGGAACCAGTCGAAGCCCTGGCGGGTCACCTCGAAGATCGCCTCGGAGTCCAGGAACTCGGCGAGGGACGGACGGCAGTAGATGCCGAGCGGGACGGTCCGCCCGTCCTTCTCGTAGACGCTGTGCACGGAGTGGTACGGGCCCACGATCAGCGCGGTGATGTACGTCGAGATCCGCGGCGTCGGCTCGAAGACCCAGACGTCGTCCTTGGGCTCCGGGGTGGGCGAGTTGGAAATGACGGTCCAGCCGGTGGGCGCCTTCACGGTGAACTGGAAGGTGGCCTTGAGGTCGGGCTGCTCGAACGAGGCGAACACCCGCCGGGCGTCGGGCACCTCGAACTGGGTGTAGAGGTACGCCTGCTCGTCGACGGGGTCGACGAAGCGGTGCAGGCCCTCGCCGGTGTTGGTGTAGGCGCAGTCGGCGACCACGCGCAGTACGTTGCGGCCCTGAAGGAGGCCGGGCAGGGCGATCCGCGAGTCCTTGAAGACCTCGGCCGGGTCCAGGGCGTCACCGTTGAGGGTCACCTCGTGGACGGCCGGGGCCACCAGGTCGATGAACGACTCCGCGCCGGTCTCGGCAGAGTCGAAGCGCACCGTGGTCACGGACCGGTAGGTGCCGCCCTCCTGCGCGCCGGAGAGGTCGAGATCGATCTCGTACGAGTCAACGGTGAGCAGCTTCGCCCGCTGCTGCGCCTCTTCGCGAGTCAGGTTTGTGCCAGGCACGCGGTCATCTCCTCGTTATGTGTGGGTTGCGTCATCCTTCCACGTCACCATGGCGTTGGGCGATGACACCGAAGACCACGCGGGGCGCGCACCGCCGGCGGTGCGCGCCCCTGTCGGCGTAGGGAGGGCCTACTCGCTCAGCTCGGCCGCCACCAGCTCCGCGATCTGCACGGCGTTCAGCGCCGCGCCCTTGCGGAGGTTGTCGCTGGAGACGAAGAGGGCCAGACCGTTCTCCACCGTCTCGTCGCGGCGGATGCGGCCCACGTACGAGGGGTCCTGGCCGGCCGCCTGGAGCGGGGTCGGGATGTCGGACAGGGCCACGCCCGGCGCGCCGGCCAGCAGCTCGGTGGCGCGCTCCACCGGCAGCGGACGCGCGAAGCGGGCGTTGACCTGGAGGGAGTGGCCGGAGAAGACCGGGACGCGGACACAGGTGCCGGAGACCTTCAGGCCCGGGATCTCCAGGATCTTGCGGGACTCGTTGCGGAGCTTCTGCTCCTCGTCCGTCTCGTTCAGACCGTCGTCGACGAGGTTGCCGGCCAAGGGCAGCACGTTGAAGGCGATCGGGCGCTTGTAGACCTGCGGCTCGGGGAAGTCGACCGCCCCGCCGTCGTGGGTCAGCCGGTCGGCCTCGGCGACCACCTTCTGGGCCTGTCCGTGCAGCTCGGCGACGCCCGCGAGGCCCGAACCGGACACCGCCTGGTAGGTGGCGACGACGAGCGCCTCGAGGCCCGCCTCCTCGTGCAGCGGCTTCAGCACCGGCATCGCGGCCATCGTCGTGCAGTTCGGATTGGCGATGATGCCCTTCGGGCGGTTCACCACCGCGTGCGGGTTCACCTCGGAGACGACCAGCGGCACGTCCGGGTCCTTGCGCCAGGCCGAGGAGTTGTCGATCACGACGGCGCCCTGTGAGGCGACCTTCTCGGCCAGTGCCTTCGAGGTGGCACCGCCCGCGGAGAACAGCACGATGTCCAGGCCGGTGTAGTCGGCCGTGGCCGCGTCCTCCACCGTCACACCGTCGAGGACCGTCCCCGCCGAACGGGCCGACGCGAACAGGCGCAGCTGCGTGACCGGGAAGTTCCGCTCCGTGAGGATCCTGCGCATGACCGTGCCGACCTGACCGGTGGCTCCGACGATTCCGACCCTCACGGCGACTCCCTCTGCGTGTTCTGCGTGCCTGTGTGCCTGGCCGAGGCCTTTCCATCATGCGGCCGACCCCGGCCCGGCTGTCCAATTCTTTGCGCGGCCTGCCCGAGGAATGGGACGCCCGCCCCTTGGCCGTCGGTTGCGGAAATCCGGTTTCCGGCCCTGCTGAGCTGGAGAAATTCATTTGCCCCGGGGTCCGCGCCGCAAGCTGTGCTGCCCCGTACCTGCCCCTGCCCTCCCGGCGCACACGGAGGTGTGATGTACACCTCTGCCGTCTGCCACGGCCGTCCGAACGTTTCGGCCCCCTGCGGCGTCGTAGAGGAAACGCGCAAGGGGAGGGGTGGCTGTGCTGCGCAGGAAGGCCCGCCGCGGGCCGGGGGCGGTCCACGCGGTGGACGATCCCCTGGACGCGGCCCAGGAGCGGCGGGTGCGGGCGGTGCTCGCGCTCGGCGGGGTGCCGCAGACGGACCTGCCGGACGGGGTGCAGCAGGTCCGTCTGCGGCTGCTGGAGCGGACGGCGAGCGGGCGCGAGGCGCCGCGCGACGTGTCCGCGTGGGCGGCGGTCGTCGCCTCCAACCTGGCGATGGACTGGCACCGGGCCAGGCGCCGCCAGGAGAGGCTCGGGGAGCGGCTGGCTTCCCTGCGGCAGCCGGAGCACCTGTCCGGGGAGGACTCCAGCGTGCTCTCACTGGCCGTGGCCCAGGGCCTGGACGAGCTGTCCGAGGCCCAGCGCCAGGTCCTCGTGCTGCGTTTCTACGCCGATCTGCCGGTGCGGGACATCGCGGAGGAGCTCGGGATCCCGGAGGGCACGGTCAAGAGCAGGCTCCACTCGGCGGTCCGCGCGCTGCGCGACCGTCTGCACGAGGACGAGGTGGTGTGACATGGCCGCCGACTACGACGGCGTCGACGCGCTGATGGCGGCTGTCACCGGGGAACCGCTGCCGGACGCCGCACGCTCGGATGCCGAGTTCATGGTGGAGCACCGGGCGGCCCTGGCCGACGTGGCGCTGCTGCGGGAGCAGCTGAGCGTCCTCGGGGACGCGCTGGCGGCGCCACCGGCCGAGGCGCCGTCGCGGGCCGCCGCCCCCAGCCGTCCGTTCGCCCCGCGCCCGCTGAGGCCCGTGCGCCGCGGCCGTGCCCTGCGCCTCGCCTTCGGGTCGCTTGCGGCCGTGGTGGCGCTGTCGGCCGTCGTCGGGCTGGCCCGGCTGATCGCGCTCGGTGGGGGAGCGGACGACGCCGCGTCCAAGAGCAGCGCCGACGGCGCTGGTGCCGTCGGCCCCTCGGTGGGCGACGGTCCGCCGCCGTCCGATCCCGAGCGGGAGGTGGCCTGCTCCCGGCTCGTCGTCGAGGGGACGGTGAGCGAGGTGGGACCGCTCGGCGGGCCCAGGATCCGGGTGGTGCTGACCGTCACGCGGTACTACCGGCCCGACGGCGGCCCGTCCCGCGTCACCGTCCTCCTCGACGGCGGGGCCGAGCCGCAGCCGCGCCGGGGCCAGCATGTGCTGATCCGTGTCCCGCGGGACGGGGACGGGCCGGCCCTGTGGGCCGTGGGCGACAAGCGCGTCGCCGCGAACCGCGCCTGGATCACCAAGGCGCTGCAGGGCTCCCGGCACACCGGGTGTCCCTCGGGCGGGCCGGGCTGACCCCTGCGAGGAAGGGCGGGCGCCCGTCACAAAGAGGAAGGGCGGGCGCCCGTGACAAAGAGGAAGGGCGGGCGCCCGTGACAAAGAGGAAGGGCGGGCGCCCGTCGCAAAACGGCAGACGCCCGCCCTCACCGCCGTACGGATGACTACGGCGTGACCTTCTCGATCTTCACGCTGCCCACGCCCGCGACCGTGCCGCGCGCGTTGACCAGCTGGACCTGGCCGAAGAACTCCCGGCCCTCGGGGGCCGCCGCGGCCGCGGTGACCGACCCGGAGACCGTCGCGGAGTCACCCGTGCCGAGCTTGACCGGTGCCGAGCCGTCGACCGAGACCTGGCCGAGGGCGGGGGAGAAGAACACGTCCCGGTAGTCGTAGGCCGTCGAGCCGGACGGGACCGAGTAGCCCGCGACCTTGACGGTGTAGGTGCCGGCGGCGGGCGAGGCGATGTGCACCGACTCCTCGGAGTCGCCGTCCGCGGACTGCGCTACCTGCTTGCCGCTCGCGTCGAACACCGTCAGGTCCAGGTCGGCGGCCGTGTCGGACACGTTGCCGATGGCCACGTCCAGCGAGGTGGCGCCCGCGGGCACCTCGACCGTGCTGGTCTGGGTCTCGGCGCCCTTGATGGTCGGACGGGCGTTCTTCGACGAGCCGAGCGGGCCGCCGACCAGCTTGCCGTCCAGCGCCGCGTAGGCGTTCGTCACCTTCCAGGAGGCGGTGGCCGGGGTGCCGACCTTCGCCTCGGGGACGGTCACGGTCTTCGGGTCGAAGGCCGCGCCGAGGACGGTGACGTCCAGCTTGTACGGGTTGTCGAGCAGCGGCGAGGTGCGGCGCGCCTCGACCTCGATCTCCCAGACGCCGGCCTGCGGGTCCGCGTACGAACGCACGTCGGGCTTGCAGCCGTTGCCGTCCAGGTAGTTGTTGTAGCAGTTCGGCGTCGAGGTGTTGTCGACCGGAGTGCCGTACGGGTGGATCGCGATGAACCGGGTCTGGCTCTTGTCCTCCAGCCCGCCGATCGCCACCTCCAGCGACTTCGCGCCCTCGGGCACGGTCACGAAGTACGACCGGGTGCTGTTGCGCTGCACCGAAGCCGACGCGGAGTAGGCGTACTCGACCGGCGTGGAGACGACGACCGTGGTCAGGATCTGCTTGTCCAGGCCCTCGGTGCTCGGGTCGTCGACCTCGAGGATCGCGCTCTTGAGACCCGCGGACTTCGGGGCCGCCTGGACCTTCACGGTCACCGGCTGGTTCAGGGGCAGCCTCACCTCGTCCGAGCCGAGGATCCGGAAGGTGCCGCCGTAGTTGTTCTCGAAGTGCAGCTCGTGGCGGATCGCCCGGTCCGGGCCGGACGTACGGGTGATGGTGATGTCGTACGTCTTCTTCTCACCGGCCTTCAGCCCGCCCTCGCGGTCGTACAGGCCGGTACCGAAGCCGGGGGTCCTCAGCGCGTAGTCGATCGCGGTGTCGACCGGGGCCTTCACCGTGTAGTCGTGGGCGCTCGCGTCGTCGCGGATCGCGTCCCAGGCGTCGACGATGTTGATCAGGCCCGCGCCCTCCTCGTACGCCTGCGCACCCTTGATGTGGTCGGCGGTCGAGGTCAGGGCCGTGCGCAGCTCAGCGGGCGACAGATCGATGTTCTTCTGCTTGGCGGCCGACAGCAGCAGCGCCGCGGCGCCCGCGGCCTGCGGGGACGCCATCGAGGTGCCCTGGAGCATCGAGTAGCCGGCCGGCAGCGAGTAGCCCGCCTCGGCGACCGGGGAGCCCGGCAGCCAGGTCTGGGTGGTGTTGATCGCGGCGCCGGGCGCGACGAGGGTGGGCGTGAAGCCGCCGTCCTCACGCGGACCGCGCGAGGAGAACGGCATCAGCTGGTACTTCTTCGTCACCTGCGAGCCGTAGTTGGCGGCCCAGGTCTCCTTGGAGATGCCAGCGCCGACCGAGATGACCTTGTCGGCGAGGCCGGGGTCGCCGATGGTGTTGGCGCCGGGGCCGGAGTTGCCCGCGGAGATCACCAGCTGCACGCCGTAGGTGTCGATCAGGCGCGTGTACAGCTCGGCGCGCGCGTTGTTGCCGTCGTTCAGCGCCGGCAGGCCGCCGATGGACATGTTGACGATGTCGACGCCGCGGTTGACGACGAGGTCGATCATGCCCTCGGTGAGCGCGACGTTGGTGCAGCCGCCGGTCCAGGTGCAGGCCCGGGAGGAGACGATCTTCGCGCCGGGCGCGGCGCCGTTCATCCTGCCGCCGAACAGGCCGTTGGCGGAGGTGATGCCGGCGACGTGGGTGCCGTGCTCGGACTCGATGACGCCGATGTTGACGAAGTCGGCCTTCTTGCCGACCCATGACCCGCCGAAGGGGTCCATCGGCACGTCCTTGCGGATCTGCACGACGAACGGCACGCGCTCCACGACGTCGGTCTTCGGGTCGTCGGTGCCGAAGTAGCCGATCTGGTAGCCGTCCTTGTACGGCTTCATCGGCGTGTCGTCGCCGAAGTCGTGGTTGTTGTTCAGGTCGAGGGTGACCGTGCCGGCCGCCGGGTCGTACAGGACGCCCCAGCTGTCGGTGGTGTCGCCGTCGCGGTTGAGGTCGCCCTTCTCGTCGCCGCCGGTGGTCGCGGACTCCTTGAAGGTGCTGATCTCGTAGGAGCCCGTCGGCGCCGTCCAGGTCTGGCCGCCGTAGGCGAAGGTGGGCCCGGAGACCGCGGTGACCATCGGACGCCAGGTCGCGTCGCTGTCGACGATCGGGTCGGTCGCGGTCACCCAGTCGACGATCTTGCGCTCGCCGGTGGTGGTCTTCTGGAGCGCCGGGTGGCCGAGGTCCACGCCCGAGTCGAGGATGCCGATGGTGATGCCCCGGCCGTCCGCCTTCGGGTGCTCCTTGACGAAGTCGACGGCGCCCGTTTCGAAGGACGGGTTGTACGGGTTCTCGGCGGGGGTGCTCCTGCCCGGGCCGGAGTAGGTGACCGTGCCCCCGCCCGCCGTGCCCCTGGCGGTGTCCGCGCTCGGCGTCGGGTCGTCGAGCTTGATCTCCTGCCGCAGGTCGATCGCGTGCACCGAGGACAGCTTCTCGGCGGCGGCGATGGCCGAGTCGGCCTTGGCCGTGGGGACGGTGGCGCGGACGTAGCCGAGTTTGTCGTCGCTACGGCCGACCGAGCCGCCCTTGACCGAGTCCAGCTCCTTGGCGACCTGCTCGGTCTGCCCGGGTGCGGTCGCGATCATCATGGTGACGTTCTTGGCGCCGTCCGCCTTGGCCTCCGCGAGGAGGTTTGCGTCGTCCGAGCCGAGTTTGGCGGTCGCGGACTTGACGGCCGGGTCCGCGGGGCCCGGCTGGTGGTCCGCGGAGAAGGCCAGAGGTATCGGCCCGGCCGCGGAGAGCGCGGCCACGAGACCCGCGGCAACGGCTATGCGGGCCACGCGTCTCGCGCCCGATATCGGGGCGCGCTGGGGGTCGGTGGTCATCGGCATCCCTTGTAGGTAAAGGAACGTGGCTGGTGCGGCCGGTTCCGGCGATGCGTCGGTTCTGGCCGCGGTCGTCCGGATTTCGGGTCCTGGTGACCGCTCAGCTTTACCGAAGGGATAGATGTTTGGGGAGAGTTGACCGAGACGGGATGGAGCCGTGGCACAATTCCGCCATGCGTCATCGGGGACTTAGTGGCGCAGTCCGGGACAATCCCGTGAGCCGGCTGTCCCCCTACGCGCGTAGTCCGTGGATCCCGGCTCCCGCGTGTGTGCACGCAGTGACGGGACGCCTTCGGACGGTGCCGCTCACCGGGCCCGTCCGCCTCACGGCCCGGGGTAACGTCCGTGTGTGCACAAGAAGTTGAGGGTGGCGGCCTACGCCGTCTGTGTTCGCGACGGCAAGCTCCTGCTCGCCCGGGGGCGGGACCGCGACGGCACTCCGGAGTGGACCCTGCCCGGCGGCGGGACGGAACACGGCGAGGACCCCTACGACACCGCCCTGCGGGAGGTGGAGGAGGAGACCGGCTACCGCATCGAACTGACCGGACTGCTCGGCGTGGACTCCGTCCGCCGCCGCTTCCCCGACCGCTTCGGCCGCACCGTCGACCACCACGGCCTGCGGCTGGTCTACGAGGGGCGGGTCACCGGCGGCGCACTCCGCAACGAGGTCGGCGGCTCCACCGACCTCGCGGCCTGGCAGGATCTGGCCGCGGTGCCCGGGCTGAAGAGGGTGGGGCTGGTCGACATAGGGCTCGCGCTGTGGCGCGAGCGCCCCGCGACCGGCCGCTCGTCGCTCGCCGAACGGCACCCTCGATACCCCGGGAAATGAACGCTGAGTGACCGTCCCCCGGCCGTTCGACGAGCGGTCGTGGACGCGCGAGGTGACCCAAGATCCACGTACGGTGATCGGTGCTGCGCGTTGCCACCGCGTTCACGCGCAGGCCATCCCCGGTGCCAACGATCCAGAGTGAGCGGGGTGTTCGCTTCAGCGACCGTCCCGCGACCACTGCTGACGCGTTCGGACTCGGGGAGATCGCGCCATGTCGCGCATACGCTCTGTCGCCACGGCGGCTGCCATGAATCGTCGCGCTCTGCTCGCCGCCGCCGGGGCCATGTCCCTCACCGCGGGCGTCGGACTCGCGCTGCGGCCCGAGGAGAGCCGGGCCGCCGACCACGCCACCGGCCGGGCCGCGCAGGGGGAGGCGCCCGTCGCGGTGTCCCGGCGGGCGCCGGCCGCCGCCCTCGCCCCCTACACCAAGGGCACCACACTCGCCACGGTCGCCGCTCCGCGCAACAGCTCCGGATACCGCCGGCTCGGCGACGGCCCCGGCTGGAAGCGTGTGGTGCGCAGCGAGCTGGCCACGCCCAAGTCCGGCCGCGCCGGACGCCGCACCACCCTCGCCGCCTTCGTGCAGTTCACCGATCTGCACCTGATGGACGCTCAGCACCCGTTGCGGCTGGAGTTCCTGCGCTCCACCGACCGGCACGCCTGGCGGCCGCACGAGGCACTGACCGTGCCCGGCGCGATCTCGCTCGTCGAGCGGGTCAACTCCCTGCGGGGCGCTCCCGTCACCGGCGCCCCCCTCCACTTCGTCATGACCACCGGCGACAACACGGACAACAACGCCAAGTCCGAGCTGGAATGGTTCATGAAGATCATGAGCGGCGGTCGCATCACCCCCAACTCGGGCGACCCGCGCCATTACGAGGGCGTCCAGAACAGCGGCCTCACGCTCTACTGGCAGCCCGACTCCACCATCCGTGACGCCGACAAACAGCTCGGCTTCCCGCACATCCACGGCTTCCTGGCCGCCGCGATCCGCGAGGTGCGCAGCCCCGGCCTCAACCTTCCCTGGTACTCCACGGTCGGCAACCACGACGCCCTCCCGCTCGGCTGCTACGCGCACGGCGACCCGTATCTCGCCGAGTTCGCGATCGGCGGCAGGAAGCTGATGAGCCTGCCCGCGGCCGAGGCGAAGAAGCTCCAGGACTCGATCAAGTACGCCAAGGACCCCAAGGGCGTCCAGTTCCGCGACCTGCTCAAGGCGCACGCCCGGGCCATGCGCTCGGTCACCCCCGACGAGAGGCGCGCCCCCTACACCCCCGCCGACTACCTCAAGGCCCACCTCGACCCCGCGTACTCGGGCCGCGGTCCCGTCGGCCACGGCTACTCCTCGGCGAACGTGGACTCCGGCACCCAGTACTACTCCTTCCGCATCGCCGACGACGTCATCGGCATCAGCCTCGACACCACCGACCCGGGCGGCCACTACAACGGCTCGATCGGCACGGCCCAGCTGAAGTGGCTGGACAGGACGCTGCGCGCCCACAAGGATTCCCACGTCGTGGTCTTCAGCCACCACACCAGCACGACGATGTCCAACACCCGTCCCGACCCGGCCCGCCCCGGCGAGCGGCGGCACAACGGCCAGGAGGTCGTCGCGCTGCTCGGCAGCCACCCCAATGTCCTGGCATGGGTGAACGGGCACATCCACAAGAACCGCATCACCCCGCACTCCGCCGACGGCGGCCGCTCCTTCTGGGAGGTCTCCACCGCCTCGCACGTCGACTACCCGCAGCTCGCCAACGTCATCGAGCTGGTGGACAACAAGGACGGCACGCTCTCGGTCTTCACCACGCTCATCGAGTCCGCGGCCCCGCACCGTACCGATGTCGCCGATCTCACGCAGACGGGCCTGGCCGCCCTGTACCGCGAGCTGTCCTTCAACGCGCCCGGCGCCGACAGGACGCTCGCGGGCAACCCGAGCGACCGCAACACGGAGCTGGTGCTGAAGAAGGGGTGAACCCGGGGGCCGGCCGTGAGGGCCAAGGCCGGCCCGCGCCATGGCTCACCCCTTCCGGGCCGGCACCAGCTCCGCCCGCTCCACGGCCGGCTCCCGCGGGCCCGTCGACCGGTTGGCCGTGGCCGGACCCCCCGGGGCCGGGTCCGTGAAGCGGAAGGAGAGCGAGGCGAGGAAGCGGCGGCCCCGGGACCATCCCACCGGGACCGTCGCCGTCACGAGGGTGGTGCCGGACGCGGCCGCGCGGTCCAGCAGGGCGGTGGCCACGGCCCGGCCCGTCCCCGTGCCCCACAGCGACGGATGCAGCAGAAACAGGCCCACCGCGCAGGCGCCGGGTACCGGATGGTTCCGCACCGCGTCGATGATCCCGACCACCCGGCCGGCGTCCTCGGTCACCACCAGGATCAGCTTGTCCCGCCAGTCCGCGCCGGGCGGCAGGCTGTAGTACAGGCTCTGGAGGTCGGCCGGGCCCGAGGGCAGACCGGTGGCCGCCTCGACGTACGCGGCGCCGTCCTCGAAGAGCGCCAGCACGCCCGGCTCGTCCTCGGGAACGGCCTCCCGCAGAGTGTGGCGCCGTCCGTCGTCCGTCGTGATCGTCATGCTGATCGGCTCGGTCATCCGGTCATCGTCACACCGGGACCGCACCCGGACCACCGGATTTTGGGACCCGCGCATCCGTTGATCGCGGAATTACGGTGTAAACCCATCCGACCCGGACATGAGACACGCCGTTCATCCGGATGAAACATCTGTGCCGCCTCATATCGGACAACCCGCAGTTCACGGGGATGGTTCGATATGTGTGCAAGGCGGGTGGTCACGTGCTCATGAGGCACGAACTGCGCGTGCTGTCGGTATACGACGGTTTCTTCTCCGGGGGCGCCCGGATCCTCCACAGCGATGTAGTCCTGGGGCTCCAGGAGGGCGGTCAGCAGCACCGGGTGCTGAGCGTCCACGGAGAGGTGCTCCGCGAGGCCACCCGGCAGGCGATGGAGGACGACGCCTGCTACCGGTCGCTGACCACGGCCGGGGTGGAGGTCGCCTCCCTGGGCCGCACCTCCGGGCTGCCCGGGGGCCCCGGCGCCGACCCGACGCTGTTCACCGGCCCGGAGCTGGCGGCGACGGCCAGGGCGATGGCGGGCGCCGACGTCATCCTGTCGCTCAAGGAGCAGCCGCTCGGCCTGCTCAACCAGGCGGGCCTGCCCCGTCGGCCGGTGATCGTCTCCCTGCACCGCTCCGACCCGGAGAACCAGGGCGGGGCGCTGGACGAGCTGAAGGCCGCCATCGCCGACGGCACGGTCACGGCCTGCGTCTGCTGTGCCGAGTCGACCCGGGCCGCCTACGAGGCCGCCGGTATTCCGCCCGAGCTGCTGCACGTCATCCCGAACGGTGTCGACCTGCTGCGCTTCCGGCCCGACCCCACCCGGCGGCTTCGGCTGCGCACCTCGCTCGGCATCACGGCCGACGCCCCGGTCGTCGTCTTCGCGGCCCGCTACGACGCCATGAAGAACGTCCCGCTCTTCCTGCGCGCCGCCCGGGCCTGGCTGCGGCAGGAGCCCGACGGGCACGTACTGATGTGCGGCGCGGGCATGACGGTCGGCCAGCCGGGGCTGCACGCCGACATCGACGCCGCGTTCGGGGACGACCTGGCGCTCGCGGACCGGCTGCATCTGCTGGGTGTGCGGCGTGACATGGAGACCCTCTACGCGGCCTCCGACGTGGTCGCGCTGACCTCGGCCTGGGGCGAGGCGGCGCCGCTGTGCCTGATCGAGGGCATGATGTGCGGGGCCGTCCCGGTCGCCACCGATGTCGGGGACAGTGCGGCGATCGTCGCCGGGCACGGTTTCGTCACCCCGCCGGACCCCGACGCGATCGCTGCCGCCTGGGGCGACGCCGTGGCCGCCCGCGCCGACCTGGCACCGGTCCTCGACCGCAGCCGCGAGCGGTTCAGCCGCACCCGCATGATCGCCGCCTACGCCGCACTGATCGACCGTGTGCACACGGAGTCGTTCCGGCCACCCCTCCCGGAGCCTCCGCTGACCGAGCCGCTCTGACGGACACGGCACACGAGGAGGGGCCGCCGTCCGGCGGCCCCTCCTCTCCCCTCCTGACGTCCGGCGCCCCGCGGTCTACCGGGGCAGCACCATGACGTACGCGGCGGGCTCGCGGTCCGCCGATGCCATCAGGGCCGTGCGGACCACCGTCGCCTGCTGCTCGGGCGCGTCCCGCAGCTTCCTCGGCGTGATGTGGACGACCGTGATCCCGAGCCGTTCCAGGTGCTCCCGCTTGCGGGCGTACTCCGACCACTCCGCGTCGTCGTCCTGCCGGTGGCGGTGGCGCGAGGCGCGGGTGTCCAGCTCCACCGCCACGGCCTGCTCGGGCCAGTACGCGTCCAGGCCGCCGAGGCATGGGCCGCCCGGGAGCCTGAGGTTCACGTTCCAGACGGGGTCCGGAAGGCCGTGCTCGCGCACCATCCGGTACAGGCGGTCCTCCGCGATCGCCCGGCCCTCCGCCAGCAGCGAGTCCACCGCGTCCACCACGTGCGGGCGGCTCAGCAGCCTCGCCTGGTTCAACTCCCGGACCACCGCGGCCGGCTCGCAGTGGCCGCCGCGCACCGCCTCGGTCAGCAGCCGGCGCACCGTGTCCGCGTCCGGCAGCCGGTCCACGGCGTCGGCCAGCGCGCGCGGGACCGGCGCCACCGGCACGCCGGTGACCACGTGCGGGGCGGGCAGCAGCGGAGTGCGGATCACCCGCGCGCTGCCGGTGCTGCGCAGCCGCCGGGAGCGCGGGACGAGGACGTCGATGTGCTCCAGGGACGGCAGCGTGGGCGTGCAGGAGAAGCCGTGCAGGGTCAGCGCGGCCAGGCCCGTGAGCATCGCGTCGGGGTAGCGCAGCGGGGCGTGCGGGCCGTTGGCGTCCGGCTGTGGCGGGACACCGGCGGCCGGTACGGCGAGGGGCGAGCGGGTCGCGTAGAGCAGCACCGCGTGCAGGCGTTCCTCGGAGGTCGGCGGACCCTGGTGCAGCAGGTACACGCCGGGCAGGAACTGCTGCCAGGGGCCGCCGGGCCGGGCGTGCTCGGCGGCCTTGTCGGCCGTCACACCGTGGGCGCGCAGCTGGGCGGTGGTCAGCACCCGGCGCTGCACCTCCGACAGATGGCGGAGGGGGCGGGGGGAGAGCGGGGTGTTGTGGTTCATGACCCCGGAGTTCCCGTGTCCGATCCGTCCGCTAACCGCTGTTACACGCCTGTCGACAAATCCGGACAATATAGAGCTAAAGTACGGGCGTTCGACTGCCGAAAGGGGCTGGTCCGGGAGGGGGGAACGACGGGTTACGGGTTCGGATACTCGTATTTCGTAACTGTCGTTCCCCGAGGCCCTTCCCGGGGTCCGTCCGGGGGGCCGTCCGTGGGACCGCCGCCCGAACCCGGCGTCTAGCGGCCCGCCTCCGCGTCGCACGCCTGCCCGCGCAGGGTGCGCGCCAGGTCGTCGCGCGCCTCGAGGACCAGCCTGCGCAGCGCGGGCGGCGCGTCCTGGTGCTCCGACAGCCACGCGTCCGTCGCGTCGAGGGTCTCCGGGGAGTCCTGGAGCGCGGGGAACAGACCGCTGACCACGTCCATCCCGATCTGGATGGACCGCTCGGACCACACCCGGTCGATCGCCGCGAAGTACATCGCGGTGTACGGCGCGAGCAGTTCGCGCTGCGAGGGCCGCACAAACCCCGCGATGGTCGCCTCCACGAGCGCGTTCGACAGCGTGTCCGACTCGACGACCTGCGCCCACGCCTGTGCCTTGACCGCCGCCGAGGGGCGCGCGGCCAGGCAGCGCACCTGGTGCCGCTTCCCGGAGGCCGTATCGTCGCGGGCCAGTTCTGCCGCGAGCACCGACTCGTCCGCCGCCCCGTGCGCGGCCAGCGGCTCCAGCAGCGCCCAGCGCAGCTCCTGGTCCACGTCCAGGCCCTCGATCTCCGCCGTGCCCTCCAACAGCGCCCGCAGCAGCCCGAGATCGGCCTCGTCGCGGGCCACCGCCGCGAAGAACCGCGCCCACGTCAGCTGGTGCTGGCCGCCCGGCTCCGCCTGCCGCAGCTCGTGCAGCGCGCCCTGGGCCAGCAGCCGGCCGCCGGTCTCCCGCCACTCGGGAGCGGCGTAGTACGTCAGCGCCGACTGCGCCCAGTTGTGCAGCATCTGGAGCACGCCGATGTCGGACTCCCGGCCCGCGAACCGGAGCACCAGGTCGATGAAGTCCCGGGCCGGCAGCAGCGCGTCCCGAGTCAGGTTCCACAGCGCCGACCAGCACAGCGCGCGTGCCAGCGGGTCGGTGAGGGAGCCGAGGCGGTCCTTCAGGGTGGCGAGCGAGGTGTCGTCGAAGCGGATCTTGCAGTACGTGAGGTCGTCGTCGTTGACCAGGACCAGCTCCGGGGCCTCGGTGCCCGTCAGTTCACCGACCACCGTCCGTGGACCGTGCACGTCCACCTCGGCGCGCGCGTACCGGACGAGCGCGTCCCCCTCGCTCCGGTACAGGCCCACCGCCACCCGGTGCGGCCGCAGTTCGGGATGCGACTCCGGCGCCTCCTGGAGAACCGACAGCTCGGCGATCCGGCCGTCCGCGCCCAACAGCACCTGCGGGGTGAGCGAGTTGACGCCCGCCGTCTGAAGCCAGGAGCGCGACCAGGCCGTCATGTCCCGGCCGCTCGTCTCCTGAAGGACCGACAGCAGGTCGGCGAGGCGCGTGTTGCCGTAGGCGTTCCGCTTGAAGTAGCGGCGCGCACCCTCCAGGAACGCCTCCCGCCCCACGTACGCCACCAGCTGCTTCAGCACCGACGCGCCCTTGGCGTAGGTGATGCCGTCGAAGTTGAGCTTGGCGTCCTCCAGGTCGCGGATGTCCGCCGTGATCGGATGCGTGGACGGCAGCTGGTCGGCGCGGTAGGCCCACGCCTTGCGGTTGTTGGCGAAGGTGATCCAGCCGTCGGTGAAGCGGGTCGCCTCCACCAGCGAGAAGGAGCCCATGAAGTCCGCGAAGGACTCCTTCAGCCACAGGTCGTCCCACCACACCATGGTCACCAGGTCGCCGAACCACATGTGGGCCATCTCGTGCAGGATCACATTGGCCCGGCGCTCGTACGACGCCTGGGTTACCTTGCCGCGGAAGATGTACTCCTCGCGGAAGGTGACCAGGCCCGGGTTCTCCATCGCGCCGAGGTTGTACTCGGGCACGAACGCCTGGTCGTACTTCCCGAAGGGGTACGGGTAGTCGAAGTGGTCGTGGAAGAAGTCCAGTCCCTGCTTGGTGACCAGGAAGACGTCGTCCGCGTCGAAGTGCCGGGCCAGGCCCTTGCGGCACATCGCGCCGAGGGGGATCTCCAGCGTCGTGCCGTCGTCGAGGGTGCGGCTGTAGGTGTCCGTGACGTAGTGGTACGGGCCCGCCACGACGCAGGTGATGTACGTGGAGATCGGCTTCGTCTCCGCGAACCGCCACACCCCGTCGTGCCGCTCGCCGGCGCCGTTGCTCCACACCGTCCAGCCCTCGGGGGCGCGGACCTCGAAGCGGAAGGGGGCCTTGAGGTCGGGCTGTTCGAAGTTCGCGAAGACGCGGCGCGAGTCGGCGGGCTCGTACTGCGTGTACAGGTACACCTCGCCGTCCTCCGGGTCGACGAAGCGGTGCAGGCCCTCACCGGTGCGGGAGTAGGCGCACCGGGCGTCGACCACCAGCTCGTTCTCGGCGGCCAGGTCCTCCAGCCGGATGCGGGTGCCGTCGAAGACCTCGCCGGGGTCGAGGTCCTTGCCGTTGAGCGAGACGGCGGTGACGCTCGGGGCGACCAGGTCCGCGAAGCTCGTGGCGCCCGGCTCGGCGCAGCGGAAGCGGATCGTGGTGACCGAGCGGAACGTGCGCGGCTCGCCGTCCGTGGCGCCGGGTGCCTCGCCCACCGCGGAGCGCAGGTCGAGCGACACGTCGTACCCGTCGACGGACAGCAGGGCGGCCCGCTCCCGGGCCTCGTCGCGGGACAGGTTCTCACCGGGCAAGAGGGGCACTCCCTTGGGTCGGCTGGATCGGCGGACAAGGACCGATCCTGCCATGTGCCCCTGATCCGGGGCACCCGGGCGCACCTCGTGGAGGTTCCCGGGAATGGCGGGCGTGACCTCCGACGTTGCCCCGTAAACGACCGCGTACCTAGGAGAGTCATGTCCGAGACCGTGACCGCTTCCGGCAAGACCCCCGTCGACTTCTGGTTCGACCCGCTGTGCCCCTGGGCCTGGATGACCTCCCGCTGGGTCCTGGAAGTGGAGAAGGTCCGGGACATCGAGGTCCGCTGGCACATCATGAGCCTCGCCGTGCTCAACGAGGACAAGCTGGACCAGCTGCCCGAGGAGTACCGGGAGATGCTGGCGACCAAGGCGTGGCAGCCGGTGCGCGTGGTCACCGCGGCATGGCAGAAGCACGGCGCGGACGTCCTCGGCCCGCTGTACACGGCCCTCGGCACGCGTTTCCACAACCAGGGCGAGGGCCCGACGATCGAGGCGATCGCCGCCGCGCTCGAGGAGGTCGGCCTGCCCGCGGACCTGATCGACTACGCCGAGCAGCAGGACTTCGAGTTCGACGCCGAGCTGCGCGCCTCGCACAAGGAGGGCATCGAGAAGGTCGGCCAGGAGGTGGGCACCCCGGTGATCGCGGTCCCGGGCGCCGACGGCGAGCAGATCGCGTTCTTCGGCCCGGTGGTGACCCCGGCCCCCAAGGGCGAGGAGGCGGCGAAGCTGTGGGACGGCACCCTGGCGGTCGCCTCGATCCCGGGCTTCTACGAGATCAAGCGCACCCGTACCAAGGGGCCGGACTTCAGCAACCTCTGACGACGCCCGCCGCGTACCGGGAGACCCCCGCGAGCCTCATCCTCGCGGGGGTCTCCCCTTTCTCCGCCTGCCGGTGAACGGTGAGAAGACGATCACGGCAGGACGCTTCGGGGGCCGTCAGGGGGGCGAGCAGCAGGGCGGTCCCCTCCGGGTGTCTTACTGCAAATGGATTGCAAGTACACGCTAACAACAAGAAGATCCGGGCGGGGACAGGACGGACAACATGAAGGCCCCCACGTGTCGTCGGCGTGGGGGCCTTCCCGGCCTTCTCTCGATCGGTGGCGTCAGCCCCGGGCGCGGGCCCGCTGCCGGGCGTAGCCCACGACGGCCAGGAACAGCGTCATGCCGCCCGTCGAGTACAGCTGTACGCGTGTGTCCGGCTGCCGCGCCATCAGGACGAAGATCGCCGCCATGCCCGCCAGTGCGACCCAGGTCAGCACCGGGAACGCCCACATCCGCACGACCAGCCGCCCGGGCGCCTCCCGGTCCAGGCGGCGGCGCAGACGCAGCTGGGAGACCGCGATGAAGAACCAGACGACCAGGATCACCGCGCCGATCATGTTCAGCAGCCAGGGGAAGACGTCGTTCGGCCGCCAGTAGCTGAGGACGACGCACACGAAGCCGAACACCGAGGAGGTCAGCACGGCGGCCCGGGGAACGCCGCCGGACACCCTGCCGAGCGCCTTCGGGCCCTGGCCGCGTTCCACCAGCGAGTACGCGATGCGCGAGGAGCCGTAGATGTTGGCGTTCATCGCGGACAGCAGCGCGACCAGCACCACCACGTTCATCAGCCGGCCGGCCCCCGGAATGCCCAGGTGGTCGAGGGTCGCCACGTAGGGGCCCTTCTCGACGATCTCCTTCCCGTTCCACGGGACGAGGGTGACGATGACCGCCATCGAGCCGATGTAGAAGAGCGCGATGCGCCACATCGCCGTACGGACCGCGCTCGCCACACCCCGGATCGGGTCCGGGGACTCCGCCGCGGCGATGGTGACGGTCTCCAGACCGCCGTACGCGAACACCGATGCGAGCAGGCCGATGACAAAGCCCTGGCTGCCGTGGGGCAGGAAGCCGGTGAGGTTCGAGGAGCCCGGGGAGTCGGTGCCGGGCAGCACACCGGCGATCGCCAGCACGCCGAGCACCAGGAACAGCGTGATCGCGCCGACCTTGAGGGCCGCGAACCAGAACTCGAACTCACCGAAGTTCTTCACCGCGGCCAGGTTCGCGCCGCAGAAGACCACCATGAACAGCGCCACCCAGGCCCACTCGGGCGTTCCCGGCAGCCAGCCGGTGACGATCTTCGCGGCGCCGATGCCCTCCAGGCCGACGGCCGTGCACAGCAGCACCCAGAACGACCAGCCGGCGGTGAAGCCCGCCCAGGGGCCGATGGCCCGCTCGGCGTGCGCGGAGAAGGAACCCGAGGAGGGGTAGGCGGCCGACATCTCGCCGAGCATCCGCATCACCAGCATGACGAGCAGACCGGAGACGGCGTACGCGATCACGATCGACGGGCCGGCGGCGGCGATGCCCGCGCCGGAGCCGACGAACAGGCCGGCACCGATCACGCCACCGAGGGCGATCATCGACAGATGGCGCTGCTTCAGGCCGTGGGACAGGGAGGCCCCGGTCTCGGGCGGGGTCTCGACAGTGGTACTTGGCATGGGGCGCGCCTTGTCAATTGCAAGAGTCGGGCAAAAACCCCCACAGTCTGGGCAGCCTGTCCGCTCCGGCGAAGAGGCTGCCCACTATCCGGACGCCGGCTGTACGGATGGTGAACCCCCGGTTACCCGGTGATCGTCGTGCGAGTAGGGGACGGGAGCCATGAGCATGGCCAACCCAGTTGGCGAAACCCTACAGTTGCCCTCGGTCGACCCCTCCCGGCGTCACCGCCCTCACCTCAGTGACCGGGATCACGCCGCATCATGTGTGAGCGCCGGCTTTTGTGCATAGCCCACCAAGTCCCGGATCCGGCCTTTGTCGAGCGCTGACGGTGATCACTTCAGCGGGCCTGGGATAGCGTCGCCGTGTCCCGAACCGTTCCCATCGCCGGAGTTCCCATGAGCACCGCCACCGCCACAGTTGCCCGCCCCGGCGAGGTCCTCGCCGATCTGCTTCCCGCGTCCCGCGTGCGCGACGTCGCGCTCGTGGTCGGCGGTGCCGTGCTCACCGGGCTCGCCGCGCAGCTCTCGGTGCCCGTGCCGGGTTCGCCGGTGCCGGTGACCGGACAGACCTTCGCCGCGCTGCTCGTGGGCACCTCCCTCGGCGCCGGCCGCGGTTTCCTGTCGCTCGCCCTGTATGCGCTGGCCGGTGTCGCCGGCGTGCCGTGGTTCGCCGGCGGCGGTTCCGGCGCCGCCGCCCCCTCCTTCGGCTACATCATCGGCATGCTGCTCGCCTCCGCCGCCGTGGGCGCCCTGGCGCGCCGCGGCGCCGACCGCTCGGTACTGCGCACGGCCGGCGCGATGCTGCTGGGCGAGGCGATCGTCTACGCGGTCGGTGTCCCGTATCTGATGCTGGCCACCGGCATGTCCCTGTCCGCCGCGCTCGCGGCCGGGCTCACCCCCTTCCTGATCGGCGACGCCCTGAAGGCGGCCCTGGCGATGGGCCTGCTGCCCACCGCCTGGAAGCTCGTCCGCAAGTGACGCCGTCTCAGCGCGTGACGCCCGTCGGGAGTGACGCCTGTCGGGGAGTGACGCCCGTCAGGAAGTGACGCCCGTCAGGAAGTGACGCCCGTCAGGAAGTGACGTCGAAGCCGCCGTAGTTCCTGCGGAAGAGGTTCGCCGGGTCGTATCGCACCTTCAGCCCGGCGAGCCTCTTGTGCGTTCCGGCGTCGTACAGACCCTCCGTGCGGTCCCCGGACCCGAACGCGAAGTTGAGGGCGCGCCCGACCGTCCACGGCTCCACCTCGGCGAACGCCGGATCCAGCAGCGCCCGCGCGGCCTCGCGGGTGCGCATCGTGAGCAGCCGCACCAGATAGCGTCCCGCGCGGTGCGGTACGCAGTTGGGGGCCTCCCTCGCCAGCGCCCCGCCCAAGTGGTTGATCTGGAGCACGCACGGGGACGGCGCGCCCGGCCCGGTGCGCGCCATCAGGCGGGCGCCCGCCTCCACGTCGAGGTCGTCGAGCACCGCGCTGTCCCCGTAGTACGCATGGGGGAATTCGGGGTCCTTGTGGATGGTGTGGCTGTCGGCGTACGGCATCTCGCGCAGCGAGTCCTCGAGCGCCGGGCCGATCTCCCGCAGCGGGGCGACGAGCCACTCGCCGTCGGCGCCGGTGTGGGCGAGGCGGACCGAGACGATGTACCGGCCGCGCAGCTGCGGGGGCAGCGCCGGGATGTCGGGGTGGGAGACCGCGGAGAGGGACGACGTCAGTTCCTCGGGCACGCTCTCGGTCCACTTCCGGTAGGCGCGCAGGACGGCCACCGGGGGGACCGCGTGCCCGTCGAAGGAGAGGACCCCGCCGTACAGGCGGGGCACCGGGACGAGGTCCATCTCCAGCTCGGTGACCACGCCGAAGGCATGGCCCGCGCCGAGCAGGGCCCCGTACAGATCGGGGTCGCCGGCCCGGGTGACGGTGCGCGTACGGCCGTCCGCGGTGACGACCTCCAGGGAGCGCACGTGGTCGGCCGCGTAGCCGAAACGGCGGGCGAGAATGCCGAGGCCGCCGCCCAGGATGTAGGAGACGGCACCCACGCCCGGCCCCGAGCCGTTCAACGGGGCGAGCCCGTACGGCACGGCGGCGGCCACGACCTGCCCCCAGCGCGCACCCGCCTGGATGCGGACGGTACGGGCCTCGGGGTCGACGGTGACACGGTCCATGCGCTTCGTCGTGATCAGGACGCCGCCGTCCGCGTCGCCCGGCAGCCCGTGCCCGGTGGCCTGGACACCGACCGGGAGTCCCCGCTCGGCCGCGTAGGCGACCGCGGCGGCCACGTCCCGCGTCGAGGAGGCGGCGAAGACCACGTCGGGCCGTAGGGTGAACCCCGTCTGGAAGCCTGAGAGTTCCTCCTCGTAGCCGATGTCGCCGGGGCGGAGGACGAGCTGGTCTGTGGAGCCTTTCAGAAGATCCATGACCCTCAGCATGGCGGCATAACCGGACATAAGCCGTCAGGTCATCACTGACCCGGGGGCCTGTGTCGCGCTCGGCCCCGGGGACGCCCCGCCGCGTCCCGCATCGGTGCCACCGTATGCGGAAGGGCCCCGCGGCCGTATGCCACGGGGCCCTTCTCGACGCTCACGCGCCGGTCAGGCACCGACCTCCGCCCGCGCCTGCTCCGCGTCCGCGGCCGGCTCGGCGGCCCGGCCGCCGCCCAGCTTCTGCTTGACCACGGCGATCACGAGCACGACCGCCGCCACGAGCAGCGACAGCAGCACCGTCTCGCGTCCGTCGTGCTCCGTGTCGGTCAGCATGTAGCCGAGGACGAACACGATCAGTGCGGCGGTGGCCCAGGTCAGGTACGGGTACAGCCACATCTTCACGACCAGCTTCTCCGGCGCCTCACGCTGGATGATCTTCCGCATCCGCAGCTGGGAGAAGCAGATCACCAGCCAGACGAAGAGGGCGACCGCACCGCTGGAGTTGACCAGGAAGAGGAAGACCGAGTCCGGGAACTTGTAGTTGAAGAACACCGCCACGAAGCCGAAGAGGACGGAGGCGATGATCGCCGCCATCGGCACACCACGGCTGGTGGTCCGGGCGAAGGCCTTCGGAGCGTCACCGCGCCGGCCGAGCGAGAAGGCCATGCGGGAGGCCGTGTAGAGGCCGGAGTTCAGGCAGGACAGCACCGACGTCAGCACGATGAAGTTCATGATCTGACCGGCGTGCGCGATCCCCAGGGAGTTCAGGGCGGCGACGTACGAGCCCTGCTCCTTGATCGACGGGTCGTTCCACGGCAGCAGGGAGACGACCACGAGGATCGAGCCCAGGTAGAACACGCCGATGCGCCAGATGATGCTGTTGGTGGACTTGGTCACCGCACGCTGCGGGTCCTCGGACTCACCGGCCGCCAGCGTGGCGATCTCGCTGCCCATGAAGGAGAAGACGACGAGCAGCACACCGGTGAGGATCGCCCCCGGCCCGTGCGGCAGGAAGCCGCCGTGGGCGGTTAGGTTGCTCAGCCCGGCCTTGTCGCTGTGCACGCCGGGCAGCACACCGAAGACGGCGAGGGCGCCGACGACGATGAAGGCGCCGATCGCCACGACCTTGATACCGGCGAACCAGAACTCGAACTCACCGTAGGAGCCGACGGAGACCAGGTTGGTCGCGGTCAGCACGATCATGACGATGAGGGCCCAGCCCCACTGGGGCACGGCCGGGATCCAGCCCTGGAGGATCTTGGCGCCCGCTGTGGCCTCCACGGCGAGCACGACCACCCAGAAGAACCAGTACAGCCAGCCGATCGAGAAACCGGCCCAGCGGCCGAGGGCGCGGTCCGCGTGCGCGGAGAAGGAGCCGGAGGTGGGGTTCGCGGCGGACATCTCGCCCAGCATGCGCATCACCAGCACCACGAGCGTGCCGACGAGGGCGTAGGAGAGCAGGATGCCGGGACCGGCGGTGGCGATGCCGCTACTGGATCCGACGAACAGACCGGCGCCGATGACGCCGCCGATGGCGATCATCGACAGATGACGGTTCTTGAGTCCGGCCTGAAGGCCGCCGCCGGAGTCTCCGGCGCGGCCGGGGGCGTTTCCGGCCTTTGTGGGGGTCGGCTGCGAGGTCATAAAGGAGATTTCCTTTGAGCCGGGAGTACGGGGATGTGGGGGACACACGCACGTACGAATACGGGCCCCGTACGGCGCGGAGCACGCGGAGTACGGGGGCTCATACGAGCGGTGTACGAGCCGGTCCAGTGAATCTGAGGCGAAGAAATTCGGGAACCTGTGAATCCAAATTGTTACTTGAGGTTTCCTTGAGCATCAATGGTGTAGGTCACATCTTTTTGGGTCGGAACCCCGCGAAGCCGATCGGTGGCGGGCGTGACACACTCGGACCATGCGCGTGTATCTCGGCTCCGACCATGCCGGCTTCGAACTGAAGAACCACCTCGTCGAGTGGCTCAAGTCCGCCGGCCACGAGCCCGTCGACTGCGGGCCCCACATCTATGACGCCCAGGACGACTACCCGCCGTTCTGCCTCCGCGCGGCGGAGCGCACCGCGGCGGACCCCGACGCCCTGGGCATCGTGATCGGCGGCTCGGGCAACGGCGAGCAGATCGCCGCGAACAAGGTGAAGGGCGTACGGGCGGCCCTCGCCTGGAGCGAGGAGACGGCGTCGCTCGGCCGTCAGCACAACAACGCGAACGTCGTCGCGATCGGCGCGCGGATGCACACACAGGACGAGGCGACGAAGTTCGTCGAGACGTTCCTGAGCACACCCTTCTCGGGTGACGAGCGGCATGCGCGGCGCATCGACATGCTGTCGGCCTACGAGACCACGGGCGACCTGCCGCCGATCCCCGCCCACCACCCGCAGGACTGATTCCGGCGCCCGCCGGGCGCCGGAAGGGCGTGAACCGGGGGCCGTGCGCCCCCGGTGTGCCGCCGTACCACGGGTACGGCGGCACACGGACGATCCGAAAGGGGCGAGCGTGCCGGAGGGGCACACGATTCACCGGCTGGCCGGGGACTACGCCGCACGGTTCGCCGGCGGGCCCGTCGCCGTCTCCAGCCCCCAGGGCAAGTTCGCCGATGCCGCCGCGCTGCTCGACGGCGCCGAGCTGCACACCGCCGACGCCCACGGCAAACACCTCTTCCTCGGCTTCCGCGGCGGCGACTGGGTGCACATCCATCTCGGCCTCTTCGGCAAGGTCGCCTTCGGTGACACCCCCGCGCCCAGGCCCACCGACACGGTCCGCCTCCGCCTCGCCAACCCCGTCTCGTACGTCGACCTGCGCGGCCCCACCACCTGCGCGCTGATCACCGACGAGGAGAAGGACGCACTGCACGCCCGCCTCGGCCCCGACCCGCTCCGCGAGGACGCCGACCCCGCGGCCGCCTACCGTCGCGTCTCCCGCAGCCGTACGACCATCGCCGCCCTGCTCATGGACCAGAAGGTCATCGCCGGTGTGGGCAACGTCTACCGTGCCGAGGTCCTCTTCCGGCACGGTGTCGACCCGTACCGCCCCGGCAAGGACATCTCCCCGGCCGAGTGGGACGCGATCTGGGCCGATCTCGTCGGCCTGATGCGCGAGGGCGTCCGCAACAACCGCATCGACACCGTCCGCCCCGAACACACGCCCGAGGTCATGGGGCGCCCGCCGCGCGTGGACGACCACGGTGGCGAGGTGTACGTGTACCGCAGGGCGAACCTGCACTGCCACGTCTGCGGCGGCGAGATCCGCACCGCCGATCTCGCCGCCCGCAACCTCTTCTGGTGCCCGGGCTGCCAGAAGCGGTAGCCGTCACCGAGCGGTCAGAACCCGTGCGGCAGCCAGGGCGCCACCGCCGAGCCGAACGCGAGCGACGCCTCCGCCAGCGCCCCCTGCCGCAGCTCCCGTACCCGTCCGGCCGCCGCCAGCGCCGTGAGCGACACCCCGCCCAGGTACGCCGACCCCAACTCCCGCACCGACAGGGCGAGATCGGCCGTGTCGTCCGTACGCGCACAGGACGCGCCCTTCGTGTCCCCCGTCAGCCGCCAGCGCCCCTCGTTCCACGGGCAGAAGGCGTCCTCCACCTCGACCACCACGTCCACCGGCGCCTGGTACGTCCGGGCCTGGAGCGCCGCCCCGACGTCGACGAGACGCACATGGAGCGCGTCCCGCAGCCGTGGCCGGCACCGCCGTATGTCGGACACCAGATGCTGCCAGCCCTCGTCCTGCGGCCGACCGTGCACGGTCAGCGTCGTCGTCAGGTCTATACCGAACAGGAAACGCCACAGCGCCGCGTCCGTCGCCGGGTCCAGCGCGGCCAGATCCTTCAGGGCGACCGTGCCGTTGTGCCCGGTGACCCCCCAGTCGAGTTTGGTGCGGAAGCGGGCGTACCCCGTGATCTCCCCGTCCCGCTCGGCGACCACGCACTGAAGCGATGACGCCCCGTCCCGCTCGCCCGGCGGGTCGAGCAGGAACAGCCGCTCCCAGCCGGGCTCCCGGGCCGGCATGCCGGGGCGGGAGGGCACCAACCGTGCGTAGACCGCCTCGCACGCGTCGAGGACATCGGCGGGGGACGCGTACCGCAGCCGTACCTCATCGGTACCGGCCGGAACGGACAGGTGCACGCGGCTCGTGTCGATCTCCGCGCCCAGCTGGAAGGTCCCGACGCCGTACCCGAACCTGCCGTAGATCGCCGGCTCGGACGCGGTCAGCACGGCCAGCGGCTCGCCCCAGTCACGGATGTCGTCCAGCTGCCGGCGCATCATCGACGTCAGCACCCCGCGCCGGCGATGCGTCGCCGCGACGCTCACCATCGTGATGCCGGCCGTCCGGACCGGGGCACCGCCGGGGACCGTGAGCCGGAAACGGAACGCGCCCGCCGTACCCACACACTCCCGGTCGTCCCATACGCCCAGACAACGGTCGAACGGTGTGAGTTCCTTCCAGAGCGCCCGCTCTTCCGGTGATTCCTGCGCCCCGCCGAACGCCCGGAGGAGGTTGCCGTACCAGTTGTCCCACTCGTCGTGCCGCAGCACCCGCACGTCCGTCGTCATGGGCCATGCCTACCAGGGCAATGCGGGACGAGCGAGTGGATTTCTCCTCGGTCGCGGGGGCCCGGTTCCTGTGAAGTTCAGCGCTCGGAGGGGGGACAAGTGCGACCTCCCGTGCCAAGCACCTGGTCCGATGGATAGGGTCCCGAAGCAATGGCAGCAGGACGAGAGCGGCGCGCGGAAGCCGAGACCTTCACGGCCCGGTTGAGGATGCAGTGGCACCGGGCCCGAACCGGCGTGCGCAGATCCGCGGTGGACTACTTCCGGGGGGACGGCTCGGACTGGGTGGCGCTGGCCGGACTGCTGCTGATGGTTCCCCTGATCGCGGCGACCACCCTGGTCGATCCCGTGTGGTGCTCTCCCGCGGTCCTCGTCCTGCCGATCGTCGCCGGCGGCCTGCTGCTGCGCCCCTCGAGCCTGCTCGGCCTGTACGCCGCGGCGGCCACCGCGCTGATCGTCGAGTCGGTCAAGCTTGGCCCGTACACCGAGGGTCCGTCCCGGGTCACGCCCGGCATCGTCCTGGTGGTCGCGGCCTGCGGGTTCTTCGGGCTGCTGATCGCGCAGTTCCGCAGCCGGGTCGGCGTGCCCTGGCGGCGCGGCGGAACCATGCTCTTCGACCTGCGCGAACGCATCCGGGTCCAGAGCAAGCTGCCGAAGCTGCCGGTGGGCTGGCATCGTGAGATGGCGCTCAGACCGGCGGGCGGACAGTCGTTCTCGGGCGACTTCGTGGTGGCCGCCCGCACGAACGGGGGCCGAACACTGGAGGTCGTCCTGACCGACGTCTCCGGCAAGGGCATGGACGCCGGCTCGCGCGCCCTGCTGCTGTCCGGAGCGTTCGGCGGCCTGCTGGGCTCGCTGCCGCCGCACGCCTTCCTCCCCGCCGCCAACGGCTATCTCCTGCGCCAGGACTGGGACGAGGGCTTCGCGACCTCCATCCATCTCGTCCTGGACCTGGAGTCGGGCGACTACGAACTGTACTCGGCCGGCCATCCGCCGGGCCTCCAGCTCAGCGCGGGCAGCGGCCGCTGGGAGGAGAAGGCGGCGGAAGGCCCGCTCCTCGGGGTCTACGACGGCGCCCAGTTCGACTCCGTGAAGGGCACACTGCGCCCCGGCGATGTGCTGATGCTGTTCACGGACGGCCTGGTGGAGACGGCCGACCGCGACATCGTCGAGGGCATGGACCGCCTCACGGGCGAAGCCGACCGCTATGTGGCGGGCGGCTTCCGCGGTGCCGCCTGGCATCTGATCGAGGCGGTGGCGAAGGACGTCAACGACGACAGGGCGCTGCTGCTGATCTGCCGGGAGGGCCCGACGGCACAGTCCGCGGCCCGCTGAACCGCTGAGCCCCCTTCCGCGTCCAGCGGGAAGGGGCGTGGGGGGGAAGGGGCGTGGGCGGGAAGGGCAAGCGAGCGCGAAGGGCAAGCGAGCGCGAAGCTAAGCGGCGGCTCGCTCAGGCCTTCGCACGCTCCCGCGCCTGCGCCGCCGCGTCCCTTCTGAACGCCCAGTCCATCTCCGGCTCCATCACACACCGGAACAGCCGCCGCACCGGTGACGTGCACAGCAGCGTCACCAGCGCACCCGCGAGGAGCGTCACGGACACCGCGCCCAAGGGCCGGTGCAGCCAGGCCGCGTCGTACCAGCCCTGGTAGTCCGCGCACTTCACGAAGAACCCGTGCAGCAGATAGCCGCACAGGGTGCCCGCGCCCAGCGTCGTGAACCACGTCTTCCGGCCCGGCACCCAGGCGAAGAAGCAGACGCTGAGGAGCAGCGAGCAGCTCAGCAGCGCGAGCACCATCACCGGACCGCACCACCACGGCACGCCCAACTCCTGTGCGCTGTCGCGGTGGTAGAACCAGGACGGGTTCATCCGCGGCACCGCCCACCAGGCCACGGCGAGCGCACCGGCGAACACCGGCACCGACAGGATCCGCACCGAGCGGCGCCGTACCAGCCGGAAGTGCTCCTGCTTCAGCGACAGACCGATGACGAAGAACGGCAGGAACTGCAGCACACGCTGGAGGTCGAGGTCGTCACCGATGTCGGGGGAGACGGACGCCAGCATGGCGATCACGACGGCCAGCGGCACCGGCTGCCGGACCAGCTTCCACAGCGGGGTGGTCATGCGCCAGATGAAGAGCGCGGCCAGGAACCAGGTCAGGTACCAGGGGTCGAGCAGGCTGATCGGCAGGCCGGGGTCCCCGCCCACGGTGCGTTTGAAGAGGACGTACGCCGTCTCGAACACGACGTACGGCACCAGGACGCCCGTCACCAGCCGCTTGAGCCGGTCGGGGCGCATGTCGAAACTGCGGGAGAAGTAGCCGGAGATGACGATGAACGCCGGCATGTGGAAGGCGTAGACGAACATGTACGCAGCCTGGAGGACGCGGCTGCCGCCCTTCAGCGGCTCCCAGGAGTGGCCCATGGCCACCAGCACGATCGCCAGGTACTTGGCGTTGTCGAAGAAGGCGTCACGCTGCCTGGCAGGCGGTCTTGCCGGCTCGGCGGCGCGTGGGCTCGGGACTCCGTCCGCGGGTGATGTGACCGGGGGGAGTGGCGCACGCGACAGTGGTGCCGACGATGGGCCCGTTGCTCTTGGGGAGGAAGAGGCGGCGTGGAACATCTGAGGCACCCTAGCGTTCTCGAAGGGCTCTCGTAAAACCCTCGAATCGCCTACTGCTTATCAGTCCCGGATACCCCGGATCCGGCGGAGTCCGCATTGCCGTCGCGTGTTCTGGCACACACCGATTTTCCTACCACATAGGGGTGTTGTGTCCCCATTCATCCAGACTAAAGCGGGCATACCGTCCGCGGGTGACTCTGGCGGAATGTCCGGCGATGGAGGTGGTGAGGGGGATATTCGAATAACCTGCGAACGCGATGCGTGGACATGGAAACGATCTATGACGCTATTCCCGCCGCCGGCGCCTCGAATTACTGAGCGGGAGCGTGGAGTTCACGATCACCCGGCGGTGCGCTCGCGCGGCGCCCGCGGCAGAGGTGACCGACGATGCCTCACGGGCCGCATAGCGCGGGCCGGTTGGTGGCACGATGGTTCTGGCGGGGGTGCACAAGGGGTTGGCGCCCCCGGGCCGGGAGAGCGGACCGACCGAGGGTGTGATCAGTTGTGGCCATTTCGCTGTCAGTGGTGCTGCTGTTGGCGATCATCCTGGTGGTGTTGATCCGAGGGGGCTCGATCAAGGCCGGCCCAGCGATCGTGGCGATCCTCTTCGGCTTCTTCCTCGCCTCGACCGGCATGGCTCCGTCCATCAACCGCTTCCTCAACTCGATAGCGGAGACCATCAACTCGATCAGCTTCTGACCGGGGCGGCACCGGAACGGCCGCTCCGGGCCGCGCGGGCGGTCCGGAGCCGACCGGGACGAACCAGGGGCGTTCGGGGTGTCGCTGCGCGACGAGGACCCGAAGGAGGTGGGCGGTTACCGCATCGAGGACCGCCTGGGCTCCGGCGGGAGGGGGGTGGTCCACCTCGTGCGGTGCTGTGCCGGAGCGAGGCCGGGAGCACCCGGATCTCCCTCCTCGTCCGGCCACGGGGGCCGCGCGCTGGACCGCCGCGGCCGAGGGCCTCTCTCCCTCCTGGGCCGGGACCGCGGCCGGCCGGTCCTCGCCGAGGCGGACATGGGCACGACGTGCCGCGCGATCACGACCCTGGACCCGTCACCCGGGTGGTCCGCGTCCCGCTCGCCCGCCCCCGGCCGGCACAGGCAGCCGTGCACCTCGGCGCGGCACCCTCTACTTCACCCTGGGTAACGGCAGCGTGCGCTCCGTCGATCCGTGCACCGGCCGCCAGGACTGGGAGAACGGCTCCACCCTGGAGAACCCGGGCCCTCCGCCGGCCTCCGGCGCTCGCGTCTATGTCGCCTCCCCGAACGGCCGGCTCGCCTCCCCGGACCGGCGCACCGGAAAACTCCTGGCCACCCGCCCGGGCCACAGCGGCAGCGGCAACGTCGACGCGACCGCCGGCAGCGCATCCCCGGCCCTGCCGGGCGACGCCCTGTACGCCCCGTACGGCTGCCGCCCGGTGTACTCGGTCGACGTACGGCGTCTGCAACCGTGAGCCACGGCCGGGCATGGCACGGGGCCGGGCAGGGAACCGGGGACGCAAGGGGCGCGCGCCTGGCTATGGTGTGATTCCGCCGGGCCTCGCCGGCCCCTCGATCACGGCGCGGTGCAGCATGACGCTCAGCCGCCGGACGACGGCGATGGTCAGCGCGGCGGCTCCGATGTGCAGACCACCGCCGAGCATCACCTGCCGCAGCGCCTGGCGGGCCCTGCCCGCTGTCGCGGCCCGCTTCAGGGCCGAGTGGTCGAGCGTGGCCCAGTGGCCTGCGGCGAGAACGGTGAGCCACCACACCGTCAGCAAGGGGTTGCCACGACGGCGCCGCGCCGCCGGCCGGGCGGCAGCCCACAGATCGTTGACGAACATCTTCGGGACGAACAGCTGTGCTAGACGAACAGCTGTGCCAGTGGAACCAGCCGGCCGAAGAGCACCCACGCACGGTGGCGGCGCTGTCCCCGGGGCCAAACGGTGTCTGCGAGCGAGCGCATGCTGTCGAGCCGGAGGACGAACAGCAGCATGGTCACGAGGAACGCCGCCTGTGACCACCCGGTCAGATTCCCGAATCACATGTCGGCCCTGGCCAACGCCTGGCCGTCGGCAGACCGCTTCAGCGGCAGTGCCAGCAGCACCTGGTACTTGTGCCGGCCCGCCACCCCGGTGGCCACCGTCAGCAACACGAAGCAGGCAAGCATGCCGCACGTCCATGAGGTGAGCCCGCCGGGCGACGCCGCTCTTCGACGCATGCCGTACCCCCGGAAGCCCACTGGTGCGGACTTTCCGCAGGTCGCAGCGGACTTTAGTGCACGCAGGGGGCGCGCGGGGCCGGCCAGGTCCCCGGAAAGGATCAGGGCCAGGCGGAGGAACAACCCTCCGGCCTGGCCCTGAGCCATACAGAGCGGGCGACGGGAATCGAACCCGCGTAGCTAGTTTGGAAGACACCGTATGCGGGTGGCGGCTGACCTGGCAGGGCACTGACTTGGGCCGGAGTGTGATCGGCGCGGCTGTTCCCCGTGAGTTCCCGTTGCATCCCGCCGGACCGGGCACGCAGCGGGCACGGCTTGAGTGGCGACGCACGCAGCCCGGCCGTATGGGGCGGTGTGCGACCGAAGGGGGTCGAGGTCTATCGTCCGAGCATGGTTTTCGCCTTGCCAGAGGGTCTTCCCCCGGGGCGGTTCGTCTCCTCGGGGTCGGTGTGCGTTTGGGTTGCGGACGAACTGCCGTCTGACGTCGATGGCGTGTGGCGACCCTTGCTGCACGGGCAGGAAGACACCGGGCTGGTACCACTGCTGAGCGGACCGTTCCTGGGCCGTCCGACGGACCTGGCCGAGATATCCGCTGTCCGTCTGGAGAACGTCCTAGCCTCGGACTTCGCCGAGTACCGGCGCCGTCGTCTGCCCTATTGGACGGACCCGAAGCCGGTGCCGGTGCCCGAGGGTATCGAGCCGTGGCCGCACGATCCGGGCCCATCCTTCGAGACATGGCCGGGCCTGACGCCGGCGACTTCGGTCACGGACGCTGATCCCTCCCCGGCGGACGCTGCAGCGCGCACGATCGGCCACCTCATAGCCACAAACCCGTACCAGCTGGCCGGATGCAGCCTCGTGCTGGTCCCCGCACAGCGCAGCGCCGATATACCGGCACTTCTCGGCTGGAATGCGGAGGCTCCGCTGCCGCTCGTGTGCGCGCTGCTGCGCAGCTGGGAGGAGCGGTTCGGCGCTCGGGTGGTGGGAATGGGAGGCGAGTTGTTCGTCTCCGTTGCCCGCCCACCGCGGACCGCGGCGCACGCGGAGCTGCTTGCCCTGGAGCATGTCCTGTCGACCGCTGACAACATCGTCGATGATCCGCCAACACCCTTCCCCGAGTACGCGGATAGTTTGCCGCTGCGGACGCACTGGTCGTTTTGGTGGGACTGACTCGCCAGCGCCAAGTGACCGTCATCTCCGTGGATGATCCAGAGCCCGTGCATAGGTACGCGGTCGGCGTAGCGGCTTTGGGGTGGCGCTGCTTTGGCGCGAGTGATCATGGCCCCGTAAGCTTCCGGCGCGTCGGGCAGTCTGTGGACCTGCCCGGTAAAGCACGACGTTGGGGCCATGATCTTCGAGGCTCGCGCCAAAGTGGCTCCGTAAAGCCGTGGAGCCGACCGCCCCAGCCACGACGTGTTTTGACCTCATACTCCGTGTGCCTGCCTCTTGGGCGGGAGCGGGCGGCCGGCGGTGCCGAGCGGGGCGGAGACATGAGCGCGGGCGCCGCCGGCCGCCCGCGCCCGCCCGG